>PLSK01000032.1 GCA_003165155.1 Mycobacterium sp. | reverse complement strand
CCGATCCACCGCATCTTCACGCTGCGAACGCCAGTGACGCCGGGTTGGGCGGCCAGCGCGGCTTCGGCGTTGTCGACGAACGCGGGGTCGACCGCGTCCATGAGCCGGCGGAAGATGTCGCGGACCGCGGTGCGCAAGACGGCGAGGATGGCAACAGTGATGACCAGGCCGATGATCGGGTCGGCTAGCGGAAAGCCCAGCGCGACGCCGCCTGCACCGAAAAGCACCGCCAGTGAGGTGAATCCATCGGTGCGCGCATGTAGGCCGTCTGCGATGAGGGCCGCCGAGCCGATCCGGCGACCCACTCGGATGCGGTAGAAGGCGACGAGTTCGTTGCCGATGAATCCGGCGAGACCAGCGGCTGCGACCCAGCCGACATGCTCAATCGGAATGGGGTTGATGAGGCGGCGGACCGATTCGATGCCGGCGATGATGGCCGAGAGAGTGATCATCGCCACGACGAACAATCCGGCCAAGTCTTCCGCACGCCCGAACCCATAGGTGTAGCGCCGCGTGGCGGCCTTGGTGCTCAGGGCGAAAGCGATCCACAGCGGGATTGCAGTGAGTGCGTCGGAGAAATTGTGGACGGTGTCGGCTAGCAGAGCGACCGATCCCGAGATCACCACGATCACGATCTGGGCGACCGCCGTCATGCCGAGGACGAGCAGGCTGATCTTCACCGCCCGGATACCTGCTGCGCTTGATTCCAGTGCGCCGTCAATACTGTCGGAGACATCGTGGCTATGCGGCGCGAACACTTCCCGCAGCGCGGCGCCTAACTTGCCGCCGCGTCCGCCGTGGCTGTGATCGTGTCCATGGTCATGACTGTGAACAGCGTCGTGGGTCATGATCGGCGTCCGTTCCGTCGGGCCAGATTGGAGTCGGCGTCGGATCTGTCAGGGTGCAGGGTCGCCAGTTCGGCGGCGTCGCGATGGTGGCCGGGTATGCCCGGTCCGGCGTGCTCGGCATTGAAGACGGCATCGGTAACCAGTTGTCGAATGTGGTCGTTGTCGAGGCTGTAGAAGATCGTGGTTCCCTCGCGGCGGGTTCGGACCAGGCGCGCCATCCTTAGCTTCGCGAGGTGCTGAGATACCGACGGAGCGGGCTTCCCAACGTGGGTGGCCAGGTCGTTGACCGACATCTCGCGGCTCACCAACGCCCACAACAGGTGAACGCGGGTGGCATCGGCCAGCATCCTGAACACTTCAACCACCAGGTTCACCTGGTCCTCGGGAAGCCGGCGACCACAAGCGCCAATATCTGCATTCATACGCAGATAATAGACCGAAGCGGGCAGCCAGGGCAATGCGGATTCGCGCTCGTCATCTACGCAACGCAGACAGCGTTCATTCGAGATCGCTGACCTGTCCATGCAGTCCCCCTGTGACTCGAAGGCTGGCAGCGCCAAGGCTCATGACTTAGTGCTCTATCGCACCCCCAGGGGTCGGTGTTCAGATCGACGTGACAAACAGCCGCACGCGCCGGAGTGATCTCGACCTGCTGAACCAGCACCTCCAGGCCCGATGAGTCTTGCCAAGGCCAACACCCGGGGGAGGAAATGCCATGATGGTCGCCGCATTTTTCTTGGGCTTGGCGGCGGTGCTGATGGCCGTCTATTGGTTGATTGGGCGCGACATCGATCGTGCGGTGAAGCACAAGGACGCCCACTGATCTCCTCGTTGGTGGCGAGATCACGGTGTCAGCGCCGTGGTGGGTGATGCGGTGGGCTTCGTTATTGACAGCTGGTGAATCCGACGCGCGGCCAGCGCGGCAAGTGCACCGATGGTTCCAGAGTGTGTCACCGCATTTCCGCGCGTCGCGCATGAGTTGTGACAACACTGTGACAACGACGGCCGCACGACTATCCTGAACCGCCGTGTCAGTGCGGCCAATGGCATCAATCGAACACGCAGTACCACAACAGCTCTCAACTCAACAAGACACTGAACTGCGACCGCGCCAAAGTTAACAGCATTGGCATCAACGAGGCCCCCCAGTGGTCGTTCAGGGCTTGGGTGGCGGTGGCGTGGCCAGGGCGATGGTGAGTTCCATGATGGCGCGCGAGTCGTGGAGGCGGTCGCCGAAGAGCTCACGCAGTTGGCGCACGCGATAGCGGACCGTGGACGGGTGGACGTACAGGTCGGCGCCGATGTCCTCGCGGCGGCCGTGGTTGAGAAGCCAAGACCGCAGCGTTTCGGTCAACCGGTTACGCGCGGCGGGTGTCAGAGATTGCAACGGCGCGAGCACGTCCGCCCGAAGGTCGGCGAGCGCTTCGGTGTCGGCGCTCAGCACCAACTCGGGTAGGTACCGCTCGGTGTCTATCACGCCGGTATGGGGCAGGTTCAGGACGATCGCGCGGCTTAGCCGCCGCACCGAGGTGTCCACGTGCATCCACGGGCGGGCCGGTCCGATTACCGTGCCGGGGATGCTCAGCGACGTGATGAACGGCTCGCGGGCTCTGCCACCGACACCCGGTATGAGCGCCGTGCTGTACGAGCGGACCGACGGCGGGACTGCGTCGTCGGGCACGTCCAGGGCCCGCGGGTCGGTCCAGGCGGTGACCGCCGTCGCACGACGGCGGCGGGGTGTCGCCACGGCCGTCAAGGTCTCCGGCGGCCGCCAGCCCGCGCGCTCGGCGGCCTGCGCGAGGTCCCCCGCGGGGGAACCGCGCACGAGGAGCCGGGCGAGTTCCTCGCGGTGACGTTGCCGAGCGACGCCCAGTCGTGCCTGTTCGGCGGCCTGACCCGCGACGCCGGCTGCCGACATCCGGTCGAGGTAGGCAAAGATCAATTCGGCGAAGACGACCAGGGTCTCAGATGGCACCTGCTGAGCCATCGCGACCGCGCTCCACTCCCGCCACAGCGTGCGCGCGCCCACTCGAAACGCCGCCAATTGGACCTCGGGTGACCTGCCCTGGCGCGCCTCCTCTTGCCCGAGCGCGTAGCTGAGGTCGAGCAACCGCATGATCGATGGCGAGGTGTCTGGATCGGCCTCGGCGCGAGTGAGTTCGATGAACCCGGTCATTGTCTCCTGCACGAAGTGCGTTATGACGCGCCACAACGTGCCGCCAGCCGTGCCGCGGTATGCCGGCACCTCATTCATCACCTCGCTGACCGCGCGCTCACCGAGCGCCGGCAGCCCAGCCCATAAGGCGTCGAGCAGTTCGTCAGGTAGCCGGACGCGACGCGATCGGCCGGACGAAGGATCCATGGGACGCCACCTCACCGGAATCGTAGGTTATGCCGCAGTCAGCCCCGCGGCGATAGGGGCCTGGCCGGCCGAAGGCAGCCATCTTTGTCCTCTGGGGGCAGAAAAGGACCGTTGGTTTGACGCTTGAGGGCAAGAATTCGTCTCCTCGATACCTACAGGATAGAACACACCGGCCACGGAGTGGGTTCCGCTGCTCACCGCTGCGTACCGCCCCCTCAGCCAACACAGTGCGGTCACCGCAAGCTCGGTCACCTGATCAACGGAAGGGACCTCATGGGCCACTACATCACTAACGTTCGCGACATCGAGTTCAACTTGTTCGAGGTCTTGGGTCTGGGCGCGGTCCTCGCTTCGGAGAATTACGGCGATCTCGACGCCGAGACGGCACGCACGATGCTCCACGAGGTAGCGCGTCTGGCCGAAGGGCCACTCGCCGATTCATTCGTTCACGGTGATCGCCACCCCCCCGTCTTCGATCCGGACAATCACACTGTCGCGGTGTCGGCAGAACTGGCCAAGTCCGTTCAGATCGTCAAAGACGCCGAGTGGTGGCGCATCGGCATCTCCGAACGTGTTGGCGGCGTAGCCGCCCCGGCCGCTCTCATGTGGGCCATCAATGAAATGCTGATGTGCGCCAACCCGTCGGCGGCGTTCTTCTACGCCACCGGACCCGCCATAGCTCACGCGTTGGCAATCGAAGGCAACGATCAGCAGCGACATTGGGCCGCGGGCGGTTTGGACCGAGGCTGGGCAGCCACCATGGTGCTCACCGAGCCAGACGCCGGTTCCGACGTGGGTGCCGGCCGCGCCACGGCCATCGCACAGCAGGACGGAACGTGGCACATCGAAGGCGTCAAACGGTTTATCTCCGGCGGTGACGTGGGCGACACCGCTGAGAACATCTTTCATCTGGTGCTCGCCCGCCCGCAGCACGCGGGGCCGGGTAGCAGGGGACTCAGCCTGTTTTACGTACCGAAGTTCTTGTTCGACCCCGACACGCTGGAACTGGGCTCCCGCAACGGCGTTTTCGCAACCAATTTGGAACACAAGATGGGCCTCAAGTCCTCGCCGACATGCGAACTTACCTTCGGGGGGCATGGTGTACCCGCCGTCGGCTATCTCGTCGGCGACTCCCACAACGGGATCGCCCAGATGTTCACTGTCATCGAGCACGCCAGGATGACCATCGGAGTCAAGTCAGCCGGGACCCTGTCGACCGGCTATCTCAACGCACTGGCCTACGCCAAGGAGCGCATCCAGGGCGCCGACCTACTGCACATGAACGACAAGAGTGCCGCGCGGGTCGCCATCATCCGTCACCCAGACATACGCCGCAGCCTAATGACACAGAAGGCCTACGCCGAAGGGCTGCGGGCTCTCTATATGTACACAGCAGCCCATCAAAACGAGGACGTCGCGCGACACGTTTCTGGTGCCGACGCCTCGATGGCGCATCGCGTCGACGATCTGCTGCTGCCAGTCGTCAAGGGCGTCGGCTCGGAGCGCGCCTACGCGGTACTGACGGAGTCGTTGCAGACCCTGGGCGGATCGGGGTTCCTGCAGGACTATCCGATCGAGCAATACATCCGCGACTCCAAGGTCGATTCGCTATATGAGGGCACAACCGCAATCCAAGGCTTGGATCTGTTTTTCCGCAAGATCATTCGGGACGGTGGCGAGGCCCTCGATTACGTGGCATCACAGATTGCGACAACCATCGACACCTGCGACGGACGGTCTGGGGCTGCCGTGCATCTGCGCCGAGCCCTCGGCGACATCCAGGCGATGACAGCGACAATGACCGGATACTTGATGGCGGCGTCCGACCTACCGACCGAACTCTACAAAGTCGGATTGGCCTCGGTGCGCTATCTCAGCGCGTTGGGTGATCTGCTGATCGGATGGCGCCTCCTTGAGCAAGCGAAAGTGGCCAGCGCGGCTTTGGAGTCGGCAGCGATGCACGACCAGGCGTTCTATCAGGGAAAGATCGCGACTTCGAGTTTCTTCGCCGCTAACGTGCTGCCCCACCTCACGTCGACGCGCACCATCATCGAGTCGCTCGATGATGACATCATGACCTTGCCCGACACCGCCTTCTGATCACATGAGGCCAAATCCACAACAGCGCATGGCACCAACTGGCGACCGCACGGATCGAAACCCATCCAATCTGCTCCGGCAAGCCACACCTCGGCCAGGCCACCGCAGCGCCAACTACCGCGCCACACCCACCCGCGTTCGGCACTTGTCAACCGCCATCCGTTACCCGTACGACCGGTGCGCGCGCCTCGGCCCTGACGGTCTCATGCCGGCGGCGGACTTTGCGTGCGCATCCTCGACCCCACCACCACCTGCCTGTCGACTGACGGACATTGCGGTGAATCACATGATGACGCGCGGATCACACGCGCCACCAGCTGACAGCGTGCCGTCTTTCCCGAAGCTCCGCTGTCACGCTGCGATAAGTACATCGCGCCGAAATTCCGCGGCATCCCCGCCACCGGAGCAGGCGCACCGACCGGAGTCGCCCAGATGACACCAGACGCGTGGGCGCGACTGGGCCCTGGCAGCAGCGGCGGTGGTGATTTAGGCGTGCTCGACCTGATCGCCAACCGGCTTCGGCTTGGCTGCAAAGACGACGGCGCCGTCCTCTCAATCGTGGTGGAAGGGGGCGGAATGCGCGGTGTCATCTCCGCTGCCATGTCCGCTGCACTGGAGACCTTGGGAGTAACCCAAGTCGTCGATCTGATCGTGGGCACTTCCGCGGGCGCCGCCAACGCCGCTGCGATGGCAGCAGGAAAGGCATCAACCCTAGCCACCGCATATCAAGAGATCTTCTGCGCGCCAGGGTATTTCAACGCCAGACGGGCCTTTCAAGGTCAACCCATCCTGGATGGAGCCCGAATCATCAGAGAGATTGACGCCCTGCTTGACCTCGACACTCACCTCCTCGACGAACAACGTCCGCACACGGCATTCGTGGCCACCGACGTCGATGATGCGCGTGCCGTTGCTCTCACCAATTTTGCCAACCGTCAGGACGCCGCGCTGTGTATGCAGGCATCGGCACACCTGCCTCTGATCGGCGGGCCGCCACTTCACCATCGCGGTCGCAGATGGCTTGACGGCGGTATCGCCGAAAGCATCCCGATCGCTTCAGCGATGGCGCTCGGCGCGACACATGCCCTCATCCTCGCGACCAAACCGTTGGGAACCCCTTCGACCATCGGGTGGACCGACCGCGCCATCGCCGCCTATCTGAGCCGTCTGAACCCAAGCCTTGGCCTGCTGTACCGTTCCAGGGACATAAGGAACGGACAGACAATCCAGTCCATTTTGTCCGGCACTTTGCGGCAGACGATGACTTACGTGCTCGCGCCGAGACCAGGCGACGTCATCCCAGGCAAAACGCAACGCAATGCTGAGTTCACCAGACTCGCCCACGAATCGGCTGTGGCCACGCTGCGCATCGCCCTTCGTAAAACTCCACTCGGTCCATGGGTCGACCGAGATTGACACCAACCCCCGCGGGGTACCGGCGGACGGTTGCTGAGTGCAGCAGTTGGCCGTGGACCTTCGGGTCGTCGCAAAGATCCCGGATCAGCTTTCCCTTATAGATGCCGCGTCGTTGCCGATTGGCACTCTGACCGGCTGGGAGGCTCCGTTCCGCGATCAGCCGGCCCTACCGCCGGGAGCAAGATCGTCATCGAAACCTGACGACGCCGACGAAATTCTGAAAATGATACGAGCGCCGTCCAGATCACCAAGCGTGCTCAAGTCACGTCCCGAACCTCGCCTATCCGGTACTTCTCGGATAGGCAAGAGGAACTGTTCGCCGACGCGGACATGCTGTGCGCGGCTTAGTGCGGCCGTGCTCGCACCACTGATCAACCGTCTTCTGCTTGACCCGCTGGGCACGGAGCCTGTCCTCATCACCGCTTGCGAGCGCCGAGCCGTGATCGAAGCTTGGACCGAGGCGAACATCACCCGTCCTGGGGCCTGCAAGACCGCCCAATTGTGCGCATGCCGGTCAGTGTTGGCGATCCACGCATCCAAGACGAGATACCCCGCGAAAACATCGAATGCGGGCCAATCGGCGTAACTTTGTGCCAACCGGACCTCGCAGCCCTTCTAACGCTTCACGAATGGCGCTGATCGTGTGGCCGCGGCAGGACTTGACATCGAACTCATCGTCGCGCTCGGCAAGCAATGCAGCTCCCGCGGTCCATGCCCAATCGCGAGGCCGCATGTCTCGGCTCATCGAGCCGTAGACTCGCTCGTCGGTCCGTAGTTGGACAACCGTGGCAAGCTCAGTCTCCGCCGCAGGGAGCGCAATCAGTTTGGCGACCTCGTATGAGATTTTCTCTGCCCAGTCCTCTCCCCGAACGAGCACGTCGGGTTCGTGGCCGAGACGCTGACGTTCCTTTGACAGTTTGAGAGTTTTGATTCGGCGCGGCTTGAACAGCCAGTGCCCGGCGTGCCGCGAAGACTCAGGCCCTATGAACCATCGCTTCGCCTCATCACCTCCTGGTTCACTCTCTCCGCGAGTCCAGTCGGCGAGGTCGACGACTTCATAGCTGTCCACCACGGTGCGAACTCTGAGTGGATGCTCCGTCAGTCATGGGCAGGTAGGCCCGGCGCGCCCGCTCGGCGCTGAGCGTATGCAGATGTCACGACCACACAGAGTTACCCGCGTGTTGTGACAATCTGTGACATCTCGGTCCCCACAAATGCATCGGACCCCCTCGAAGGGGAGGCCTGACGCTGGTGGCAGGTACTGGATTCGAACCAGTTCAATCAGTTTGCTAGCGTGGGTGTTATGACCAGCGCAAACAGTGGATCTATCTGCTCTGACACTGGTCAGTGTAACAGAACCACGCTGAATCTTGAAGAAACTTGATACAGTCTTGTTAACCCAAGGCTGGCCCACGCCGACCCACGCCAGTACTCATACAGTATCGCGAGGCCCCGACACATGGCACCCAAGAAACGCAAGCAACGGCAGCCCGGCACCTTCGGCGCCGTCGAAACCCTCCCTAGCGGCCGCTACCGCGCCCGCTACCGCGGCCCCGACGGCCGCCGCTACACCGCCCCCACCCTGTTCCTGGCACAGCGGGACGCCCGTGGCTGGCTGGCGCTTCGCCAGGCCGAGATCATCCGGAAAGCGTGGACCCCGCCCGGCGCCGACGAACTCCCGAAACACAGGCTGACCTTCAAGAGCTACGCCGACACGTGGCTGGCCCAGCGCGACCTGAAGGATCGCACCCGTGAGCACTATTCCAAGCTCCTCGAGGATCATCTCTTACCGCGGTTCGGGGCGATGCCGATCGCGTCGATAACCGTCGACGACGTCAGAGACTGGCACTCGAACACGGGCACCAAAACACCGACGCTGCGCGCCCACTGTTACGGGCTGCTGCGCACGGTCATGAGCACCGCGCTCAGTGATGGCAAAATCCGCGCCAGCCCGTGTGTGATCCGTGGCGCCGGCAGCTCGCGGCGCGTCCACAAGATCCGCCCAGCGTCCCTTGACGAAATAGGCGTGATCACCCAGGAGATGCCCCAGCAGTACCAGGCCATGGTTCTCCTCGCCGCGTGGTGCGCTCTGCGCTTCGGCGAGCTGACCGAGCTGCGCCGCAAGGACATCAGCATCGTCGAGCCCACCGAGGAGCAATCGGCTCATGCATTAGCCAATTCCGAGGACGCGCCCGAGCCGTACGGGATTGTCCGCGTCGAGCGGGCCGTTGTGCGCCTCGACGAAGGCCCGAAAGTCACTACTCCCAAATCCGACGCCGGGCGCCGTGACGTCGAGATGCCGCCCCACCTGCTGCCCGTGATCAAGGACCATCTGACGCGGTTCGTCGACCCGGACAAGGACGCGCTGCTGTTCCCGAATGCCCACGGTGGCCACCTGACACCCGCTAGCCTCTACCGGCGTTACTACACCGCGCGCGCGGAGGCCGGGCGAGATGACTTGCGCTGGCACGACTTGCGACACTCCGGTGCCGTGCTAGCCGCGTCGACAGGCGCGACATTGGCCGAGCTGATGGCACGCTTAGGTCACAGCACCCCAGGTGCCGCTATGCGCTATCAGCACGCCGCGCAAGGGCGGGACCGCCAAATCGCCAAACTGCTATCAAAATTGGTGGAGGCCAAGGAATGACGGCGGTGATCATCTATTGCGATGGGCGTGAGAACGGGCCGCGGCATGAGCGTTGCCCCATCGCCCGCTATGACGGGCCTTACCGCGTCGGCAACAGAGAAAGCATCTGGGAACCTACTCGGACTTGGCAGCAACACGACTCGATCGTCACCGTGCCCGAATTTGAGCGGTGGGTCACCGACGACGACGACGCACAAAAATCAGGGAGGCTGAGTCTTCCGCAGTTACGCAGGCTGTTTCGCTATCGGTGTGAGCAGTGCAAGCCTAAGCCATTCGATCTGCAGCGCCACAACCATAACCATGACTTCGATGTGGAGCTTGCGCGGGACCACGTACTCGACGCGGTCGCTGATCGCGGTGAGATCGCGCTGCGGCACTTCGCCGTTGCCTGGAAATATCAAATCTCCCGAACACGCCGCCGATAGACACTGACTTTCGGCGCGATGCGCTAAGGTTCGCTTTGCCGCACTTTATGTCGGCCCTCTCTCCGGAGGCCACTAGTTCTGCATGCCTTCGGAGACCTTATGTCCAGTAATCCTGGCCGTTCCAACAAACTGCACGCTACTTCGTCGCGGCCTGCCTATCTGTCGATACGCGAGACCGCCGACTACCTCGGCGTAACAACTCGGACTGTGCATTCAATGGTGAGCGATGGCAGACTGACCGCTTACCGGCTCGGTGCGCGCGTAGTCCGGCTACGCCGCGACGAGATCGACGCCGCCATGGTGCCGTTCGGCGGCGGTGCGTAATGCCCGAACGAAATAGGCCGGACACTCCGGCCCGGCCCATCTCGACGACGCCAATCGCTAGCCCTGATTCTACTACCTCGACACCCACGACCGAGTCACAGCAAGTCAATTGGTGGTCTGTTCACGAATTCGTCACCGCAGTCCTGAGCCAGGCCAACGGCTGGCCGGTGGCAGGCACGCCCGCCTGGTGCTCGCTGGCGCACGACGACCCAGCTAAATGGGCTGCGCTCCTTGACGGAGCACAGCACTGGGCGCTGCGAGTGGAGAGCGCCCAGCAGTCCCGGGCGGAAGCGTCAAGGGCTGTAGCTGCAGCTGCGGACTGGCCGCGTATCGCGCGGGAGATAAACCAGCGCAAAGACTTCTACGCGGCACGGCCATGGCTCAGACGGGCGGCGTCGTGACGGGAGACCATGCTGAAATCCAATCTCGTGCGATGGCTGCGGTCGAACGCCATCGCGCGGAAACCAACGGTCAAGTAGAACCAGACCCAACGCAGGTACACCGCGGCCAGGCGCGGATGGCTTATCGTCTCGCTGATCGTTACGCCGGCAAACTGCTCCATGTCACCGGCCTCGGATGGCACCAGTGGGACGGCACGCGCTTTGCCTTCGACGACCGCGGGCGTGCCAAGCGTGCTGTGTTGGCCGAGCTGCGCCAGGCGCTGGCCGACAGCCTCGATGATAAGGAGCTGCGGGCCGACGTCCGGAAATGCGAATCAGCGTCCGGTGTCGCCGGCGTACTTGACCTTGCTGCAGCGCTCCGGCCATTTGCCTCGGCTGCAGGTGACCTCGACAGCGACGCACACCTTCTCAATGTCGCCAATGGGACTCTCGACATACGCACATTCGAACTGCGGCCCCACAGCCCCCACGACCGAATCACAAAAGTCTGTCGCGGCGCCTACCATCCAGGCGCTGAATCACCGCTGTGGACGGCGTTCTTGGCCCGCGTCCTACCCGACGCCGAGGTAAGGGGATTCCTCCAACGACTCGCCGGCATCGGACTGCTCGGCGCGGTTGTCGAACACGTCTTAGGGATCTTGACTGGCGTCGGCGCCAACGGAAAGTCAGTTCTCGACAAAGCGATTCGATATGCGTTCGGTGACTACGCATGCACTGCAGAACCGGACCTTTTCATGCACCGCGACGGCGGCCACCCCACAGGGGAAATGGACCTGCGTGGCGTGCGATGGGTCGTCGTCTCAGAAACGGACAAAGACCGACGACTCGCCGAAGCAACCATGAAAAGGCTGACTGGCGGCGACACGATCCGCGCCCGCCGGATGCGTCAAGACTTCGTCGAGTTCACGCCATCCCACACCCCACTGCTCATCACCAATCATCTACCGAAAGTTTCCGGCGACGACGCCGCGATCTGGCGCCGGCTGCGAGTCGTGCCCTTCGGCGTCGTCATTCCTGAAAAAGAACAAGACAACGAGCTCGACGCCCGACTACAGCTCGAGGCAGACGGCATTCTCGCCTGGGCGGTGGCCGGCTACCGCGATTACCTCGAGCGCGGTCTCGACGAACCCGCGACCGTACGCGAAGCAACCGACACCTACCGCCGAAACAGCGACGCAGTCGGCCGATTCATCGCCGACAGATGCCACACCGGGTCAATGTTCCGCGCAACGACCAGCGCGCTATACGCGGCCTGGCAGCGGTGGCAAGAGTCCGACGGATGCGACCCCGTAGGCCGCGGAGCTTTCGGCAACGCCCTAGACACCCGCGGCTACCCCGCAGCAAAACCCGTCCACGGCAAGCGATGGCGCAGCGGAATCGGGCTCTCCGAGGAGGTCGCTGCAGATGACGACTAGCAAGGGCACCTTTGGCACCTCTTTACGGGTTCGTCTAAGCGCACGCACGCTATCCCGTCATACCTGGCAAACGTGCCAAACGTGCCCAAAATCGGGTTGTTGCTGGTCAAGGCTCAGTTACTCGAAGCAACAGAATGGGACGCAGTCATGAAAGGGCGGCCAATCCGGCAGGCATACCAAGACACCGGGGCCCTCGAAGTCAGCTGCTCACACTGCGGCGCTGAGCCCGGCCACTGGTGTACCCGCGACGACCACCAGGTCCGCCGCATTCCGTGCATTGCCCGTGTAGTCGCCGGCGGAGTCGTTCCCAGCTCTGGACCGAGCTTGGGCCACAACTTCAGCGACCCCCGCCACGAAAGCGCGCAGCGATGAACACCTCTCAAATCGAGGCTGCGCTCACAGAACGTTGCGGTCTATGCGGCGCCAAGCCCGGGCAGCCGTGCCGCAACACGTTGCAACCCGAACTGCCACTGCACGGCCGAACCGTGCACTTCTACCGCATCACCAACACCAACACGAAAGGCACACCATGACCACCACTGAGCACCACAACGAAATCACCACCACCACAACAAATGAGAAGGGAACCCAACCAATGATTGATTTCGAAGCCGACTACTGCAAGGCGACCGACGTGCTGAAGTACGCCGCAGCGATTCTCCGGGAGCGAACTGACTGGACCACCGACGCTATCGGCGGTTCCGAGTGCGACGAGGATCACGAAACCGAGCTAGACGCGATCGACGCCATCGGCAAGGAAATAACTTCTCTCGCAGCACAATTCGGTGACCTTCACCACTACTCAGACGGGCGCCGTGTGAAGTCGAGTAAAGAGATTCAACTCGGTCTCACCACAAGCCATGTCTGGCATTACGACCCGCAGCAGGAGGAACGACGGTCGTGGCGTGGAAACCTGCCGTCGGGTGATCCCGACGTCCCGTCACCAGGCATCTACGAAGTCACCATTGATCCCGAGTGCCAGGAGATCCACGTTCGGGTCGCGCGGCTCGTCCCCGCGGGCGAAGTCTTCTAGCGCTTCGTCTAATTCACCGCGGGCCCGCGACAACGGCGTCCGGGCCCGCGGTGACCGAACCCTCTGACAACGAAAGGAGAGTCCCATGCGGATACGGCCCAAACGGTTCCGGGCGAATGTGATCACCAACGGCACAACCGCGCGGCCGATCACGCTAACCGCCGGGCCTGGGCTGCAATTCGATCTCGAGCTCGACGAGACACGCGATCTCATCCTGGCGTTGTACGACGCCTACGAGCGAGTACAACAGCGCGGCGTTGGTGGATGCTGACACCACGTCTGCTTCGGCTGGCGTTATTCGCCGCTGACCAGGAACTGAAGGCCAGGCGCGGAGACAAACTCCCACCCAAGCCGCCCATACAAGGGTGGGAGTCGGAGCTTGTGCGCGCACTCGAACTCGAGGTTTCCACTTCCGCATCCGGAAGTGCAACAGGTTGCACGCCAGGACAATCAGAAGCGAAAGCTCCCATCGGCGTTCGGGAAGCCGCGGAAATTCTCCGCTGCACAACCCGCTTCGTCCGACAGATCGCCCCCGAACTGGGCGCCGTGAAGGTCAGCGGCCGATGGCTCATCGAAGAGGCAGAAGTGATGACATACAAGGAGAGGCGCCGAAATGCCCGACTTGCCGGCTGAAGCAGAGGAAGCCATCACCCGGATGAGCGCCGGTGAATTCGCCGCACTCACCGCTAAACTCCGAGCCCCAGACGCGGCCGAGCAGATCCGAACCCACGCAGCCAAAGTCCTGTCTGGTTCGCAGCTCGACGCTTTCGTTTCCGCCGCTAACCCGGCCGCGTTCACCAACGAATCCGGTGCCGTCGACGGGGAAAAGGTCATTGGCCATCTGACCGCCATCCATTTGGCCGGCCACCCGCCGGCCACCCGTCCCGGCGACAACGCCCGAGCCGAGATCAAGAAGCGGTTCGGCGTCGAACATCCGCGCCCCGCACCGATCGAACGGCCCGGCGACGCAGGACGAGCTGCCGTCGCAAAACGCCACGGCACCAAAGCCACGAGACAGTAAAGGACCGACCCATGAACTCTGACCACATAACCGGCTCACTGATGCAAACGTACCGGAACACCCCGCTCACGCCTGATGACCTTCTACGACTCGCCGCCACAAAACCAAAACCCGCCGACGTCGAGGCGCCACGAGAAATCACCATCACCGGAAACAATGTCCCGGCCTGCTCACGGCCGTACATGAACCGGGCAATCGACCCAGAGACAGCGCGCACCATCACCCGCGGTCGCGTCCGGCCGCGCAGTTCACCACTACCTGATCAACAACACGAAAGACACGAAATGACCGACGAGACCGAGAAACCGACATACCGAGAGGCCGTCGCAGAGCTGCGCCGAAAATACGGCTACCCACCCGAGAAACCGACATACCGAGAGGCCGTCGCTGAGCTGCGCCGAGAGTTCGGCTATGCGCCCGAACCCGACGAGACCGACAACCGATGACCACGGCGGCGCGGCGCAGCCAGACGGAGATCCTGACTCCGCTGCGTTGCGCTGCGCCGCCGGTAGCCGATGACAGTGACCAGCGCGCCCGCCGCCGGAACACCCCGCCGACGACCCCCCGCAGACGGAGGTAGCAGCGGCATGACGTGGTCCGAGAAACAGACAGCCAGCGCGCAATTCGTCCACACACACGAATGGCGCAAACTCCGCCTACAGATCCTCAAACGCGACAACCATCAATGCCAAATCAAAGCGCCCGGATGCACTGGCGCCGCGAACATCGTCGACAAGATCCTGGCCATCAGCGAAGGCGGAAACCCGCGCGACCCGCGCAACCTTCGAGCCGTCTGCCACAACTGCCACAACGTCGAAACCCAGAAGCAAGCCAAACGCGGCCGCAACAGTTGGAAGCGCACGCCCGAACGCCACCCCGGGTTCAAGCGATGACCGCAGCCGCGACCATCTTGCTGGCGCCGGCCACCTCCGCGCCAGCTGCACGCTGGAAGACGTCAACCGTGGCGCGCTCGAGTCGGCTGCACGCTGGAAGACGTCAACCATGAGACCATCGCCGCAGCTCAACGAGGAGAGTTTCGGGTTGAAACTCTCCTCACCCCCCATGGGGACCACCCCGCCCCCCGGTGGCCGCCCCCGTCCGGGGTGCACTGTGGCTCGCAAGATGTACGACTCTGGGGGTTTTGGCCCGTACGCGGTTTTTCAGGGTGTTTCGGCTGATGAGTAGCGGTTTTGGGTACCTTGGGTACCGCCCGACAGCGGTTTCGTGCAGCTGGTGTGGGCAGCCTGTGCGCAACACGGCCCGCGGTGCTGTTCGGCGGTGGTGTTCCGATGCATGCCGGTTGAAGGCGTACCGGGATCGTCGCCGCTCTGGCGGTAGGGGTCGCTGATGGCCATGTACGACGCCGGCGATGCCCGATTGCGGATCGTTCCTGATGCGAGCCAGTTCCGTAAGGATCTCGACACGCAGATGAGAGGCCAGCTGGCCGAGTTCTCGATACAGGTCCGTGCAGACGTCGAGAAGGCGCGCGAGGACATCGACAAGTTCCGTGACGGCCAGCGGGAGCGTCCGGTGCATGTGCGTGTGCAGACCGAGACCGCGCGGGCCCGTGAAGAGATCGACCGGATGCGCGTCGAGCAGGAGTCGCGCCCGATGGACATCCGCGTCAATGTGGATGAGACCGCGGTGTCCCGGTTCTCGCGTGCGGTGGAGAATGCGCGGCGCGCAGTGGAGCGCGCCAACGACGGCATAATCGCGTCGGATCGCCGCGTCGCGAATAACCGGCTACAGGCCGCGTCCGCTAACGCCGCAATCGTCCAATCGGAGCGCGGGATCGAGAGTGCCCGCCGGCGCACAGCCCAGGCGAATGCCGAGGTAGATCGGCTCGAGCAGAAATTCTCTGATGCGCGCGAAAACCGGGCCGCCGAGATCAACCCGCTGCTCATCGCAGCCGAGAATGCGCTTGAGCGGGCTCGCGCGAAAGGCGACCTGGCAGGGATCGCCAGGAATGAAAACAACCTCAACGAGATGCGCAAAGCCCTCGGCTCGACGACAGAAGAACTGACGAAGCTGGAAGAGTCGCTTGCCCGGGCGAAGTTCCGTGCTCAGCAGGCTGAATCGGCTGAGGCCCAGGCCGTTGATAGTGGCGCGAATGTGCGGCGGCGGGCGCAGCAGGTGGAAGCGAGCCTCGCCGCGTCGATCGACGACACGACGCGGGCCCGGCAGCGGGCGACGTATGCCAGCCAGGATCTTGTTCGCACTGTCGATGACGAGATCAAGAAGAGCCGGGACTTGTCCCGCGAGCTCAGCACGCTGGGTAAGGATTTCGAGAAGGCGTTCCCGGTAAGCCATCTGGCTGATGCTTTCTCCGATATGGCGCCGGTGATCGGGATGCTGCCGGCGATGGCTCTGGGGGTTGGTGAGGTTGTCGCCGCGGTGCAGCAGCTGGCCGGCGCGAGTCTGGCGTTGCCCGGGATTTTCGCTGGTGTCGGCGCGTCGCTGGCCACGCTGCTGGTTGGTGTTCATGGCGTCGGTGAGGCGTACAAAGCGCTGGGAACTGATGCCGCGCAGTCCGGTGAAGAGTCACGGCAGCATGCGATTGAGGTTCGTCAGGCCAACGAACAGCTCACGACGGCGACCCGGGAACAGGGGGACGCCGAGCGGGAGCGGTCCCGCGCGGTGCGTGACAGCAGGCAGGAGATGGAAGACCTTAACCTGCAGCTACGCGGCGGCCAGATCGACACTGCGGAAGCGGTCTTGGAGGCGCAGAAAGCGCGCCGGGATTTGGCGACTGGACACTTCAAGGATGGGCTGGACCGGCAGGAAGCCCAGCTGCGGGTCTTGTCGGCTGACCAGCGCGTCGCGGAGTCGACGGAGAACCAGAACAAGCTGCGCACCCGCCAGGCTGACATCGGCGACAGGGTCACCCAGGCCGACGACCGGCTCGCTGGCGCGCACCAGCGTGTCGCGCAGGCACAGGAGCGGGTCAACGACGTCAACACGAAGGTGTCGGCGTCGCAGCGCGCGCTGAACACTGTGATGGCGCAGCTGTCGCCGAACGCGCAAGAGTTCGCCAAAACAATCTTCGACCTCGTTCGCAGCGGCCCGCTGAAGGAACTGCAAACCAACACGTCGCAAAACTTGTTTGCGGGAATGTCGACAAGCCTCAAAACGCTTGTCGCATCGGATCTTCCGACACTCAAGACTGGCATGGGTGCGGTCGCGACGTCGATGAACAGCGACTTCAAGACGCTGTTCGGCTCGCTGGGAAATGACTCCACCAAGAATCTTCTGACACGGATCTTCGGCGATACAGCACAGGCGCAGACTCTGCTGAAGACGTCGATCGACCCCATCATCCACGCTGTCGGCACGCTCGCGGCCGCTGGCGCTGACACGCTTCCGCGGCTGGCAGACGGGATGGGTAAAGCCGCCGACCGATTCAATGCTTTCATCTCCGCAGCCGACAAGGACGGCCGGCTCGACAAGTGGATCAACGACGGCCTCACCGGATTCACCGAGCTCGGAAACATCCTGATCAACATCGGGCAATCGGTGAACGGCGTCTCGAAAGCCCTTGGCGGCGAAGGACTGTTGAAGCAGCTGGAAGACGGCACCAAGAAACTAGCAGACTTCCTGAACTCGACCAAGGGCCGAGACGATCTGCGCAAACTCTTCGAAGACGGCAAAGTGGAGTTGCAGCAGATCAAACCGATACTCGAGGCCCTCCCAGGCATCTTCGGGAGCGTGTTCGGCGCGGCCCGCGACGCTGTCGGCGGCTGGATTCCGCTACTGAACGTCGCCACGGGACTACTGAAAGACTTCCCCGGGCTGACGCAGGGCGTCGCCGAAGGCTTCCTGGCATGGAAGAGCCTCAGCCCAGTTTTCACAGTGCTCGGTGACGGGCTGAACCTGGGCGCCACCAAGCTACGCAGCGTCCAGAACGAGATCACCAACACCCGTCTCCTGGCCGATCGCGAAATGTCCACGACTGCAACTATTTTCCAGAAGGTAGCTGGCGAGGAAGGTGTCGGCAAGCTCGCCGGCGCGGTGAGTTTCCTGTCATCAGCTGCCGGCCCGCTGGCCGCATTGACCTCAGTCGGTATTCCGCTGGTGATGATGTTCGTCGAGAAGCTGCACCAGGGCATGAACGACGCAGCTAACTACGTCCACGCCGTGCAGACCGAAACCGACCAGCTGATCTCGACTTTGGACAAAGTCACCAACATGACTGGCACGGAGACGCGGAAAAAGATCGCCGACGAGCTCACCAACTACAATCCCTCCGATCCTGCCGCAGCTCGAGGGAACGCCCTGGGCGCCGCAGAATCATTGGGAATCGGGGGAGACTCCGGCCAGGATCTCATCTCTGGCGTGTTGCCCGGCGGCGAGAACCTCTACCAGAAGAACATGAACACGCTGAGGGGACTCGTCAGGAAGCAGGTCGATGCAGAGATCACCCCGGGCGGCATCGGCGACACACTCACAGCGAAGGGCATCACCCCAGACGTTTTGACGGATGCCCTACTCGGCGAACCAGGCGCGTTGAAGAAAGTCCGCGAGGCCACCGGCGCTATCCACCAGGATCTTCCAGGCTGGGACTTGGAGCAGATGGCCAAGATCGTCGTCGGAAGTGGTGGCACTTCACTGTCGCAAGCGCTTCTCGTCGGACAGTCGATGAACTTCGAGAAGTTCGGCGCGGCCAGCGCAGTTTCCCAGGCGACAGCATCTCAGGCTGCAGCTGTGCCGCAGCCGCACTTGAAGCCTGAATTCGTCGGCGAGTTCGGCTCGGATGCTGTCGTGTCATCGGATGGCAAAAACGTCGCGATCGTCTCCAAGCACGCACCGACCCAGCAGGAACGGGAAGCGTTCAAAGCGTCCGGCACAGCGGTCGAGCAGGGTGTGCCGCCGAATGCCGACAAGTGGACCTACAGCCTGTCGGGCGATGATGCGCGCAAGTACACCTTCAAAGAGGGCGGCGCAACACCGCATGCGACGGGCCCGCTTCCCGATGGCGGCTACCAGGCTGTCATCCATCCAAGTGAGTGGGTCAGCAACAAGACTGGCCGCCAAACACTCGGCGACGACTTCTTGGGGGCGGCGAACCAGGGCAAGGTCGATCTCAGTCTGCTCCCGCATTTCGACCCCGGCGGCCCGGGCGACGTCAATCCTCAAACCGGCGACCCGCTCGGCCCGACCGGGCCGTCACCTGATAGTGGCGGCGGCATCATGTCCGCGCTCATGGCCGGCACACAAAACGTCCTCGGAAACCTCGGCGGCAACAAAGGCGCCGACGCAACCCCGGGACCAGGGGGTAATGCCGGCGCCGACGCGACGCCGGGCCCGGGCAACGCCGCGGCGGCGGCGGCAAAGCCCGATCCATTCCTGGGAATGCCCGGCCTGTTTGGTCTGATCGGCGCTGGCCGCGCCGCGGACCCGGCCGCTGCGACGGCGCAGTGGGGCCAGCAGACGATGGGCTGGCTGGCGAACTGGGGCGCCAACACACTCGGGTCGGCCGCGACCACCCTGTACAGCGGGGCACTTGACTTCTTCGGGCTCGGCAAATCGGTGCTGTCACCGTCGAATAAATGGACGCAAGACGGACTCAAATTCGGTACTGGCATGTTGGATCGCTTCGGTGGCGGCGGGGTCGGAACCGATGTCGACGACGTGACCACCGGTAAGTGGGGCAACCTGCTCGGCCTGTTCGGCGGGTTGGGTGGCGCGAACCCCGCTGTAACTTCCGTCATCAACGGGCAGCCCGCCGCCGGCAGCACGGCTAGCTCGGTCGCTGCTGCTGGGTCCACTGCTGCTGTCACCGGCGGATCGGCGACACCTACCGGGGATATGGTCGCGGCCAACCCGAACTCGCGCGCCAACATCCAGCTGGGCGGCACGACGACGGCCGCAGTGCAGCGCGCTGGCCTCTCGCCGCTCTACAAGCCCGGGACGACCTGGGATGGCGGCGCGATACCGGCAGGCTCCAACATTCCGCCGCAGATCGCGCAGCTCGCGAAACAGTTCGGACTAACAGCGAAAACCGATCCTCACGGATCTCTTCACAGCGCCGGTTTCGCGTTTGACTTCAGTCCTTCTGATGGCGACTACGGGCCAGCTGGCCGCGACAGGATGGATTCGTTCGCGAGCTTCATCAAGAACAACCTGTCAAGTCAAACCCTCGAGCTCATCCACTATGACCCCGGGGTGGCGGCCAAAGAGGTCGCGTTCGACCCGTCGAAGGGTCCGTACTGGGGGATCGCCGGCGCGCAGGATGTCGACCATCCCGGCGATAAGTACCAGAGCTATTTCACTGGCGGTGACGAGGGCTACTCGGGTCACAGCGATCACGTTCATTGGGCAACCGATGTCGCGCCGGTATTCACCCAGACCGCAGCGGCAGCCGGCACCCCGGCCACGGCCGCCAACCCGGCAGCCGGCCGCGGGGGGGCGATGTCGCCGGCGCTACGCGCGCAGATCGCTGGCGGTGACCTCAAGACGCGGGCCCGGGCGATGTACCTGCAGTCGGGGATGCCGCCGGGCGAGTGGAGCGCTTTCGACCAGCTGATCGACCACGAGTCAGGATGGAAAGCGACGGCGCAAAACCCGAGCTCGTCCGCTTACGGTCTGGGCCAGTTCTTGAACAGCACGTGGGCATCGGTCGGCGGATCGAAGACTGATGATCCGATGCAGCAGCTGCCCTACATTTTCGCCTACCTGAAGTCGCGGCCCGACTATCACGGTTCGCCGGCCGCGGCGTGGTCGCTGTGGCAGTCCCGCTCCCCACACTGGTATGACACTGGCGGAAACTGGCCGACGGGCACCTTGGGCTTCAACGCTTCCGGTCACACCGAGACCGTCTTGAACGGCCCTCAGTCGCAGGATGTCCACCAGGCGATCACGACTGCGGCGCAGACGATCAACAACCAGTCGCAAGCACAGCCGCAGGCGCCTCAAGCGCGGCACATGCAGCCCGGGATTCAGCAGGGTCCCGACTCGGCGCAGCACATGTTGCCGCCGACCCCGCAGCCGACGCAGGCCGCGCCGGGCGGCCCGGCCGGCGGGAAGCCCGCGCCCCCGGCCGCGCTGTCACCGCTCGGCCCCGCCAGTCAGCAGGCTCCGACCGCGCCTCAACCTGACGGCGCCGGCCCGCAAACCCCGCAAGGCGCGTGGACGCCCGGCAGCGGCGATCACGTGTTACCGGCGATCAAGACCGGCATCATGTCGGGCGCATCCACACTCGGGAATCTGGCGGGGATGGCCGCCTCCGCGGCGGCCGCGGCTGGAACGTTCGGCGCCGCCGGCGCCGCCGGCGCCGCGACGAAGGGGCTCCCCGGCGGCGGCAAAAATATCGGGTCGATGGTTGCTGGGTTGTTCAATGAGGGCGGCAAGATCGCCGTCGACATCGCGAACATTCCCTCGAGCTTGATGGTTGGCACTCTCACGCCGGGCACGACCGCGAATGCTTCGGGGCAGACGTATCACCCGCCGCAGCAGGCGCCGGCAGTCGCCAGCCGCGGGGGCCCCACCTACAACCTGTCAGGAACGCGGAACCTCGACGAAGCCCTCGACGCGATCAAGCTCAAGGAATCCCAGGAACAACAGTCGCACCTGGCCAACTACAGAGCATGGCCGTAGTCATAGGTTGGCGGGAAACTCGAGAATCCTGATTTCGTCGCCGAGATCTAAGACGTCAATCCCGAGTTCACGGCGTGCCCAGTACCGCAAGATATCCCCGAGTCTTTCACTCCCGGTCGCTGCCTCGGCTTCACTTATGCGCCGGCGCGCGTCTTTCGACCAGTCAGCGGACAGCGGCGCATACGGGTCGATCTGTTCGGGTGGCTTGCCCGTCAGCAGCGAGACTGCTAGGACACTCCACCGGGGATCGCCGTCCTGGCGCCAAAGCCAAAGGTCATCGCCCATATGCGGAGTCCTATCACGTAGTCGGTGAGGCGCCCAGTCCGACACGGTCTGGCGAATCGTCATCCTGCGACCCGGCGAGGTCGACGCCATGCGTGTGCAGGAGTCGTAAGGGAGTGCGGGGGACAAGCTGACCGGGCTGCCGCTGAACTGGAACACGCAATGAACGCGCCGCCGTCGCACCCAACATCCTGCCGTTTGGGCGACAACGCTCTGGTCAGGGGCCACATTGGTTGCCGCAGCATTTCTGGCGTCAGGTACATTTGGGCACCATGCCGTCCACCCCGATAACTCGGTGTTTCGCGGCTACATGGAGTAGGCCGTCCATCGAGCTTTTAGATCGACGCGGCGCGGTGGTATCTGCATTAGCCAACGTCTCGGATATCGCAGGCTTCGTGCCGGGCGACGATTTGCTGTCGGTACGCTTCGTCAACGGGTACAGTGTCGATGTCACCCTGACTCAGCTAGCAGTTATCATTCCAACAACGTCAGCTGATACGGCTGCTAGGCCGTTTGTCGAATCGGTGGCTTCCACCCTCGATGCTCACCTGGCTGCGATACGCATCACACTTCAGCACCTGGTTGACTGGCCGGAAGAGGTGAAAGCGGAAGATGTTCAAGCGGCAGTCGCCCAAGATGCTTCAGGCATCCCCGGGGCGACCGACTACGCCGGCCTTTTCGACGCGCGTCATGATGACGATCTCACCTTGAAAGCTGAGTACGGCATCGTCTCCGCGCGTGAGGTACCGGATCGCCTGGCTAGATTGGTCGGGCGACGGCTGGGACCCCAGATTCAGCTCACAGCGGATCCGGGATTGTTCGCCGCGACCTCGACGTTTGTTGATTCACACTGGACGTTTCGTACGCTTGCCGATGTTCGATCGGCGGAAACATGGGTACTTGTGTCTCAAGTCGATCAATATGCTGCGGAGCTCGCCCAAGCTCTTCATACTCGCCTAAGGGCTAGCGGAGGAGAGAAGACGACGTGACGGTACTCGAACTCGAGAGTGAATCGCGTGTCTCGGACGGCCAGTACGTTTCCATGTCCACGCGTCAGGTCGACGAGTTGTTAACAGCGGGCACTGAGCAGCGCCGGCGTTACCTCGAATTGCTTCGATCAAAGGCACGCGATGCGCGGCCTCCCATCATGTTTCCAGTGCGACCTGTCATCGGCCGCGGCCAAGTGGAGCGGGCACCGGACGAGGTCAGCGCGATAGTTCCGCCCTACAATCGCCCCCGCAGGAGCCGATAGGGCGCATCAGGGAGCGTGACTGAGCCAGCAGCGATCGTCGTTTTCGACGTTAATATCTACCTCGACGCTGCCGAATTAGTTGGTGCTCCTTTCACTTGGGCCAAATTTGAGGCAGTCGCCAGACAGGTGATGTTCCATCCGATACCTGCGACACACGATGAGCGGGTGGATAGCCTCCGTGCCATCGCATATAGCCGCTCCGGCATCGTGATACCTGATGAACCGCTTGAGGTTTGGACCAGTAAGCACATCGACGATCTTGTGGTGCATAAAGCGACGCAGTCGCAGAGTGGATTGACAGCGGAAACGCGAGGGCTTGGGTGGTCGCAGGCAGACGCGCTCGAACTGCTCGAGCGCATTGTGCGGGATCTAGTCGAACAGACCTACGGCTATACCGTCAGTGGAGTGGAAGCGCACGACTGGGCGCCACCCCTCAGCCATGAGGACGGCCGTGTGTATGAAACCGCGTACCGCGCTGGCGATGATGAGCTGTCGCCGCGATACTGCGTCACTCGCGACGGAGGTTTTCGTCAGGCGGATCTGCCACCACGGGTGACGGTGCTTCATCCCGACGAATGGGTTGCGCACCTGCGGAAGGCGCGTAGACCACCCCCCGGAGTTGGCCCGGCAGGGCTGATTCAGCACTGAACACATTCGGTGTCGGGCATCGGGAAATACTCACCAGGCGTAGGCGGCTACTGCGCGGATCTCGTCGTCGTACACCGCGTTGGGGACGAGTTGGCCAGCCTGCCGCTCACCTGGTAGCTCTCAGGGGATTGTCCCCTGTACCCCACCCCGACAGATTTCGTCGACTTCTTCTATACGCCAAACGAATCCGAGATCAGATTCGTCACTTGTACGGCCGGAATAAACACCGACGAGATCTGAATCTGAGCCTATGGTGACGGCGGCCATCTTGTTGTTCTGCATTACATAGGTGCCAGGCGGTCGGAACCGCATCACAGGAGCGCCCGAGTTACCGGGGCGCGTTCGGGCGTCAATTAGCCATAGCGGGTAGGACTTATCTGCGGCCTGGTAGCCGAATGGTGGGTCGGAGGCGACCGTTCCGCGAACCCACAGCGGAAGCAGAGGACCGACGCTAAGTTTGTAGGGGTATCCGATAATGAAGACGTCCTGGGCCGGCGAAAGCTGTGGCCAAGGAACTTCTTCCGGGCCGGTTCGGGCGGCCGTCCTTTCCCAGCTCCTGATCATCGTGTCAGCTGGGGCGTTGAAAGGCACCACTGCAACGTCCATATCACCACCGAGCTGCCGGTGTTGCTTCCAGATCGGCTTCCAGTCTTCGCCGATCAGCGGTATCAGATGTTGCTTGAATAGCACTTGGAGCTGGCCCACCCTCGGATCGTCCTCCGAGGGCGTAAGTGCCCACTCTTCAGGCGAGTTCGCGAAGAACAGGACTCTGAGATGAGTTGGGTCGACCGTGTACGTACTGCTCAGGTAATCGTTGGTTTGCCAGTGGCGGCCGGTCACGTTGTGTCGCGCCGTCACCAAGTGATCGGTGCCGTCCAGTCGGTAGATGAAGGCGGTTCCGTCCGCCATGCCGTTGCAGCGCTGCCCGGTTGTGCTGTCGGTGTCAGGACCGTCCGGGCAGAACACCATCTCGATGCGTACCGAACGGAACGACTCGACGTGCAGCTGCACGGCCGCGTTCGCCGCGCTCGACGGGCTCGTCGGGCTCGTCGGGCTCGTCGCCGAGACTTGATCAGGGCTGTTCGACGTGTCTTCCACACGGCGGAAACTACGCCGAGACTTCTCCCCGGTCCAGCTTCGTCCAGGCTTTTTGTTGGCGCCCACAAAAGCGCAGGTCCGAAGCTATATGTTGAACATAGGGTATCTGACCTGCGTTTTTAGGTGTTTGCCTAACAACCCCGCTACCAGGCTTTTTATTGCTAGCAGTGAAAAGGTCCGTAGTCGCCGTACACGCCGCGGTCATCATCGGCCAGGGCCCTGCCACAACCACGACAGGTGGGCGATCTCGTCCTGTCCACCGACGAGGCTTGGATGCCGCTGCCACCCAGGCGCTGGTTGTCGCGGGGCATGATTGCCGGCGTGACTGACGATGCGATTTTTGAAATGGGCTATGGCTGGTTGCGGGACCGGGTGGCTAAGGGCATGCAGGACGTCAAAGCGATCAAGCCGTCGCCCGGGTCGGTCGCGGCGCACGAAGACGCTTACTTCAGGCCCGTCTACCGCACGGTCGAGCACTGCATCATGGCTCCGCTGCACAGCGCGCTTGATCACTTGGAGCTCGTGGCCGAGACACTTAACAACCGGTCCGTGCCGGGACCGTACGCGGAATCAACGTTGATCCGCACGGCGATCACTGCGGGATCGACCGCGTTGTGGATGCTGGCGCCTGGCGAGGTGACCGAGCGCCGGCGCCGCACGCTGGAATTCATCTTCAGGGACGTAGATGGCTATCTGAGTTGGCTCCGGCAGCTTAAGACTGAGGGATTTCCTGTAGACGAAGATCAGGCCGCGGAGCTAGATCGGATCATTGGTGAAATGCCCGCCGAAAGGCTGGAGTGGATCGTTGCTCGGGTTAGCGAATTGTCACCGGAGGGGGTCCCCGTCACCGTCGAACAATTTCGGGGTCGCCAGTACAAGACGAGTGACACCAAGATCGTGACCGAAGCTGCGCGGGCGCTGGACCCCGTCCCGCAGGGAGGGTTCGATCCTGCGCCGCAGTTGGTGAGCACATGGAAGTACCTGAGTGGATTCGCGCACGGCCTGTCGTGGCAGTCGGTCGGGGACTGGCAGGTTCATGGAAAGGACGAGGAGACGGGGAAGTGGACCGTCACGGTGCAGGCCGACCCAAACCGTCTGCTCAACGGCGCGTTCGCGGCTGTCATCGTCGTGGAGAAGGCGATCAGTCGTTGGCGTGTGGTGTGCGCGCCGCCGGGCGGAGCGCGCCAGTTGCTCAGGGAGGCAATAAATTGAGCTCCGTGCGTAATGGTGAGTTGAGGACAATCCTGAAGAATACAAAGGTCACCGCAACGATGCGATGGACCGACGCCACCGGCAAAACGTGGGAAAGACCAGGATCGGGTCCGTGGATCTCAGGCCGGATGGAATCCGGAGCCAACGTCGAACTCGGCGCGCTCATCCGGGTGTCGTAGGTCAGCGCTCGCCGCTCACCATGCGTAGGCCGCTGCTCCTCGGATCTCGTCGTCGTACACCTGCGTTGGGGACGAACTGTCCAGCCTGCCGCTCACCTGGAACACGCAATAATGCCCCCAGTCTTCAGGGGTTGTATCCCGCTAAAAAACATAGGCCAGCGCGTTTCAAGGTACAGACAAGCGTGACAGCGTAAGCCTATTGTTTGGACTGTGAACCCAGCAGACCACGACGTGACTCCCACACCTATCGAACAGGTGCAGACGGGCTGGTCACTGATTATTAGGCATGACGGGCACGCGATACTGTTCCAAGTCGAAAACAAGAAATTCAATTACACTCCGGATACCGGGATGGTCTGGACGTTGGAGTCTGAACCTGTTGAGGGTGGCGAGCCGCTGCGTATACAGGGACCGTCTGGAACCGTTGTTAACCGCGTGACACGCAAGCGCTAAGGACCCGCTTAGTGGATGAGGACGAGTTCGCATCGTCACCGGTGGTCAGCGCGATCAACGACTATCTGGAATCGGCCGGCACCATACTCGAGTTGACGGGCACCATCTATCACGCTTTCGACGCGACCGTTGCAGAAGCACTGTCGTCGAGACTCCAATCAACAATCGGCGAGAAATACGCACGGACGGTGGTTGAAGCCGCACGCCGTCACAAAGAAGCTAAACACCAGGTCCTTCACAATCTGGTAGTGACTGGATCGTGGGCGGCATTGGAGGCCCTCGTCGCTGACGTTTGCGGCAGCATGCTTCAGCTCAAGCCGGAGTTGGTCGAGACCGCGGCGTTCAAGAAACTCACGTTGCCGCCGGAGATCGTCCTGCTCGATCATCCTGCGCAGCTCGAGTTCATCGCGGAATTGGCTTTCGCCGGCGGTGTCGCCGTGACCGACGACGGCAAAGGAAAGTTTGAGAGACAGCTGCGTATGGTCGAGTTAGGCGGGACAGTTCCCGACGATCTGGCGAAGGGGATCGTGTGGGCAAACGCAGTACGAAATATCATCGTGCACAATGCAAGCCGAGTCGACAAGATGTTTCTCGAACGTTGCCCCGACTCCGGTTATTCTCTAGGCGACAAGGTTGCACTCGATCACATCGACTGTGCGGAAATCGTTTTGGGCTTGCAAACGTATATGTTTATCGTGATGAACCGCTTCAGGTTGAAGTACGGCCTGCGGCCCATGCAGTGCTCTCAGAACTCGGTCAATAAGTTCCGCGATTCCTTCAACGCCATGTTCCCTGATGCTATCGGCGTTGAACAGCTTGCTTAACTAGGGCCGTTCGTCGATTATCGCGGGCAGCCATTCGCCGTACACGCCGCGGTCGTCGCCGGCTAGCACCGCGGCGTGTTGTTCGTCGGCCCGGGCCGCTATCTTGGCGTTCTCAGCGTCGCGCTCGAGGACTCGCTGGTGCCGGTAGGACCAGGCGATCAGCAGCGCGGCGAGAAGCACCAGGGCGCCGAGCACCGCCAGAATCACCCACCAGAACTTCACGACCACGCCAGCGAGCAGCAAGACCCGGAACAAGGCTCCCATTGTCAGTTACCTCGGCGATTTTTTATCGGAGCCAGTAATAATTCCGCTAGCAGCCTTTTTATGCGTTTGCCTAAAAACCTAATCCCGGGCTACCAGAACCGGGCGATGGCGCCGAGCACCAGGACCAGCAGCAGGCCCATCGAAGCCCTTCCCGCCGGCGGCCTGCTGCTGCTCGGACATCACGGCCGCACAACCGGATAGCAGGCATACGCGGATGGGTTGCACTGCAGCCGGTTGTTCGGCCACGTGTACGGCGGAACCTCCCACGTCGGCTGCAGCTGCCCATTCCACTGAGGTGGCCCGTAACAGTTCCAGTCGCCCTGAAATAAGCACGGGCCGTCTGCACGCGCCGGAGCGGGCGCTGCGATTACGCCACCAAACAGCGCGACCGCGCTGAGCGCGGCCACGACCATCCACAGTGCTGAAACTTTCATATTGTTCCCCTCGCTTCCCTTCATGTCGAGCACCTCACCACCACCCCATTAGGAGCTGACAGTTTGTCTAACGCTTGCATTTTCGCGCTCAATTCATCGATCCCAGAACCGCCAGCCCAGGTCCCTGCATCGCCAAGGGCTATAGCGGCGCAGCCATGATGCATGCGAGCGATCACCAAGCAAACATCATCGGGACCGCTGGCCCCGACGCATTCGGCGACGGCAATCTTGTCGGCACGCTCCTGAGTGCCAGCGGTGCCGTAACCAGCGCTTCGGGTACGCGGTGAGATCGCCACCGAAACGTATTGGTCCTGGTCGCCGGGCACCGCGGTGGTCGATGTATTCGGCGCGGGGGACGCGGCTACGGGCCCGACGTCGGGCGCGTTCGGACGCAGCAGAAACCATCCAGTGCCGGCGGCGGCCAGGGCGGCTGTAGCCACGGCGAAGGCTACAGCCGGCAGACGCCAGCGCCGCGGCTCGGCCAACTCGAGCGCCTCGCTGTAGGCCATCGCGATGTCGGGGGCGGCCGCGGGCTCGTGAATGCCGGTGGGCGCGTCGGCGCCACCCTCGGAAGCGGTGGTGTTGGCGTCCGGCTCGGACATGGCGCTCATGGTAGATCGACGGCTGGGACGAACCCGACCATCACCAAGACGACAAACACGGCTCTCATCGTTCGACTACCGGCTTCCGGCGAGGTAGACGACGTTGCCGACCTCATCGACGGGATCGAGAGGGCGTTCGGTCCAGACGAGATCGAAAACGGCGATCATGGCGCACAGCAGAGCGGGTGACCACGATCGAACGGGGTGCGCTTCGACGCGGCGTAGCAACTCTGCGCGTAGGAGGTCAGCGCGTTCGCGGGGGTGCCCCACGCAACCGGTGGACATCAGAAGCCGCTGCCGGGCGTGGCGGGATAGCACTTGTACGCCTTCGGGTCGCACATCACCGGCGAGCCGCCCGGTAGGCCGTAGCCGCCCGGTAGTTCCCAGATGGGCTGCAGCTGGCCGTTGTTGTACGGGTTCGGCATGTACTGGCAGACGTCGAACTCCTCGTACGGCGGATCCGCCCGCGCCGAAGTGAGTGAAATCCTGTCACTCACTCCCGATGAGGCCACGCTGCTCGACACGGCACCGACGGCAAACAACAGGGCGAGCAGGGGCCTCCCACCAGTCTTTTTCGGGGCAATCCGAAAAAGACCCCCATCAGTCTTTTTGCTGACGGCATCAAAAAGGTTTGTCGGTTTGAAACCGCTAAACCCCGACCGCATAGTCACTTGGCCCACCGATCGAGTTCTGCGGCTGCCTCGAGTAGGGCAGCAGCTAGCTGGCGGGCCTGCTTCGCGGTGATCGGGTTATCGGAGTGCAGCTGGTGCACGTTGATGTCGTGCTCGTCGATCGTTCCGTCCGGGCGTTGGGTCCCTTGGACGTGCACCGTGATGTCCTCGCTCCATGGACGGTTGGTGGTGTCTTCGGCCGGGATCGTGCGCACGCGGCCGCGGAAGTAGCGGTACGCGCCCGGCGTGCCGGGGTTCTCCCAGTCGTAAACCTTTTCGGCGCCGGCTGGCAGCGGGACATCAGGACGCGGGTTGGTTGTGGTGGTTGGCATGGGCGGAACCTTCCTGTCGGGGAAGCCCACCATCGCTCCAGGCACCGACAGGTGCGGCCGGCCCGCGCGGTCCCAGGCGAAGTGCCGGTTTGGGTGGCGCTCTGTGATGGCCCCGAGTGGGTCACGGCATGGCTGGCCCGGCTGCACCCGGCATACCGGGCATGAGACAGCGAGGGCGGGGGGACTCGTTCGTGTGGTTGTCATGGCTAGCTCACCTCTCTGGTGGGTTGCTAGCTCGCTGACCGACTGGCCCATATCTGGCCCATGAGGCCAATCTTGGGACTGAGAAACGATCTGTACTCTGCTGCGATGCTGGTGGCAGGTACTGGATTCGAACCAGTGTAGGCGTTAGCCGACGGATTTACAGTCCGCTCCCATTGGCCGCTCGGGCAACCTGCCGCCTAGCAGGGTACAACGAGCGGGTAGACAAGGCACAAACGGCTATCACCGAATGAAGGGACGCATGGAGTGGCTGACTCATCGTTCGACATCGTCAGCAAGGTCGACCGGCAGGAGGTCGACAACGCGCTGAATCAGGCCGCCAAGGAGCTGGCCACCCGCTTTGATTTCCGCGGCACCGACACCACGATCGCGTGGAAGGGCGACGAGGCCATCGAGCTGACGTCGTCCACCGAGGAGCGCATCAAGGCGGCAATCGACGTCTTCAAAGAGAAACTAATCCGCCGCGACATCTCGATGAAGGCCTTTGACGCAGGCGAGCCACAGGCCTCCGGCAAGACGTACAAGGTCACCGGCACCCTGAAGCAGGGCATTAGCAGCGAGGACGCCAAAAAGATCACCAAGCTCATCCGGGACGGGGGGCCCAAGACCGTCAAGACCCAGATCCAGGGCGACGAGGTCCGCGTCACCAGCAAGAAGCGCGACGATCTGCAGGCCGTCCAGGCGCTGTTGAAGGGCGCCGAACTGGACGTGGCGCTGCAGTTCGTCAACTATCGGTAGAGGTTCTTCGGGTCCGCGCCCAGCGTGACGTCAGGGCGAAATCCGGTTCGTTTTTCCGCCGTGACGTCACGCTCGGCGATCATTCGTATTTAGTCTGGTGACGGATCCCACAATTTGAAGCGAGGTTCACGATGACCGTGACTCCCCAAGAAGCCACCGGGCGCACCCCGGCAGAGGCCGACTACTCCGACGTCATCATCATCGGCGCCGGAATCTCCGGCCTCGGCGCGGCCTACCGGATCACCGAGCGCAACCCCAACATGACGTACACCGTCTTGGAGCGGCGCGAGCGGATCGGCGGGACCTGGGATCTGTTTCGGTACCCGGGCGTGCGCTCCGACAGCAGCATCTTCACGCTGTCCTTTCCGTTCGAGCCATGGACCCGGAAGGAAGGCGTCGCCGACGGCGTCCACATCCGCGAGTACCTGAGCACCACCGCACACAAGTACGGCATCGACCGGCACATCCAGTTCAACAGCTATGTGCGCGCAGCGGACTGGGATTCGTCCACCGACACCTGGACGGTCACCTGTGAACAAGAAGGCACCCAAAAGCAGTACCGCGGCCGGTTCGTATTCTTCGGCAGCGGCTACTACAACTACGACGAGGGCTACGCCCCGGACTTCCCGGGCATCGAGCAGTTTGGTGGCACCGTCGTGCATCCCCAGCATTGGCCGGAAGACCTCGACTACAGCGGCAAGAACGTGGTGGTGATCGGCAGTGGAGCCACCGCTGTCACGCTGCTCCCATCCATGTCGGAGCGGGCTGCAAAAGTGACGATGCTGCAACGCTCGCCGACCTACCTGATCTCGTCGCCAAAGTACGGCAAGGTCGCGGCCCTGATTCGGGCCCTATTGCCGCGCAAGGCTGCCCATTTGGCAATCCGGACGTCGAACGCGCTGAACGAGGCGGTGTTCTTCTTCGTGTGCAACAGGCGACCGGGATTAGTGCGATGGCTGCTGCGGCGCAGGGCGATCAACAAGCTGCCCGATGGGTATGACGTCGACACCCACTTCAAGCCGCGGTACAACCCCTGGGAGCAGCGGATGTGCCTGATCCCCGACGCTGACCTTTACAAGGCTGTCAACGCCGGTCGCGCTGTTGTGGTCACCGACCTCATCGACCATTTCGACGCCACCGGTATCGTGCTCAAATCCGGCGGCCATCTCGATGCCGACATCATCGTTACGGCCACCGGCCTGCAGCTGCAGGCGCTGGGGGGCGCCGCGATCCGCCTGGACGGCACCGAGATCAATGTCCGGGACCGTTTCGTCTACAAGGCACACATGCTCGAAGACGTGCCCAACCTGTTCTGGTGTGTGGGCTATACCAAAGCGTCCTGGACGTTGCGTGCCGACTTGACGGCCCGGGCAACGGCAAAGCTGCTGGCGCACATGGCGACTCATGGTTATACCCATGCCAGCCCGCATCGTGGCGATGGGCCGATGCCGGAGAAGCCGTCCTGGGACATTGCGGCCGGCTATGTGAAGCGGTCCGCGCACCTGCTGCCCAAGTCGGGCACCAAACGGCCGTGGAACGTGCGGCAGCACTTCTTCGCCGACGCCATCGACTACCGGTTCGACCGCATCAAGGAGGCGATGGTGTTCGGCCGCGCGGGCGACCGGGCCTCGCTGCCAGGGTAAGCCGGGCGCTGCTGGGCTGGAATGAACTCCTATTAAATGTGAGGTTTCGGCCATACGCTGAACTTCATGACAGCCGACAAGCGTGAACCCAAAGTCGTTGTTCTTGGTGGCGGTTCCTGGGGAACCACGGTGGCGTCAATCTGCGCGCGCCGTGGGCCGACACTGCAGTGGGTGCGCTCGGACGCGACGGCCAAAGACATCAACGAGCAGCACCGCAACAGCCGCTACCTCGGCAATGACGTCATATTGAGTGACACCCTGCGCGCCACCACCGACTTCGCCGAAGCCGCCAATTGCGCCGATGTCGTCGTCATGGGCGTGCCCTCGCATGGTTTCCGGGGCGTGCTCACCGAACTGGGTAAAGAACTGCGGCCGTGGGTGCCGGTGGTGTCACTGGTCAAGGGTCTCGAGCAGGGCACCAACATGCGGATGTCCCAGATCATCGAGGAACTGCTGCCCGGTCATCCGGCAGGTATCCTGGCCGGGCCGAACATCGCCCGCGAGGTGGCCGAGGGGTATGCGGCCGCCGCAGTACTGGCAATGCCCGACCAGCATCTGGCAACCCAGCTGTCGGGATTGTTCCGCACCCGGCGATTCCGCGTGTACACCTCCGATGACGTGGTCGGGGTCGAGATGGCCGGGGCCCTGAAGAACGTCTTCGCCATCGCCGTCGGGATGGGCTACTCGTTGGGCATAGGCGAGAACACCCGCGCCCTGGTGATCGCGCGCGCCTTGCGGGAGATGACGAAGTTGGGCGTGGCACTGGGCGGCAACGAGGAAACCTTTCCCGGGCTGGCCGGTTTGGGTGACCTCATCGTCACCTGCACCAGCCAGCGCAGCCGCAATCGTCATGTCGGTGAACAACTCGGTGCGGGCAAGCCGATCGATGAGATCATCGCATCCATGAACCAGGTCGCCGAGGGCGTCAAAGCCGCCAGCGTCATCATGGAATTCGCCAACAAATTCGGCCTGAACATGCCGATCGCCAGGGAAGTCGACGCGGTCATCAACCACGGCTCCAGCGTCGAGCAAGCCTACAGCGGCCTGGCCGCCGAGGTCCCTGGACACGAGGTCCACGGCGCCGGCTTCTAGACGTCCTGTCTAGGCAGATCGGAAGCTCATCGCCACGCCGTTCATGCAGTAGCGCAGGCTGGTCGGTTGGGGGCCGTCGTTAAAGACGTGGCCGAGGTGCCCGCCGCAACGGCTGCAGAGCACCTCAGTGCGTGTCATGCCCAGGCTGTTGTCTTGCTGCTCGAGTACGGCGTTGTTCAGGGCCTTCCAGAAGCTCGGCCAGCCGGTGCCGCTGTCGAACTTGGTGGTTGACGAGAACAGGTCCAGTGCGCAGCCCGCGCATCCAAAGGCCCCAGACCTGTGCTCGTCGTTGAGCGGGCTACTGTAGGGCCGCTCGGTGCCCGCCCCACGAAGCACGGCGTACTGCTGTGGTGTCAGAAGTTGGCGCCAGTCTTCGTCGGTGTGATTGACCTCGAATGTTTTGGGCGAGGTTCCCGGCGCACCGGCAGCGATCGAGGCACTCAGTGAGCCAACCCCGACGAGCACGCCGATACCCGCGGTGCCGAGCAGCATGCGCCGTCGGGTTACAGCCGGCCAAGGCCGCGGTGGTGTTGAGGCAGTCATCTTCAAAGCTTACGGGCGATGGGTTTTACCCCCGCGCCATTTCCTCCAGCCGGCGGATCCGGTCCTCGATCGGCGGATGCGTCGAAAACAGCGACCCGATCCGGTCACCCGCACGGAACGGGTTGGCGATCATCAGATGTGCCTGGCTGGCCAGCTGTGGCTCCGGCGGGAGCGGGGCCAGCTGGACGCCGCTGGAGATCTTGCGCAGCGCCGACGCCAAAGCCAGCGGGTCGCCTGTCAGCAGCGCGCCCGACTCGTCGGCCTGATACTCCCGGGACCGGGACACCGCTAGCCGCACCACCGTCGCCGCGATCGGTCCCAGCAACGAAACCAGCAGCAGCGCAAAGGGATTATCGCCGTTTCGGTTGCCACCGAACATGCCGGCGAACATAGCCATATTGGCCAGCGCAGTGATCACACCGGCCAGCGCACCGGCCACGCAGGAGATCAGGATGTCCCGGTTATAGACGTGCGACAGCTCATGGCCCAACACAGCGCGCAGCTCACGCTCGGTGAGCATGTCCAGGATCCCGGTGGTGCAGCACACCGCGGCATTGCGCGGATTGCGGCCGGTGGCGAACGCGTTAGGTGCATTGGTATCGCTGATGTACAGCCGCGGCATCGGCTGGTGCGCGGCCGTCGCCAGCTCTCGCACGATCCGATACATCACCGGTGCCTGTAGCTCGGAAACCGGTTGCGCGTGCATGGCCCGCAGCGCCAGCTTGTCGCTGTTGTAGTACGTGTAGACATTCATGCCGACGGCGAACAGCGTGGCGAAGATCAGCGCCGTCCTGCCGAACACCGCGCCAACGGCCACGATCATCGCGGACATACCGACCAACAGCAAGAATGTCTTTAGCCTGTTGGCATAGGGATGCCAGGTCATCCGTGTCTCCTCGGAATACTCAAGAACACTCGGCTTCAGCCGATTACTGAAGCCGACTATTGATACCTCAACGCCCAGGATGACCGTCTGGGTTCCATGACCAGAAACGAACAGCGCTAGCCGTGCCTGCTGACCGTGTAATCGATCAACGCCTGCAGCGCCCGCCGGCCGGCGACGTCGGGCAAAGGGGCCAGCTCATCGCGCGCTTTAGCCGCATACTGCTTAAGGAATTCTTTCGCTTTCGTCATGCCGGGCGACGCCCGCAGCAGCGTCAGCGCTTCGATCACCGCCGCGTCGTCCTCGATGGGCCCGGCCAGCAATTCGCGTAGCCGCGCGCCCTCGGGCTCGGGCTCCCGCAGCGCGTAGAGCATCGGGAGGGTATGCACGCCCTCCCGCAGATCGGTGCCAGGTAGCTTGCCCGACTCGTCGGAGTCGCTGTCAATGTCGATGATGTCGTCGGAGATCTGAAAGGCGGTGCCCACAATGCCCCCGAGCCGGCTCAACCGCTCGACCTGTTCGTCGTCGGCACCGGAAAACATCCCGCCGAACCGACCCGCCGAGGCGATCAGACAAGCCGTCTTCTCGTACACCACCTTCAGGTAGTGCTCGATGGGATCCACTCCCTCGCCGGTGCCGCGGGTCTCCCGCATCTGCCCGGTCACCAACTGGGCAAACGTCTCGGCGATAAGCCGCACCGCCTCGGGCCCCAGCCGTGATACCAGCCGTGACGACGTCGCGAAAAGGTAGTCACCGGCCAGGATGGCGACGTTGTTGCCCCAGCGCACATTGGCGGTGGGCGTCCCGCGGCGAACCTGCGCCTCGTCCATCACATCGTCGTGGTAGAGCGTGGCCAGATGCACCAGTTCGATGACCGCGCCGGCGATCGTTACCTCCGCCGCGTCCGGGTTTGGGCCGATGTGCGCGGATAGCACGGTGAACAGCGGCCGGAACCGTTTGCCGCCGGCGGTGAAAAGATGCATCAGCGAGTCGGTCATCACCGTGTCAGCGCTGCGCAATTCGGCATCCATGAGTTGCTCGATCCGCGCGACACCGGCACCCAAGCTCGCCGCGAACACGGCGTCGCCGAAGTCAATGCCCGCCACCACCGTCGCCGGAGTTCTCACCCGACCAACATACTGGTGAGCGTGGAGACCAAAGCCTCCAAGGCGGACGTGGTGGTGGTGGGCGCCGGACCAGCGGGGTCCGCTGCGGCCGCCTGGGCCGCCCGGGCCGGCCATGACGTTCTCGTCATCGACTCGGCCAACTTCCCCCGCGACAAGGCCTGCGGCGATGGACTGACACCACGCGCGGTCGCCGAGCTGGAACGCCTGGGGCTGGGCGACTGGCTGGATACCCGCATCCGGCACCGCGGCCTGCGGATGAGCGGATTCGGCGGCGAATTGGAGGTGGACTGGCCCGGCCCGTCGTTCCCATCGACCGGCAGCGCGGTGGCCCGTATCGAATTGGACGACCGGATTCGCAAAGTCGCCGAGGATTCCGGGGCACGCATGCTGCTCGGGACCAAAGTTGTTTCCGTGCAACATGACTCATCGAGTCGGGTGGCATCGCTGACGCTGGCCGACGGCACCCAGGTGGGCTGCCGGCAGTTGATTGTCGCCGACGGGGCCCGCTCTTCACTGAGCCGCAAGCTGGGCCGGCGCTGGCATCAGGAAACGGTGTACGGCGTGGCCGCCCGCGGGTATCTCGCCACGGCGCGCAGCGACGATCCCTGGCTGACGTCGCATCTGGAACTGCGCTCCCCCGACGGTGCGGTGCTGCCCGGGTACGGCTGGATTTTCCCGCTGGGCAATGGCGAGGTGAACATCGGTGTAGGTGCGTTGGCGACATCGAAGCGGCCGGCGGATCTGGCGCTGCGACCGCTGATGTCTTATTACGCAGACCTGCGCCGTGACGAGTGGGGCTTCACGGGCCAGCCGCGCGCGATGTCGTCAGCATTGCTGCCTATGGGCGGCGCGGTGTCCGGGGTGGCCGGGCCGAATTGGATGCTGATCGGCGATGCCGCGGCCTGCGTCAACCCACTGAACGGCGAGGGCATCGACTACGGGATGGAAACGGGCCGGATGGCCGCCGAGTTGCTGGATTCGCGCGACCTGTCGCACGTCTGGCCGGCGCTGCTGCAGGACCATTACGCCCGGGGGTTTTCGGTGGCGAGGAGGCTGGCGTTGTTGCTGACCTTCCAGCGGTTCCTGCCTGCGACCGGACCGATCGCCATGCGTTCGACGACGCTGATGACCATCGCCGTGCGGGTGATGGCCAACCTGGTCACCGACGACGACGCCGACTGGGTGGCACGGGCGTGGCGGGGTGGGGGGCGGCTGTCACGGCTGATCGATCGCCGAGCGCCGTTCAGCTGAACTGCGTATCAATTTCATTGACATATATCAGGGTCATTGATATATCTGAATGCATGACTGAAGCGACTGAATTTCGATTCGAATCGGCACTGATATGAGCCCGAGATCAACTCGTTATCGAGGTGTATAGTGCAGCTAATGATGGGTATGAGGCTGGCTACTCTCGCCGCCGCGGCGGCCGCAGCTATCGCGGTAGCCGCGCCGGCACAGGCCGACGACTACGACGCTCCGTTTAACGCTCAGCTGCACACATACGGGATTTATGGCCCGCAGGACTTCACCGCCTGGCTGGGCAAGATCACCTGCGAGCGAGTGACCAGGGGCGTGGATAGCGACGCACACAAGTCGGCGACGTTCGTCCAGCGCAACCTGGCGCTCGGCACCACGCAGGGGCAGTCGCTGCAGTTCGTCGGCGCCGCGATCAACCACTACTGCCCCGACCAGGTCGGCTTCCTGCAGCGGTCCGGCGTCTAAGCCTTCGTTACTGGCCTTGTTCAAGCGGCTTTTCGCCGGCGTGCAACGCCACAATGCCGCCGGTCAAGTTGCGCCACCGCACTGCATCCCAACCGGCCTGTGAGATCTGCTGGGCCAGCGTCTCCTGATCCGGCCAGGCTCTGATCGACTCCGCGAGGTAGACGTAGGCCTCTGGATTGCTAGACACCGCCGTTGCCACCCGCGGCAGCGCCTGCATCAGATATTCCTTGTAAGCCGTCGCGAACAGCGCATTGGTGGGAGTGGAGAACTCGCACACCACCAACCGGCCGCCGGGCCGGGTGACGCGGGCCATCTCGCGCAACGCCGCCTGGTGGTCGACGACATTGCGCAACCCGAAACTGATGGTGACGGCGTCGAATACGTCGTCGCCAAATGGCAGCTTGGTGGCATCACCGGCAACCTTCGGGACCTTGCGCGCACTGCCCGCTGACAGCATCCCGACCGAAAAGTCGGCCGCCACGCACCACGCCCCGGATTTCTGCAGCTCCACAGTGGACACCGCGGTACCCGCGGCCAGGTCCAGCACCTTCTCGCCGGGCCCGATGTGCAGCGCCGAACGCGTCGACCGCCGCCAATAGCGATCCTGCCCCAGCGACAGCACGGTGTTGGTCACGTCATAACGCCGGGCGACGCCGTCGAACATCGACGCGACGTCCCGGGGGTCCTTGTCCAAGGCCGCGCGATTCACGACGTCGACGGTACCCGCCCTCGACCGGTGGTCACGCGACTCGCACCCCATCTCGGGGTTGTTCACCGGCCAGGTGGCCGGTTCCCTTCCGCGCTTCACGGCCACCCGCCCGGCCAGGCCGGGTCTTACGGTCGGCTCCACGCTTGACGGCGGCCCCAACTGGGCCGACGACGGTGGATGGTTCCTCCCACCGCGCGAGGTTGATGGCGGCGTTCGCCAAATTCATACTTCTGTTCCTACAACACACCACCGACAACTACCGACCGCTCAACCCGCAACAGGTGTCATTCCCCTTGCGCGTACCGCCGAAGTGACGTGCGCGATCGCGCCCGCGCCTCGGGGGACTGCACGGCCGCGTAGTGGCCCAGCAATTCGTCGCAGATGACCGGCCAACTGCGGCCCAGCACGCTGCGCCGGGCCGCCTGCGAGTAGCGGTGGCGTTCTTCGAGCAGGTGCGCCACAGCCGCGGGCAGCCGCGCCTCGAACTCGTTGACGGGCAGCAACAGCCCGGTGCGGTACGGAGCCACCAGGTCACGTGGGCCGCCGGCGTCGGGGGCGATTACCGGCAGCCCCGACGCTTGCGCTTCTTGGACAACCTGACAGAACGTCTCGTGCTCACCGGTATGCACGAAGACGTCCATGCTGGCATACGCCGCGGCCAAGTCCTCGCCATACAGCGCGCCGGTGAATACCGCTGTGGGCATTGCCGACTGCAGTTTGCGTTGGTCGACGCCGTCGCCGACGATGACGAGTTGCACCGCGCCTCCGGCGGCCAGCACGGCGAGTCGTTCGACGTGCTTTTCCGGCGCGAGCCGGCCCACAAAACCGACGATCGGCTTGCCGTCCGGCGACCATTTCCGCCGCAGACCATCGTCGCGCGCCGACGGCGCATACCGTATAATGTCGACCCCGCGGGCCCACCGATGCACCCGCGGAATACGCTGCGAAACAAGGGATTCCATGGTCGCACTGGACGGAGCCAGAGTGCGGTCAGCGAGGCTGTGCAGGTGACGGAACCACGCCCACGCCGCCCGCGTCGTCATCCCGATTCCGTAGCTCGACGCGAAACCCGGTACGTCGGTTTGATATACGGCGACCGTCGGCACTCCCAGATGACGCGCAATCCGCAGCCCGCCGTAGCCCAGTAGCGCCGGCGATGCCAGATGCACCACATCAGGTTCGAATCCGCGCAGCACGCTTACCAATCGTGGCCTGGGCACACCGAGCGGCAACGTGGTCACCTTCGGGAACATCCGTGACGGCACCCGGTGCACCCGAATGCCGTCGTGAATGCGCTCGGCCCGGGGCTCGCCCGGCGGGTTGTCGGGAGCAATGACCAAAGCTTCATTGCCGGTTCGGCGTAAATGCTCGAGCACCCGGAGCACCGAGTTGCTGACGCCGTTGACATTGGGGAGGAAGGATTCTGCGACGATAGCCACGCGCACGCCTACAGAGTCTCACTACAGGCTGTCGACAAGGTTGCCGACGGGCATACGTCATGCGAAATTTGCTGTTCAGGTGCTTTCTGACGCCGTTTGCGCTGGCTCACCGGTGGACTCGGCGCGACGATCCAGCCGCTTGTCCAGTAAAGCCAGAACGACAAGGGCGGCCGTCGCGGCCAACCAACCCACCACAGCGATGGACCCCGCCGGGATGATCGATAACCCGGCGTTGCGGTGCTGCACCCGGACCAGGTTCGGATCGTTCTTGTTGTATTCGACGTAAATCCGCATACCCGTGGATAATTCGGACGGATACAGCACACCGAGTTCGGGTCGATAGGTGACGCGCTCGGGTGTGACGAATTCGATAGTGGAGCGCCGCGGTCCGGCACTGAGTACCTCTGCTTGCGCCACCCCCATATTGTGGTTAATCGCCAGGTCATCGCGCCAGGCACCGGTCACCAACAACAGCGACTGCAGCGTGACCAGACCGGCCGCAATCAGCACCGCGACGCGCAGCCAGCGCAGGACCATCCGTGCCGGGGTTTTCTGTGGTTCATCGCTGCGGCCGTGAAGCAGAGTGCGCAGCAACGACTTCGGCGATATCACCGGGTCCTCATAGGGCGGCCTTGATGGCCCCGTGTAGCTGGCGCAGCGAGGAGCGGTCGGCCTTGACTTCCAGCACCCGCATGCCGGCNNCACAGTGCGCCCACGTCGACGTCGTGCGGGGTGCCGAAGATCCGCGATGACACGTCGGAGAATCTCGGGTCGCCCTGCTCGAGCAGTTCGAAGATGCCGCCTCCGTTGTCGTTGGACACGACGATCGTCAGCTGCCGCGGTGTGGGTTCGGTGGGGCCGATCAGCAGCCCGGAGCTGTCGTGGACGAAGGTCAGGTCGCCGATCAGCGCGATGGTCCGGCCACCCGTGCGCTCGTGCGCCAGGGCTGCGCCAATCGCGGTGGAAACGGTGCCGTCGATGCCGGCGACACCGCGATTGGACCGCACCTGGATGCCTTCGGTGTTGAGGCCGACCAGCGCAACATCGCGGACCGGATTTGACGCACCGAGCACCAGCTGGTCACCGGGCCGCAGTGCGTCGGCCACGGCGGCCGCGACATGCAGGCCGGTCGTCAACGGGTGCGCCGCGAGCTGGTCCCGGACAGCTGCCAGCGCGTGCCGGTTCCGGTCCGCGCAAAGATGCAGCCACGCCGGATCGGGTGCCCCGCTGGTAACCGCGCGCGTGCCGGTGGCCTGTGAGTTACCCGATACATCGGGCCAGCGCGGTCCGGTGGTGAGCGCGTAGACGGGCACTTGAGAATCGGCCAGCAGCGCCGACACCGGCCGGTGCAGCGTCGGGCGGCCGAGCATGATCACCTGCTTCGGCCGCAGCAGCGGCAGTGCCAGCGGGTGCAGCGGAGTGGGCCGGATATGCCCAAAAATCGATGTGGGCTCGGCGACGGTCGGCAACTGCGCCAGGTTAGGGTGCACGCCCGCACCGTGGCCGGCGATGACGATGGTGTCGGCGGACAGATCGATATCCAGCGGCTGATCGAACGTGACTGGCGGCGTGTAGGTCCACGCCCTACCGTCGGGCCGGCCCTCCGGCGCCGCGGCGCCGTGGGGTTCCGAATCAGGTACCAGGGGCTCGCGCAACGGAATGTCAAAGTGCACGGGCCCGGCGTTAGCGGTCCGAGAACCGGTGGCGGCCACCACTACTCGGCAGGTCGCCGATCGCCAGGTTGCGTTAAGCGAATCCCGCCGCTCGGGCGCGTCCTCGGCCAGGCCCAAGCTGATCGTGGCGCGAACCTGGGTGCCGAAGTAGCCCAGCTGCTCCATGGTCTGGCTGGCCCCGGTGCCGAGCAGTTCGTAGGGCCGGTTGGCCGAGAGCACTATCAGCGGCACCCTGGCGTAGTTGGCCTCCACCACCGCCGGACCGAGATTGGCGACGGCGGTGCCCGAGGTCATCGCGACGCACACGGGTGCGCCGGCGGCGATCGCCAGGCCGATGGCCAGATAACCGGCGGTGCGCTCGTCAATGCGAACGTGCAGCCGGATCCGGCCACTACGGTCGGCGTCGTGCAAGGCGAATGCCAGCGGCGCATTCCGCGAACCAGGGCACAGCACCACGTCGCGGACGCCGCCGCGGATCAGTTCGTCAACGACGACGCGCGCCTGTGTCGTCGAGGGGTTCACTCCTACAGAGTGTCATAGCGATGCGGGCAGGGGAGCGGCCCGAGGTGGGGTTGCCACAGCGACGAACCACCGCCGACCTTCCCGGCTGAATTTTGAACGTCGAGTGCCGCGCATAGGGTGCTCGACGAAGCCGAAAGAGAAAGTGCGAATGACCCCGGCCCTAGGATGAGCCATTCGGCCACACGGTATCCAGCGGCCCGAGTCAATCGGCCCAGGATGCCCGGAACTTCGTCTGTGACGCGGCGACTTGCTCACGTACTGATGAAGCGTCAACTGGATGGGGGGCGTCGGCGAAGACGCTGGACAGCCCGTCGCAGGCGCCATCAGCCAGCGGCTGCCACGCATCTTCCCAGCTGGCGATGACCTCGCGGTTGTCGGAATTTTGCGCTATCGCGTAGCGCGCCAGCGCCGCGCTCCATGCCTGGCTGCGGATGGTGTCGATCCGCAAATCCTGCAGCAGCGCTGCGGTGAGCCCATCGCCGTTGGCCGAGGCTAGGTCGACCAAGGCCTCCTTGAAAAGAGCGTCCAGCGTCGGCTTGATCACCAAGTTCAGCGCGGTGAACGCCTCGCCCCAGTCGTAGGCCAACAGCAGGCGCTCGAGGGCTTGCCGAGCCGGTTGCCACGCCTCGTCGCTCTCCCAGATCTGCCGCGTCGCTTCGGTATTAGCCAATTGGGCGCCGTGTGTGAGCGAGAGCGACTTGGCGCGGTAGGCGATCCAGTGCAGTGCCCGCAATTCGTCGGCGGCCTGGAAGAACGCGGCATTGGCGATATAGGCGCTCGGGGCGAGCTGCCCGACATACAGGCTGGTGATCTGCAGGACGTGCATCGCGTATCGGGCCGGGACGTAGATGCGGCCCAGTAGCTCGACCCATTGTGGGTCGAGATGCGTGTCGTGCTCCAGGGCTTCGTAGTGGTCGACTACGCCTTCGGCGTAGACCTCTCGGTCGTGCTGTAAGGCGATATAGCGGCGGTAGTTCAGGGCGGCCGGGTCGCGGAACCCCTCCCAGTCCTGCGCCTGCAGCGGTGAGCCCTCGCGGTGCTTGAGATACCAGCGATTAATTGCGCTGTCGGGGTCGAGGTCGAACGGCGCCGGTTTGCGGTTGAAATGGTAGTGAAAATTGCCCGTGACGACCTCGTACTCGGTGGGCTTGCGTCGTGAGTCACCAGCGATGCTCCATGTTCTCAGCCGGCGGGGCGGGGCACTCGTCATATCAATCCTCCCGTTCCAGGTACCAGTGCAGTTCGTCGTCGCCGACGTGGCGCATCCGGCCGGCGAAGCCCACGATCGCGGGCTCCAGTGTCGCCAGCGGAATCGGTTGGCCGGCAACTTCTTCCAGACTCGCTCGGGTGACGCGCAGAAACCGCGGCGCGTGGATGCGCACGTACCCGGAGTGGTCTTCGACCACGATGTCGGCGTCGGGGTTGTCGACATGGATCGCGCCCTGCAATGCGGCGACGATGTCGGGGTCGAACCCGCGCACGATCGGGCCGACGAGCTTGCCCCCGGTGCGAGGGCTGGTGGCGGTCATGGCCGATCTCGGTTCTCCAAGAGCGCGACGGCGATTTGATCGCCGTCGCGGCGTACCGGGTAGCTGTGCAGCCGGCAGTTGTCGGGGTTCACCCCGGCGCCGGTGGTCAGGTCGAACTCCCAGCTGTGCGCCGAGCAGGTCAACACGTCGTCGACCACCTCACCGTCGGCCAGTGGGAATCCCGCGTGCGGGCAGCTGCCGCCATAGGCACGGATCTCACCGCTTCGCAGGTGGGCCAACAGGATCGGATGATCACCGGCATAGAACTCGCCGACCTCGCCTTCCCACAGTTCGTCTACCGTGGCGATCGCTGTCCAAGTCTGAGGCGGGCTGCTAGTCATCGAAGAACGCCTCCACATGGTCCAGCGGTCCTACGCCGGTGGCCGCGATGATCTCCTCTGATGCCAGCACCCGGCCTTGATAGCGGACCCGGATGGCCGCGTCGCGGCGGGCGACGCGGCGTCCGACGACGTGGTGGGCGATCTGGGCGCCGACCTGCCCGACGGTGTCGCCGTCGTCGACAGGGATCAGCAGTTCGAGCACGTCGCCCTCGAACAGCGCCGTCAGCGGAAGTAATGCCATGTCGCTAGGCCCCCTTCCCGTTCAGCGCCCAGGCGTAGTTGTCGGCATCCTGCCCCTGCTCATCGGGCGACAGGTCGAAGTACGCCAGGACCGTGCCCAGATCGGGCGGGCTGATCTCACCGGACAGCACCCGGTCAATGAGCGACTGGTGGCCGGCGAATCGTTCGGGGCGCTCGACGAAGATCCACCGGCAAGGCTCGGAGCAGAACAGATACTTGCGGTCATTGTGGATATGAGTGAGCGGCGCGGGATCGGTGTGGGCTCCGGCGGTGACGCCGGCGGCTCGTACGATCGGCAGCTGGCACAGATTGCAAGTGATCGGCAGTGTTTCCGGGAGGGTGGCGGCGATATCGCCATTGCGGATGTTGTCCCTGATGACGTCCCAGTGGCGGCCGAAGTCGCGGTTCCAGCCGGGGTACTTCTCTTCCAGCCACAGCCGCTCGGCCTCCGACACTCCAGCATCGGGATTCCACCACACCGTCGGCCGGTAATACCACACCCCGAGGTGGATGGCGTGGTGATACCAGGTCAATTCGTTGATGAATTCATCCCAATACCAAGGGAATTCAAGACCGAAGTCGCGGAACTGGTCGGCGAACTGTTTGACCACCCAGTCTTCGATGAACTCTTTGAAACTCATCCGCCGGCTCTCCAACGGAGTGTAGTAGTCCATCGACAGACCGGTCAGCAGCGCGAAGATACGCCACGATCGCCAAAACATGTGGTCGATGAGGAACTGGCCCCATTCCTGGTGGCCGTTGTCGATCAGCACCTTGATCGTCGGCTCACCCTGCTGCGCGTGGCGCGCCTCGTCAGTCTGGATGGAAGAAATCAGCGCACCAAACTCGAGATCACCGACGTCGATCGCGTCGGCGGCCATGCCGAGGAACTGTAGATTTGTGAAGCCGGTCTCCAGTGTGAACGTCAGCTGCAGCGCGATCGACAGTGCGTCGTTGGCCACGAACATGTCGTCGAACAGATAACGCACGGCAAGCACGATCCACTCGTTGGTGTGAAAAGCCTTGAGCGCCCAGTCGCCACGAGGTTCCTTGTCGAGCAGACCATAGGGAAAGAACGCCTGGATCTGACCGTGCCGGACCTCGTCGAGCGTGCCGAACGTCGCGGTGTTACGCCAAGCCGCGGCGCGGCCGAAGCGGCCCATCCGAGCCTCGCCGATCGAGGCCAAGTATTCGGGCATGGTGATCGCGCCGTAATGGGCGACGATCACCGACTTCCAACCGGGGTCGAGCTGGTCGAACAACTTGGAGCGCCCAATCGCATTCTTCAGCGAGTACGTCGTGGTGTCCTTGGTGACCTGATTGTGGACATATTCGCGGTAGCCGACCTTGTAGGGCTCGTCCCACTTCAGCCAGCCCTCGGCCGACACCCGGTGGGAACCCGACAGCTCCTCAGGAAACACCGCCTCCTCGGTGACATAGCGGAACGTCCAGTTCGTGTCACGGGCAAGGTCATACCAATCGCTGCGCGAAAGTTTCGGCATAGACAGATTCCTTCTCGATCATGGTGGCGCGCTGTCGGGAACTGAACTGCGGATACGCCCCGAATGTTGATAAGTCTGCCGCATATGGCAAGGATTCCTAACCATTTCGATCAGGCTGATTTCCATTGATGTTCGCCGCACCGGCCGACCACTACGATCAGCCAAGATGGTCTATGGCAGCAAACGAGACACGAGGAGACCGGTGTGACCGTCACCGACGAATACCTGGCCAACAACGCCGAATATGCGAGCACCTTCACCGGCCCCCTGCCGCTGCCGCCCAGCAAGCACGTCGCCGTGGTGGCGTGCATGGACGCCCGGCTCGATGTCTACCGGATCCTCGGCCTGCGCGACGGGGAAGCACACGTCATCCGAAACGCCGGCGGGGTAATCACCGAGGACGAGATCCGTTCGCTGGCCATCAGCCAACGGCTGCTGGGCACCAAGGAGATCATCCTGATCCACCACACCGACTGCGGGATGCTGACCTTCACCGACGAAGAGTTCAAGCGCGGGATTCAAGACGAGACTGGCGTGAAACCCAACTGGGCGCCCGAGTCCTTCCCCGATCTCGAGGAGGATGTCCGGCAGTCGCTGCGTCGCATCAAACACAGCCCGTTCGTCACCAAACATGAATCGCTGCGCGGATTCATCTTCGACGTCGCCACCGGAACGCTCGATGAGGTCCTCCCCTGAAGTCCGACGACGAACGCCACCGCAGCCTCGACTCGAAGATCGTCGCGGCGCTCGACCACATCGGCGAAGGACTGCACGTCCTCGCGCGGCGCGCGGCCGAGGCCAACGACCTGTCCAGCACCCAGATGCGGGTGCTCACCTGGATTCACGTCGGACCACCGCCCGCGGCCCGCAGTACTGTGTTGGCCCGGGAACTCAACGTCACCGACCCCACCATCAGCGACGCGATCGGCGCGCTAATCCGCAAGGGACTGATCAAACGTCGCCGCGACCCGTTCGATAGACGCACCTGGGAGTTAGTACTCACGCCGACCGGCCAGAAGACCGCCGCGGCGATGTCACGCTGGACGGCACCAGCCGAGGTCGCAACGTCCAAGCTCGACCGTCGCGACGGGGAGCAACTGCTCGACACTCTGCTTGAGGTGATCGCCAAACTATTTGAGGCGCAACTACTGTCAGTGAACCGAGGATGCAGCACCTGCACACAGCTGGAAACCATCCAGACCCGGCCACGTGAGTATCACTGCAGGCTCTACGACACCCCGTTGAGTGTTGCGGAGCTACGGGTTGATTGCGCCGACCATACGGCGGGCTAATGGATGCCTGTCCGGGCGGTGCGAAGGTCTACGGTCGGACATCCCCGTCGGCGCAGATCTCACGGATGATCACCCGCCGGGCGGGGAAGTGTCAGGCCTTGAACCCGGCGAAGAACTGCAGGGCCGCGGCGTTGACGGCCTGCGGCCGCTCAAAGAACCCGAGATGGCCGGTGTCGGGTATCTGCAGGTAGCGGCCGTTGGGCAAGGCGTCAGCTACCTCGCGTCCCAGGTGGGGCGGCGTCACTAGGTCGTCGGCGAAGCCAATCACCAGCACCGGGGCGGCGATGCTGCGGTACGCCGGCAAACGGTTATTCCCCGGGGAAATGTCCAACTGGCAGCGCAGGCCGGGGGTGGACTTGACCGGCCACATGCTGAACATCGCGATCCAGTCGCTGACGGCGGTATCATCGTTCAGCGTCTTGCGTGAAAAGCTTTCCAGCAAGCGAATTTTCGCGTTATACGCGACTGGCAGTTGCACACCTGAGGCGTAAAGCTCGGCCTCGGCATCGAAGAAAAGTTGCCGGGTGCGGTCCCGGCGACCGCGGGTGGCCATCAGCACGGCAGAGCTGACCAGCTCGGGGCGGACCACCATGAGTTCCTGCGCGATGTAAGAGCCCATCGACACCCCGACGATGCGCGCCGGAGCGATGCCCAGCGATTCGATCAGCGCAGCGGTGTCCGCAACCATGGTTTGGGTGGTGAAACCTTCGGCGTTTTCGGTGGCGCCGATCCCGCGGTTGTCGAAGGTGATACAGCGGTACCCAGCCGCCGTAAACGCCGGCACCTGATGCGGATGCCAGGTGCGTCCGGCCCCGCCGCGACCGGCTATGAAGACGACGGGCTCACCGCTGCCGCGGTCGTCGTAAGCCAGGTTGATCATTCGGACGACGGTACAAGCAGCGGATAGCAGCTCTTGACCCGGTCGATCCACCACTGCCGCCGCTCTGGCGGGGCACGAAGCGCCTGCAGCCGCGCCAGGTCTGGGCTCACCGGCCCGACCACCAAGTTGCCGTCGACAGGCACGGCCGGGACCGCAACGTCCTCGACAAACAGCCGGCCGGTGCCCAACCCGCAGGCGTAACGAAGCTCGGGCAACGCCGCCGCGGCCGTCAGCCCGGCGGCGATCCCGACCGCCGAATCAAGCGCACTGGAGACCACGACCGGGATATCGATCTGCGCGGCGATGCCAAGCAGGGCGGAAACCCCGCCCAGCGGAGCGACTTTCAGCACCGCGATATCGGCGGCGCGAGCGCGCACCACGGCCAGTGGGTCGTCGGCTTTGCGGATGCTTTCGTCGGCGGCGATCGGCACGTCTTGCATATCCGGGCGCCTGCGCAACTCGGCGAGTTCGGCGACGGTGGCACAGGGTTGTTCGAGGTACTCCAGCGGGCCGTCGGCGGTCAGTGCTGCCGCCGCCTCGGCGGCCTCCCGCACGGTCCAGCCGCCGTTGGCGTCTACCCGCACCACCGGCACCAGCTCGCGCACCGCGTTGACCCGGTCGACGTCGTCGGCCAACGTCTGGCCCGGTTCGGCGACCTTCACCTTGGCCGTGCGCACGCCCGGGAACCGGGCCAGCACTTCGGCCACCTGGGCGGCACCGACGGCCGGCACGGTGGCATTGATGGGAATGCGGTCTCGACGGCCCGGCGGCGGCTCGCGATAAGCGGCCTCGATGCCCGACGCCAGCCAGGCGGCCGCCTCCGCAGCCTGGTACTCCACGAACGCCCCGAACTCTCCCCAGCCCGCGGGTCCCTCGATCAACGCGACTTCACGAGTGGTGATGCCGCGGAACCGAACCCGCATCGGCAGAGCCACGACATGCAAGCGGTCCAGCAGATCCGCGCACGTCGGTGTCACTTCTGGTAAACCTGGCGACCCGCCAGAAACGTCGCGCGCACGTCGAGGTCGGCGATCAGCTCCGGCGAAACGGTCCGGGGATCGGCCGACAGCACCACCAGGTCCGCGTATTTGCCGACTTCCAGCGAGCCGATGACGTCGTCGGCGAACAACTGCCAAGCCGCGTCGATGGTCTGCGCACGGATCGCCTGCTCGACGGTCAGCCGCTCCTCAGGCCCCAGCACCCGGCCGCTCGGCGCCATTCGGGTCACCGCCACGCTGATGTTGCGCAGCGGCTCCTCGGGTGTGACCGGTGGATCGTTGTGCAGCGAGATACGCATGCCGGTGGCCACTGCGGATCCCGCTGGCATCCAACGAGATCCCCGCTCCGGTCCGAACAGGCCGTCGACGATGATGTCGCCCCAGTAGTGGATCTGGTCGACGAAGATGCTGCAGGTGACGCCAAGATCGGCAGCTCGCTGGAGCTGTTCGGGCCGGATCGCGCCGACGTGCTCGAGCCGCAGTCGGTGGTCGTCACGCGGGTTGCGGCGCAGCGCCTCTTCGTAGACGTCGAGGATGGTGTCGACACCGGCGTCGCCCTGCACGTGGCAGGCCATCTGCCAGCCGAGCGGAAAGTAGGCGCCGACGATTTCGGTCAATTGCTCGGCAGTGTAGTTGGCGCATCCGCAGGATCCGGGCGTCACGCCGATGGCGCGGGTCGCGGCGGTGTCCAGGTAAGGGAACGACAGCGCGATGTTGCCGATCCAGGGTGAACCGTCCACCCAGATCTTGATCCCGACCTGGCGCAGCATGTCGTCACCCTGACCGGGCGTGGCGGCGGTCGACATCTGCGCGTTGGAGACCTCGTAGGTCCGCAGCCGGACGGTGAGCTCGCCGCGCAGCTGCTCCACCAACGGCCCGAAGTTCGGATCGAACGCCATCTCCGAACAGGTGGTCAGCCCGGCGCGGTTGAGTCGGGTGCATTCGGCGAGCAGCATCGCCGGGTAGTCGGCGGGCGCGATGGCGCCGCCGATCAGCGGAAACACCGCGCCGATCTCCTCGGCGGTGCCGTCGAGTTCGCCGCTGGCGTCGCGGCCGTATCTGGCGCCTTTGGGGTCGGGGGTGTCGCGGTTCAGGCCATTGAGCCGTGCAGCACGCGAATTGAAATAGGCCTTGTGACCAGAATTGTGGATGATGACCAGCGGCCCGTCCGGCGCCATGTCGTCGAGCCACTTGAGCGTCGGCTGCGGCAAGCCGTCCTGCAGCAGTGCGTCCCAACCGTTGAGGTAGGCACCGGCCGGTCCGCGCGCGGCGGCTTCGCGACGGACCGTGGCGACGACGTCGTCGGCGCTGCGCACAGTGACCGGCCGGATGTCGACGATCCGGTCTGATAACGCGACCGCCTCCATCAATGGATGGCCGTGTGCCTCAATGAATCCCGGCATCACACAGCCGGAGCCGACATCGATTTTCTGGGTGTCGGGGCCGATGAAGCCGGCGACGTCGGACCGGCTGCCCACTGCGACGATCCGTCCGTCGGCCACGGCGAGCGCCTCGGCGGTGGGACGCGCGTCGTCAACGGTGAGCACGGTTCCGGTGATGACGAGGTCTGCAGCGGCCATGGACAGAAAGCCTAGTGGCGATCGCGAGGGCGGCGGAGCCGGACGAAGCGGGTCGCCACGAGGAATCCCAGGGATCACCGGCCGAAAAAGGTGGGGCCTGAGGGGGCAGCTGACGCGAATTGCAACACGTTCTAGTCTGGCCATATGAGTGACGAGTTGCTGCGCCATCCGACCCACAACGGCCACTTACTGGTAGGCGCGCTCAAGCGCCACAAGAACAAGCCGGTGCTGTTCCTCGGCGATACCACGCTGACCGGTGGTCAGCTGGCCGAGCGGATCAGCCAGTACACCCAGGCGTTCGAAGCGCTGGGCGCCGGTACCGGCGTCACCGTGGGGCTGTTGGCACTGAACCGTCCCGAGGTACTGATGATTCTCGGCGCCAGCCAGACCCAGGGCTATCGGCGCACAGCACTGCATCCGATGGGTTCGCTGGACGACCACGCCTACGTGCTCTCCGACTGCGGTGCCAGCTCGCTGATCATCGACCCCAACCCGATGTTCGTTGAGCGGGCGCTGGGCCTGCTGGAGAAGGTGGACTCGCTCAAGCAGATCCTCACCATAGGCGCGGTGCCGCAGGAGCTCGTAGACCTAAAGGTGCAAGCGGTCGACTTGTCGGCCGAGGCGGCCAAATACGACCCGAAGCCGTTGGTTGTCGCCGAGCTGGCGACGGACCACATCGGCGGCATGGCTTACACCGGCGGCACCACCGGCAAGCCCAAGGGCGTGCTGGGCACCACCGGCAACATCGCCACCATGACCCAAATCCAGCTTTCCGAATGGGAATGGCCCGAGGACCCGCGGTTCCTGATGTGCACGCCGCTGTCGCACGCCGGCGCGGCGTTCTTCACGCCGACGGTGGTCAAGGGCGGCGTGATGGTGGTGCTGGCCAAGTTCGACCCGGCCGAGGTACTGAAAACTATTGAGGAGCAAAAGATTACGGCCACAATGCTGGTTCCGTCGATGCTCTATGCGCTGATGGACCACCCTGATTCGCACACCCGCGACCTGTCCTCACTGGAGACCGTCTACTACGGCGCCTCGGCGATGAACCCGGTGCGACTGGCCGAGGCGATCCGGCGGTTCGGCCCGATCTTCGCGCAGTACTACGGGCAATCCGAGGCGCCGATGGCCATCACCTATTTGGCCAAGGCCGACCACGACGAGAAGCGGCTCACCTCCTGCGGGCGCCCGACGCTGTTCGCCCGGGTCGCGCTACTTGCCGAGGACGGCACGCCGGTGCCGCAGGGCGAACCGGGCGAGATCTGCGTCAGCGGACCACTTCTGGCGGGCGGCTATTGGAACAAGCCGGAAGCCACCGCCGAGGCTTTCCGGGACGGCTGGCTGCACACCGGCGACATGGCCCGAGAGGACGAAGACGGCTTCTACTTCATCGTCGACCGGGTCAAGGACATGATCGTCACCGGCGGCTTCAACGTCTTCCCGCGCGAGGTCGAGGACGTGATCGCCGAGCACCCGGCCATCGCCCAGGTATGCGTGGTCGGCGCTCCGGACGAGAAGTGGGGCGAGGCCGTCACCGCGGTGGTGGTGCTGCGCTCCGACGTGCCCCGCGATGACGCCGCGATCGAGACGATGACCGCCGAGATTCAGGCCGCGGTCAAGGAGCGCAAGGGCTCGGTGCAGTCACCCAAGCGCGTGGTCCTTACCGACTCGCTCCCGCTGACCGGGCTCGGCAAGCCAGACAAGAAGGCCGTGCGGGCGCGGTTCTGGGAAGGCGCCGGCCGCGCCGTCGGCTGATTTATTAGCGCGAGCCAGGGGTGGCGACTCCGGCCACCAGCAGGTCCAGCATGCGGCCCGTCTGGTCGGGCGAACGGCTGGTGATAAAGATGCCGATCAGGCTGGACACCACGTCGTCGGCTGCAACATCGGAGCGCAGGGTGCCGTCGGCGGCGCCGGCCTGCAACAGCAGGTCGACTGCGGCAACGATCCGCGCATGCATCTGATTGATCTGCACGGCCCCCGATTCGACCATCGTGCGCAACGAGTCGGCCATCCCGCGCTTCGCCGCGACGAAGCTCGCGTAGCGATCCATCCAGCGCCGCAGCGCGGCTTTCGGGGGATACCGCGCCAGCAGCTGACCCGCTGCCGCGGCCACCTCGGCTAGCTCGGCACGGTAGACGGCCTCGACGAGCAGGTCTCGACTCGGGAAGTGCCGGTACAGCGTGCCGATCCCGACGCCGGCGTCGCGGGCGATCGCTTCGAGCGATACCTGGCTCCCGTCGGCGGCGCCGAACGCGGCGGCCGCCACCTCGAGCAACCTCTCGCGGTTGCGGCGCGCGTCGGCCCGAAGACTGTCCACCAAAGCGGAGGATCCTCCGTTTCTGCTATGGTCGAAAACGGAGGGTCCTCCGAATCAATCCAGTGTCTCATGACAGGAGCACCATGGCAGGCAAGCCCAATCCAGGCGGCCCCGGCTCGCTCGGCACGATGACCGTGGCCCGCGTCGGCTACGGTGCGATGCAGCTCGTAGAGGCGGCATCCCCCGAGGACGCCGCCACGGTAGTCCGACGTGCCGTCGAACTCGGCGTCAACCACATCGACACAGCCTCTTTTTACGGAGACGGTGTGGCCAACGGCCGAATCCGCCAGGCACTGGCGCCCTACCGTGACGACCTCGTCATCGTCAGCAAGGTCGGCGCCGCACACACCACCGACGGCCCGATACCCCTGAAGGCCGCTCAGAGACCCGCCGAGCTGCGTGCCGCAGTCGAAGACGATCTGCGTCAACTCGGCCTCGATTGCGTTCCGGTGGTCAATCTGAGGCGCCTCGACCTTGGCCCCGGCCTGCAAGCCGAGGGCGACCAGATCGTCGACCTCGACGATCAGCTGGCCGAGATGATCGCGCTCCGTGATGAGGGCAAGATCGGCGCGATCGGCATCAGCAGCGTGCCACTCGAAGTCGTGCAGCGGGCGCTGCCGGCGGGAATTGTGTGCGTGCAGAACGCTTACAGCCTCCTTGACCGCGGCCACGAAGAGATTCTTGATTTCTGCATCGCAAAGGGCATCGCCTGGGTGCCGTACTTCCCCCTCGGATCAGCGTTCGCCGGTTTCCCCAACGTCGCCGACAACCCGGTGGTGGTCGACGTCGCCACCGAAATCGATTCCACCCCAGCACAAGTCGGACTGGCGTGGCTGCTGGCCCATGCCCCGAACACCCTGCTGATCCCCGGGACACGGTCGATCGCACACCTCGAGGAGAACGTTGGCACGGCGGACGTCGCCCTGAGCGCGGATGCGCTCACACGACTCGACGCCGTCAGCACACCGGGGGAAAGCCCGCAGTTACCCCATGGCTTCGAGGCCTCCCTGGAGTCCTTCCGGAAGGTGCCGTGAGGAATCCCGCGTCCTGACAGGTAGCGTCGCTGCCATGGCCTTGAGTGACAACCCATTCGATCAGCAGGCCTGGCGAGACGTCGACGGTTTCGCCGATCTGACCGACATCACCTACCACCACCACGTGCATGACGCGACGGTGCGGGTGGCGTTCAACCGTCCCGAGGTGCGCAACGCGTTCCGGCCGCACACCGTCGACGAGCTGTACCGCGTGCTCGACCACGCCCGGATGTCGCCCGACGTGGGCGTGGTGCTGCTGACCGGCAACGGGCCGTCGCCGAAAGACGGCGGGTGGGCGTTTTGCTCCGGCGGCGACCAACGCATCCGCGGGCGCTCCGGCTACCAATACGCAAGCGGAGACACCGCGGACACGGTCGACGTAGCCCGCGCCGGCCGGCTCCATATCCTCGAGGTCCAGCGGCTGATCCGGTTCATGCCGAAGATCGTCATCTGCCTGGTGAACGGGTGGGCGGCCGGCGGCGGGCATAGCCTGCACGTGATCTGCGACCTCACCCTGGCCAGCCGGGAACACGCCCGCTTCAAGCAGACGGACGCCGACGTCGGCAGCTTCGACGGCGGTTACGGCAGCGCCTACCTGGCCCGTCAGGTCGGCCAGAAGTTCGCCCGTGAGGTCTTCTTCCTGGGCCGTACCTACACCGCGGAGCAGATGCACCACATGGGCGCGGTCAACGAAGTCGTCGACCACGCCGAGCTGGAGCGGGTAGGCGCGCAGTGGGCGGCCGAGATCAACGCCAAATCACCACAGGCGCAACGGATGCTGAAATTCGCGTTCAACCTGCTTGACGACGGCCTGGTGGGCCAGCAACTGTTCGCGGGCGAGGCGACCCGGCTGGCCTACATGACCGACGAGGCCGTCGAAGGCCGCGACGCGTTCCTGGAAAAACGCCCCCCGGACTGGAGCCCGTTCCCCCGCTACTTCTGAGTGCGCGCCGGCCTCCCCAGACTCCCCTCCATAGACTCCCCACGTGAGTAAGAGTCCGCTGCGCCGGTTGACCGACCAGATCGTCCTGACAAGCATGCGACCGCCCATATCCGCGCAAGTGCTGTCCAACCGGGGCGCGGGCAAACCGGTCGACCTAGCGGGCAAGCGCGTCCTGATCACCGGGGCATCGTCCGGGATCGGTGAGGCCGCGGCCGAACAGTTCGCCCGGCACGGTGCCACCGTCGTCGTCGTGGCCCGCCGCCAGGATCTGCTGGACGCGGTGGCGGAGCGGATCACGACGGCCGGTGGCACGGCGATCTCGATACCATGCGACGTCTCGGATATGGACGCCATCGACGCATTGGTCGCCGACGTCGAAAACCGGATCGGCGGGGTCGACATTTTGATCAACAACGCCGGCAGATCCATCCGGCGGCCGCTGGCCGAGTCGCTGGAACGCTGGCACGACGTCGACCGCACCATGGTGCTCAACTACTACGCGCCGCTGCGACTGATGCGCGGATTCACCCCCGGGATGCTCGAGCGCGGCGAAGGCCACGTCATCAACGTCTCGACCTGGGGTGTGATGTCGGAAGCCGCGCCGCTGTTCTCGGTGTACAACGCGTCCAAGGCCGCATTGTCTGCGGCGAGCCGGATCGCCGAAACCGAGTGGGGACCGCGCGGTGTGCATACGACGCTGCTGTATTACCCCCTGGTGGCCACTCCGATGATCGAGCCGACACAGGCGTACCAGGGGGTGCCCGCGCTGACGTCTGAAGAAGCCGCCGAGTGGATGATCACGGCGGCCCGCACCCGACCGGTCCGGATCGCACCGCGGATGGCGATCGCCGCCAGGGCGCTGGACACCATCGGCCCCCGCTGGGTCAACGCCATGATGCAGCGGCAGAATATCCAGCCCAAGGACCCTCGGTAACTGAAGGGAGTTGGCGCGTCAACGCTTAGGGACCAAATATGCGGAAACGCCCCAGTGCCGTCGTAGAGACGTGGTAGACACGGTTCCATGGAGATTCTCTCCAGCCGAATACTTTTCCGGCCAGCGGACTACCAGCGGTCGCTGACCTTCTACCGCGATCAACTCGGGTTGGCGATCGCCCGCGACTACGGCGGGGGCACAGTGTTTTTCGCTGGCCAGACTTTGATCGAGCTGGCCGGTCACGGCACCCCGGAGCACACGCAGGGACCCTTTCCTGGCGCACTGTGGTTGCACGTTCGCGACATCCAAGCAACCCAGGCCGAGCTGCTGAGCCGGGGAGTGCCAATCACCCGCAAAGCGCAGTGCGAACCGTGGGGTCTACGCGAGATGCACGTGACCGACCCGGACGGAATCACGCTTATTTTCATAGAGATTCCGGCCGATCACCCGCTGCGTCGAGACACCCGGGGCAAGCAGGATAAACTTTAGGTTAACTAACAGCTAACATCTGACGACGAGTCAAGATACTCTCGCGTTTTGCCTACTCGTGCATTCGACAATTGAATCCTCCGACCACCAGAATCAGGCGCTGTGAACATCCAATTGTTCCTCCTAATCATTGTCGTAGTGACGGCGCTCGGGTTCGACTTCACTAACGGCTTCCATGACACCGCCAATGCCATGGCGACCTCCATCGCCAGTGGCGCACTCAAGCCCAAGGCAGCGGTCGCGCTGTCGGCGGTCCTCAACCTGGTGGGGGCGTTCATGTCCACCGCTGTTGCCGCCACGATCGCCAAAGGTCTGATCGACGGGCACATAGTCACGCTGGAACTGGTCTTCGCCGGCTTGGTCGGCGGCGTCGTCTGGAACCTGATGACCTGGCTCCTCGGTATCCCCTCGAGTTCCTCGCACGCGCTGATCGGCGGCATCGTTGGCGCCACGATCGCCGCCGTCGGCGGGCACGGGGTGATCTGGAAGGGCATCACGTCCAAGGCGATCATCCCGGCAGTCGTATCCGCGGTCCTGGCCATCCTCGTTGGCGCCGTGGCCACCTGGCTGGTCTACCGGATCACCCGCGGCGTGGGCGAGACCCGCACCGAGGCCGGCTTCCGGCGCGGCCAGATCGGCTCGGCGTCGCTGGTTTCGCTGGCGCACGGCACGGGCGACGCGCAGAAGACGATGGGCATCATCTTCCTGGCACTGATGACCTACGGCTCGGTCAGCAAGAGCGCCGCCGCGCCGCCGATGTGGGTCATCGTGGCTTGTGCCCTGGCGATGGCGTCGGGTACCTACCTGGGCGGCTGGCGGATTATCCGCACCCTGGGCAAGGGCCTGGTGGAGATCAAGTCGCCGCAGGGCATGGCCGCCGAATCGTCTTCGGCCGCAGTCATTCTGCTCTCCACCCACTTCGGCTACGCGCTGTCGACGACGCAGGTCTGCACCGGTTCGGTGATGGGCAGCGGGTTGGGCAAGCCGGGCGGCGAGGTGCGCTGGGGCGTGGCCGGCCGAATGGTGGTCGCGTGGCTGGTCACACTTCCGCTAGCCGGATTGGTCGGAGCGATCACTTACGAGATCGTGCACCAGATCGGTGGATACCCCGGCGCGATCGTCGGCTTCGGCCTGCTGGTTGCGGCCTCCGGCGCCATCTACATCCGGTCGCGCAAGACCAAGGTCGACCACAACAACGTCAACGCCGAGTGGGAAGGCAGCGTTACCGCCGGACTCGACGATGACCCGGGCAACCCCCCATCCGCTACGGCGGGCGTCGGCTCCGGCGACGGCTCGGTTAACGCAAGGAGTGCCTCATGAACGAATTCAAGGAATGGTTCAACTACGAGGCCTCGTTCAAGATCTTGATCTTCGCCCTGCTGGCCGGTGCGGCACTGCCAGCGCTGTTCGCCGTGGGGATCCGGTTTCAGGCCGTCGGCGCTGGACAACAAGCGACAGCCGATGGTCACGTACCGGACAAGAACCCGGCGATGCTGGTGGCGGCTTGGGCCATCTACGCCTTGGTACTCGCGGTGATTGCCTTCGCTCTGCTGTATATCGCCCGCGACTTCATCGCGACGCAGACGGGCTCCCCCTTCCTTGGGGCCAAAGTTAAGTAACATCGAAATCGATGTCCACCTGACTACCGAGCCCCCCGGGCGGAGTGAAGCGAATGAATGGATTCCTTAGTTCGGTGGTCTCGTGGTTACGCGCGGGCTATCCGGAAGGCATTCCACCGACCGACACCTTTGCGCTGCTGGCCTTCTTGACCCGTCGGCTGGGCAACGACGAAGTCAAAGTCGTGGCCAACGCGCTCATGGAGCGCGGCGACTTCGACGATGCCGACATCGGTGTTCTGATCAGCAAGCTCACCGATGAGCTGCCTTCCGAAGAGGACATCGAGCGAGTGCGGGCACGGTTGGTGGCCAAAGGCGGCTGGCCGGTCGACGATGAGCACACCGACGGAGAGCTCGTATAGCAGCCCTGCGGGCGCTTAGCGCCCCACCGGGCTCTGCTGTCCCGTTACTGTTGCCAGCCCTGCAACGGGTGCTGGACGGCCGCGATCCCGCGATTGTCGTCGTCCCGGCCAACGATGCCGCTGTGCGGCATGCTCTGCGAGTCGGCGAAGAGGTCGACGACGACGTGGCTCTGGTGGCAGCGACGTCGGGAACCACCGGCCCGCCCAAGGGCGCGTTGTTGAGCGCCGTCGCTTTGGCTGCCAGCGCGACAGCCACCCACCACCGTCTCGGCGGACCGGGGACGTGGCTGTTGGCGTTGCCCCCGTACCACATCGCCGGGCTGCAGGTGCTGATGCGCAGCGTGCTCGCCGGTACCGCGCCCGTCGAGCTGGACGTTTCCACGGGATTTGATGTCGCCCAATTACCCGGCGCGGTAAGGAAATTAGGCGGCGGTCGGCGGTACACGTCGCTGGTCGCCGCGCAGCTGGCCAAGGCGATCAGTGACCCCGCGGCGGCGGCCGCGCTCGCCGAATTGGATGCCGTGCTGATGGGCGGCGGACCGGCCCCGCAGCCGATCCTCAACGCCGCGGCAGCTGCCGGCATCACGGTTGTGCGCACCTACGGGATGAGCGAGACCGCCGGAGGCTGTGTGTACGACGGTGTGCCCCTGGACGGGGTTCGGCTGCGCCTGTTAGTCGATGGACGAATTGAGATCGGTGGCGCGACCCTGGCCAAGGGCTACCGCAACCCGGCCGAGCCGGACCCGTTCGCCGAACCAGGATGGTTCCGCACCGACGACCTCGGCGCCGTCGATGATGCGGGCGTGCTGAGCGTGCTCGGGCGCGTCGACGACGCGATCAGCACCGGAGGGTTAACGGTGCTGCCCCAGCTCGTCGAGGCCGCGCTGCGCACCCACCCCGCCGTCAGCGACATTGCGGTTTTCGGACTTCCCGATGACCGGTTGGGTCAGCGGGTGGTCGCGGCGGTTGTGGTGAGCGACGGTTGCGCGCCGCCGGCGCTGGACGCGTTGCGTGCGCACGTGACACACACCCTGGACGCCACTGCCGCACCTCGCGAGCTGCACATCCTCGACGCGTTACCGCGTCGCGGCATCGGCAAGGTCGACCGGACGGAGCTGGTGCGCCGGTTCGCCGGCGGCACCGGTAACCGCTAGCCCTTGAGTGTGCGTTGAGGCTTTGCGTGTCACTGACCTACTGGTGGCCCCCGCCGCCACCACTACCGCCGTGCGGCTCCTGCGGCGTCACCGGCTTCGGGGCCGCGGGCGGCTGCGTCTGGACGTGCGTCGGCACGGGTGCCTGGGTCGTCGGCACGGGTGCCTGGGTCGTCGGCTTCGGAGCAACCGACGATTGCGTTGAGGGAACTGTTGGCTTCGCGCTTGTCGGCGCCTGCGAGCTCTGGGTCGGCGGCTCAGTGGTCTGCGTCGTCGGTGGCGAGTATGTGGTCGTCGGAGGCGCATGTGTGGTCGTCGGAGGATCCTGCGTGGTCGTCGGAGGCTCCTGCGTGGTCGTCGGAGGCTCCTGCGTGGTCGTCGGAGGCTTGGTGGGCGGCGTAGTGGGCGATTCCGTGGGCGGCGTCGTGGGCGGTTCCGTCGGCGGCGTAGTGGGGGGTGTCGTCGGAGGCGTAACGGGCGGGGTCGACGGGTAGCCCGGCGGGCGCCAACCCGGGTACGGCGGCCGCCAACCCGGATACGGCGGCTGCCACCCCGGGTAAGGGTTGTATCCCGGGTACGGCGGCTGCCACCCCGGGTATGGCGGCTGCCACCCCTGGTACGGCGGCCGCCAACCCGGGTACGGCATGCCCGGCACATACGGCATGCCCGGCCCGGGCGGGGCGACAGGTGCGGGGGCAACCGGCGCTGTCCCGCCCTCACCGGGCGGTATTAGCTGCTGCGGAATGTAACCGTTGGAATCCGGAATGATGCCGCCCTGGTATCCCGCGTTCGGCTGATCGAGCGGGGGCGCCGGCACCGGAGCCTGTTGCTGAGTCGGCAACAGCGGCATGAACTTTCCCGGGGCGGCGTTCTGCAGCCCAAGCACGGGCTGGGTAGCCGCGGTCGGCCGGACGGCGATCACCACCGCCACGGCCAGCGACGCGAAACCGATTACCGCGAACGCGATGACAGCGTTGCCGACGACCAACGACCGGCGGCTGAGCCGCACCGGTCCGGTCTCGGCTTCGCCGTCGACGAACTCGTCGTAGTCGTCGTCGTATTCATCCATGCCGACGGGAAGCAGTTCGTTCTCGCCCGCCATCGAATACGCCAGCTGCTGGTCGGCCGCATTCGGGTCGGCAAATTCGGCCGCCGGCACGATCGTCGTTTCATCTCCGGTGAGCACGGCCGGAGCCATCGCGGTCGCGTCAGGCCCGCCCGCCACTGGAGCGGCCGCCAGTGCGGCGCCGCGGGCGAGCGCAAAAGTGGGGTCGTCGGCAATCTCCACCCGCATGGTCGACGCGTCGCGAAGCTGGTCGGCAACTTGGGTGAGGTCAGGAGACCCGCCCACCAGGTACAGATCCCCCGCTGCGTCCGGCTGGTCGCCAAGCCTGGCCATCAAGGTGTCGAAGGTGGCGGTGGCTTCCGCACCGGCAAAGGACCCGCTGGCCAGCAGGGTCGGCGGCGCATGCCGGTCCCCCGCAACCAAATCCACTATTGACAGCGTTGCGGTCTCGTCGTCCATGACCAGCACGGCGCCGGGGCGCCCCGCCGCGCGCATCAAGGCGGTCACCGCCTGCGACTCCGACAGCACCGCGACGTCGTGAACACCGGAACCTTCTAATGCCCGCCGCAACTCGTCGGCTTTGGGGTGATCGGTCCAACACAGCCGGGTGGCGACCAACCGGTGGCTCTCATCGGCGAGCAGTCGGTTCGTGCCGACCACGGTCTGGGTCAACGTCTCGATCGGATGATCAGCGAGGTCGACGACGGACTGGTCGATCACATCATGGCCCGCCCCCGACCCGACAAGCGCCAATCGGGCGACGGGGCCGCTGACCGCAACCCCCAAAATGACGTCCATCGCGGCTCTCCTTCGGCTGGCCACCCCGCGCCAGCAATCTCCAGCCATCATTACACTGCGATACCGTCGGCAGTATCAATTGTTCCAGCCGACGAGGTTTGCCTACACCGCAGCGTAACTGGGTTCCCCAACCGCGCGGCGGTCGCCGCCGGACCACAGGTGCTTCAAGTGCCGTTTCTCAGCCACTGCCGCGCCGCCCGAATGGAGACTATGTTCGCAACTGAGCGTCACATTCGGCCCGGCAGGGTGTTCGGCCGCCGCCCGTCCGAATCCGCGCCAATAGTGACCGTCCTTGATCCCCGGGGGGCATCGTGACGCAGAGCAACGACGAGACGCCGACCGGCCCGGTTATCGGGCAGACGCGGCAGGCACCGGCGCGTCCGGCGAATTCGGCAAATCCGGACCACGCGGGCCAGCGCCGCTGGAACACCCGCCGCAATCTGCTTGCCGCGGTTCTGCTGATCGGTGCGGGGCTGCTGCCGTGGAACCTGTATTTCGGCGTCGGAATCCCGGACAGCAAGACGGCCTTGTTCGGGGTGCTGGGCGCGGTGACGCTGCTGTCCCTCGCCTCCCTAGCCGTGAGCGGGCGGCTTCGCTTCGCACTCAACGTCCCTTATCTGCTGCTGGTGCTCGGCTTCGTCGTCTTCGACGTGTTCGAGACGATCCGATCCGGAAGCGGAGTGGCTGTGCCAGGTGGCGTCGGGCCGGGCGGCTGGCTGGGGATCGCCGGCGCACTCCTGGCCGCACAACCGGCGATCACCGGGGTGGATGACGCGTTCAGCGGCTGGCTGAGGTGGACTCGGATCCTCGGCTACGCATCGATGGTCGCGGCGGCGCTGAGTTTCGTCTTCAATTTGTTCTGGCGGATGAAGTATGCGTTGCAGGGCGCTGACGGCTCGTCTGACTTCGGCAAGCAGAACATCGCGGTCATCTCGACGGCGGTGGTGTACGGCGTGGTGGCATTGGCCGCTGTGCTGGTCGCGTCCAGGTGGATGCTTCGCAGCGACAACGCTTCCCAACTCGGGACCATCGCGCTGGGGGCCTCGACACTGGTGGCCGGGGTCCTGGTGTGGAGCCTTCCCATCGGTCGTGACATCGACGCCTTCCACGGCATCGCGCAGAACACGTCGACGGCCGGGGTCGGGTTCGAGGGTTACTTGGCGTGGGCGGCAGCTGCGGCGATCTTCGGGCCGCGGACCTTGTTCGGTTATCGGCACACGCCGTCGAACGACGCAAGCCCATGGCGGGCGGCCGCTCGAAATGGCTTGCTGCTCATCGCCATATGGTGCCTTGGATCGATGTTGATGAGAGCCAATGACCTCGCCGTGGCGACGAGCCTGAATTACCCCTTCTCCCCCTACGACACGATGACGCTGGCCGCGTTCGATCTGGTCACCGCGGTCCTCGCGTTCTGGCTTCGGATAAACCTGGCCAAAGCCTCCGTCCGCGCCAGACTGTTCTCATCGCTTGCTGGACTTCTGGTCGCACTCGGCATTGCTCGCGTTGTGGTGGGTGTCGTGCTGGCCCCGCGATTCCAAGAACCTCCGAACGGTGGTGGGTGGAATAACCCGGTCTACGGAAACGATCTCGCGCAGCAGATCACCAGCACCTTCGATGTGGTGCTGTGCGGTCTGGCCTCCGGCATCCTTGCCTTCGCCATCATCACCGGCCACCTCACCGGTCGACGTCTGCGCCGGCAAAAGCGCCGTGCCGCCCGCGCCAGCGAGGCAAAGCGCCGCGCCCCCAAAGCCGCTGCCCTGCCGTCGGCTGCGGCGACTACCCGCATCCCCACCGGCGCTTCTCCTCGGATCTTCCGCGGCGACGATTCCGCCACACGGCAGATACCCGTGCAGACACCGATGCAGAAGCCCAGAATTTTCCGACCGCCGCAGGATTCGACTTAGTTCGAGTCCCGGCCAACACCTTCATGGCAACTGCAGCGGCAAGGTGACGCCGGTGTGCGGCATGCAGTGCGTGCAGGTGCGGTCGACGGCGACCCGGCCGATGGCCGCGCCCACCAAATCCTTGAACAGGGCCATGTTCTTCTCGAATTGGGCGAACACGTCGACAGCCTTGACGCCCTCACCGGGAGTAATGCCCGCATCCAGGTCGGTCACTAAAGCAATTGCCGCATAGCATATTTCGAGCTCCCGGGCGAGGACCGCCTCCGGATAGCCGGTCATGTTGATCAGGCTGAACCCGGCCGAGGCGAACCACTGGCTCTCAGCCCTGGTGGAAAACCGCGGGCCTTGGATCACCACCATGGTGCCGCCGTCGGTCACGCCGGGTAGCCCGCCGGCCGCGGCCCGCAGCGTCGGGCAGTACGGATCGGCGAAGTCGACGTGGATGGCCCCGGAGTCGAAATAGGTGTCGGCGCGGCCGTTAGTGCGGTCGACCAGTTGATCAGGCACCACGACGACTCCCGGACCCAGTTCAGGTTTCAGGCTGCCTACCGCGCACGGCGCGAAAACGCGCCGAACGCCGAGCTTTCGCAGCGCCCATATGTTGGCCCGGTACGGCACGGTGTGCGCCGAGTATTCGTGTTTGGCGCCGTGGCGGGGCAGGAAGGCGACTTCGTGCTCACCGATGGCGCCCACCGTGATCGGCGCGCTGGGCTCACCGTACGGCGTGTCGATGCTGACGTCGCGGGCCTTGCTGCCAAAAGGGGCCTCAAAGAAGCTGTAGAAACCACTGCCGCCGATGACTCCGAGCATGCGCCCATTGTCGTGCATGGCCGTTGCGAGTGAGTGATCTTTAGTGGTCACGCGACTCGCACCCCGTCTCGGGGTTGTTCCCCAGCTGGTTGACTGGTTCCCTTCCGCGCTTCACGGCCACCAGCCGGACGAGGCCCGGTCTTACGGTCGGCTCCACGCTTGACGGCGGCCCCAACTGGGCCGACGACGCTAACGGGTTCCTCGTAGCGTGCGAGGTTGATCACGGCATTGTCGTCACGCTGGTGGGTGACCGAACAGCTACCGCATTGCCACTTCTCGTCCCAGCCGATGTCCTGCACATGCCCGCAGGCATGGCAGGTTCTCGACGACGGGAACCAGCGGTCCGCGACCACCAGCGCCGACCCGTACCAGCCTGCCTTGTAGGACAATTGCCGGCGCGGCGTACCCAAGGCCGCATCCGAGAGCCCGCGCCGCCTCGCGCGGGCCCCGGGTAGCCCCTTTTGCCGCAACATCCCCGCAGCGTCCAAACCTTCCACCACGATCCGGCCGTGAGTTTTAGCCAACCGTGTTGTCAGGACATGCAAGTGATGAGTGCGGACGTCATTGACCCGGCGATACAGCCGGGACAGTTGGGTGGTGCGTTCACGGTAGCGCCGTGACCCTTTGGTGCAGCGCGACCGGGCCCGGGACACCTGCCGCAATTCGCGCAGCGCGGTCTCCAGCGGGCGCGGGTTCGATACCTGTTCGATCACCACACCGTCAGCGGTGGCCACGGTCGCTAGACGCCGCACCNNGCACCAGCACCCGTACACTGGCATCCAGTCGGGTGCCGTTGCGGCGCACCGAGATCGCGAACACCAGGGCTCGCCCGGCACGGATGAGGCGTTCGATGCGGCGGGTGTTCTCGTGGACGCGCACGGTGCCGATCACCGGCAGCGTCACATGCCTGCGGTCGGGCTCGATCCGCATCGCGCCGGTGGTGAAGGACACCCGGTCGTGGTCGCGGCCTTTGCGTTTGAACCGGGGGAACCCCACCCTCTTGCCGGCCCGCTTTCCGGCACGGGCGCTCTGCCAGTTCCAGTAGGCGTTCACCGCGCCGGTGATGCCGTCGGCATAGGCCTCCTTCGAACATTCCGGCCACCACACCGCACCGGTCCCAGCGTTGACACACACCTCGTCCTTGACCGTGTTCCAGCGTTTCCGCAGCGCTTGCAGCGACGGCTTCTCCGTCTCAACCCCAGTGGCATGCCATTGCGCAATATCAGTTTTCAGGGCGGCCACCGTCCAGTTGTACGCCTTACGCCGCACACCGAAATGCCGCGCCAACGCGCGTCCCTGGTCCTCGGTCGGGTCCAACGTGAACCGAAACGCCTGCACACACCAGCCCTCAGGGACCTCAAACCTCGCCATCAGGACGCACCCCGCCCCTCGGTCGCCGCCACAGCCGCCAGTACCCGCGTGGCGCAGTTCCCAGCAGCCCGCTCGCCATCCAGACACGCGCACCGATACCCAGTCACCCGCGCACCACCATGCACCCAGCCCACGCCGCCAAATTCATACACCTGTTCCTACAACGCACCACCGACACCAACCGACCACTCAACCCGCAACCCCCCCGGTTGATCGCGTGTGCATGGCAAGCGGAGGATGCCTTGGTGGCCACCTTCGCGCAATGGATGTCAGGTGCGCGGCCGCGGACGCTGCCCAACGCGGTGGCGCCGGTCGTCGCCGGCACTGGCGCTGCCGCATGGCTGGACTCCGCCGTGTGGTGGAAAGCGCTGCTGGCGCTGGCCGTCGCGGTGGCGCTGATCATCGGCGTCAACTACGCCAACGACTACTCGGACGGCATCCGTGGCACCGACGACGAGCGGGCCGGCCCGCTGCGACTGGTGGGTTCCCGACTGGCGACCCCGCGATCGGTGTTGACCGCGGCGGTGGCGAGCCTGACGGTGGGGGCGGTGGCCGGGCTGGTACTGGCGTTGCTCAGCGCGCCGTGGCTGATCGCGGTCGGCGTCGCCTGCGTTGCCGGTGCGTGGCTGTACACGGGCGGGTCCAAACCCTATGGCTATGCGGGTTTCGGCGAGGTCGCCGTGTTCGTGTTCTTCGGTCTGGTCGCCGTGCTCGGCACCCAGTACACCCAGGCGCTGCGGGTCGACTGGGTGGGGCTGGTGCTGGCGGTGGCGATCGGCGCCCTGTCGTCAGCGGTACTGGTAGCCAACAACCTGCGGGATATCCCCACCGACACCCAGTCGCACAAGTTGACCCTCGCGGTACGCCTGGGCGATCCCCGGACGCGGGTGTTCTACCAGGCATTGCTGGCGACCGCCGGAGCGCTGACGCTGGTGCTGATGCTCGCAACGCCGTGGTGTGCGGTGGGCTTCGTGGCCATCCCGTTGGCCCTGCGCGCGGCGGCGCCGGTGCGATCCGGCCGCGTCGGTCCAGAGCTCATTCCGGTGCTGCGTGACACCGGGCTGGCGATGGCGGTATGGGCGATCGCGGTAGCGGTAGCTTTGGCATTAGCCCACTAGGCGGCTTTGACTGTGCACTGTGGGCGTTGACTGTGCGCTCACGGAGCAACCCGTCGGCGCGTCGTCACCCTGAATGCACTCGGAACCTGGAGGACGGGCATGAAGCAGATCACCACGACGAGCGGGCCCAAGTGCATCGGATTGCTAAGTCTCGGCGCATACCGCCCTCAGCGAGTGGTCACCAACGATGAGATATGTCAGGACATCGACTCTTCCGACGAGTGGATCTTCTCCCGAACCGGAATCAAAACTCGCCGGTTCGCCGCTGCCGAGGAATCCGCCGCGTCCATGGCAATCGAGGCGGGTCGACAGGCCATTTCGAACGCCGCACTCGCGGCTACCGACATTGACGGCATCATCGTCGCCACCAACACCCATTTTCGTCAGACCCCGGGCTGCGCCCCAACGGTCGCGGCGGCCCTGGGCGCAAAGGGTGTTCTCGGGTTTGACATCGCGGCGGGATGCGCCGGCTTCGGATACGCGCTCGGCGTCGCCGCCGACATGGTCCGCGGCGGCAGTGCGAACAAGATGCTGGTAATTGGTTCGGAGAAACTTTCCCCCACTGTCGACATGCAGGACCGCAGCAACTGTTTCATCTTTGCCGACGGAGCGGCCGCAGTTGTAGTGGGCGAGACGCCCGTTCAAGGCATTGGACCGACCGTCTGGGGCAGCGACGGCGAACAGGCCAATGCCATACGTCAGGACATCGACTGGATCTCCTACACCGAGCATCCCACCGGCCCGCGCCCGTATCTGCGGCTTGAAGGCAGCGCGGTATTCCGTTGGGCGGCATTCGAAATGGGCAAGGTCGGTCGACAGGCGATGGACGCAGCAGGAATCAGACCCGACGAGATAGACGTGTTCGTACCTCACCAGGCCAATAGCCGAATCAACGAAGTACTGGCCAAGAGCCTGGAGTTGCGGCCGGACGCGATCGTCGCCAACGATATTGAGCACACCGGAAACACGTCCGCGGCTTCCATCCCCCTGGCGATGGCCGAACTACTGACGACCGGGGCAGCCAAGCCGGGCGACCTTGCCTTGCTGATCGGATACGGCGCAGGCCTGAGTTATGCCGCGCAGGTCGTACGCATGCCCAACGGTTGAGCGCGCGCTTTCACTCGGCGTCGGGCGCCTGCTCGCGCACCGTCTCGCCGCGAAGCCGGGCCTGCAGCTTTTCGCGTTCCTCGCGCCGGCGCTCACCGACTACCGCAAGCGCCGCTGTCGCGCGGTGGCGTAACGGGCTGAACAGCCAGATACCCATGGGCATTCCGATGATGAAAGCGAACAACACGGCAACGACGATGGGGAACTGCGTGACCCCGATTAAGCGCGCCAGCCCGTAGATCGCGGCGCTGAGTGCGGCCACCAGCAGGAACCGCGCCAACGCGTAAACCATGACGTCGACGACGACCCGATGCCCCTCAGTGCCGTTGTCGCTAGGTTCTGACACAGCTAGAGCCTACGGCGCGGGTATATTCGCTCTTGGAGGTGTTGAGTGCTCTACCTGGTGCTCGTCCTGGTTTTGGGGACGCTAATCTACGTTGGCCTGCGTGTGGCGCGTTCGCAAATCATGCGGACCAAGACTCGCGTCATCGGGCCCGACGACGATCCCGATTTCTTGCGGCGGTTAGGACACGGGAAACCAGACGGAAGCTAGTTCCGATGGCGGCGACCCGCAGCGCCCGGCAACGCCGCGCTCGCGATCGCCGCTAGCCCCGCTGGTCGCGGGGGAACCCGTCGGCGACAACGGCCGCCAGCTCGGTCAGCGCTTCACGAGTGGGCCGCCGCAACCGATCGAGGCTGATCTCGGCGCCCTCCTCCAAGTGTGGGTCGAAGGGCACCAGCCGCACTGCGCGGCAACGCCGGGAGAAGTGCTCGACCACCTTGTCCATGTCGACCTTGCCCGTCCGTGGCCGCACAGCGTTGATGACCGCGATCGAGTTGCGGACCAGCTCTTCGTGGCCGTGCGCGTCGAGCCAATCCAGCGTCGCCGAAGCGCTGCGCGCGCCGTCGATGGACGCCGAGCTGACCACCAGCAGCACATCGGCCGTGTCCAGCACCGACGACATCGCGGAGTGCAGGAGTCCGGTGCCGCAGTCGGTCAGCACCAGGCCGTAGAACCGCTCCAGCAGATAGAGGGTGTTGGCATAGTCGTCGGCGCTGAACGGCTCCGACACCGCCGGATCGCTCTCGGACGCCAGCACCTCCATTCCGCTCGGGCCCCGCGAGGTATAGCGGCGGATATCGCTGTAGCGATCGATCGATTTAGCGTCGTGCAGGAGCTGGCGCACGCTTGACGCCGTCTCCAACGGGACCTTCTGACTTAGGGTGCCGCGGTCGGGGCTGGCATCCAAAGCCACCACCCGGTCGCCCCGGAGGGCGGCGAAGGTGGATCCCAGGGTCGCGGTGATCGTGGTTTTGCCGACGCCGCCCTTCAGCGACAGCATCGCCACCCGGTAGCAGCCGCGCAGCGGCTGGTTCACCTGAGCCACCAGGTTGTTGTAGCGAGCGGCCCGGGGGCTCTCCCCCAGATTGATCAGCTGACCGGACAGCGTGTACAGCCACCGCCGCCAGCCCTGTGATGGCGGCGGTTTGACCGGCCGCAGGAGCACGCCGGTGGACAGCTCCGGATACGGGGTGTGCGGAACGCGCTCGTGGTGATACTGCTGGGTCCGCGGTGCCTCTGCCGGGCCTTTGGGCGGGCCTTGGGGCGGGCCTTGGGGCGGGCCACTGTAGTACGCCCCGAAAGCCGTCGGGTCGACCCGTGCGATGCCGGCAGTCGGTGTGGGATCCCAGGGCGGCATCCCGGGCGGCGCCTGGGGTGGCGGCGCCAGCTGGGGCCTGTCGGATCCGGGCACCCGGCGCCCGGTGCGGAATCCGGCGAAGGCCTGGGTACTGGTGTCGCCGCCGGACTCTGCCGGCGGTTCGCCGGGGCGTTGATGGGGCGGCGGCGCCTGAGGCGGCAACTGAGTAGTCGGATGACCGGGCGTCCCCCAGCCCGTCGTCTGATCGTCAGCCACGTGCACTTCCCCCTTGTTTGCCGTACTCCGTTCGGTTGGCTACGTGTCAGCCCACGCCCGCGTAGGAATGCAGACCCACAGTCACCAGATTAACGAAGAACAGATTCAAGATCATGGCCACGAATCCCACGACGTTGATCCACGCCGCCTTCCTGTCCCGCCATCCCGCGGTTGACCTGGCGTGCAGATACGCCGCGTACACCACCCACGCGACGAACGACACCGTCTCCTTGGGATCCCAGCCCCAATATCTGCCCCACGCCTCCTCTGCCCAGATGGCACCGAAAATAACCCCGAAACCGAACACCGGAAACGCGAAGATCGTCGTCCGGTACGCAATCCGGTCCAGGGTCTGCGCGTCGGGAAAGCGCCGCACCACCCGCGCCAGCGCGCCTTCGGTTTCCGGGTCACCGAGCCGCGATGTGCGCAGCAAGAACAGGACGCTGGCGATACCGGCGACCAGGAACACCCCGGAGCCGAGGCTCACCACCGACACGTGAATGGGCAGCCAGTAGGACTGCAGCGCGGGCATTACCGGTGCCGCATTGGTGTAGAGCCAGCGTCCGGAAACGGTAAGCAGGATCAGCTCCGGCACCAGCAGGAAAACCCACAGCGAGCGGTACTGTGGGCGGCGCAATACGACCGCGCCGGCGACCAGCCCGCTGAAGCAGGTCAGGTTGATGAACTCGTACATATTGCCCCAGGGCACCCGCATGGTGGCCAGGCCGCGCAGCACAATGCACGTCAGCAGTAGCCCAATACCGAGGTAGACCACCGCAAGGCCGGCCCGCCCGACGCGTTCGTCGAATGGCCGCGGGGCAACATCCCCGACGACGCCTGGTGTTTCGCTGTCACCGGCAACCGAACCGGCCAGCACCCGCTCCCGGCTGTCTACCCGGCGGCCTCCGACGTACGCCAGCTCGAAGGCCAGCAGTAGCAGCGCGACCACCAGGGCTACCACCGCCGAGGTGAACGCCCAGTCGGAGTACCGCGCGAGGCCGATGTTGACGTGCAGGGTATTCATTTGACGTCCACCTGAGAACTCCTCCCGGACGCTGGGGTTTGGGCAGGGTTAGGGCCCGGGTCCTGCCCGCGCGGTGTGCCGAGTCCGTCCAGCAACCGCTCGGTCAGCGTTTCGAACTCGTCGCCCCAACCGGAATTGTCGGTCCGCGCCAAGCCGCCCAGCTCGACGTTTACCGTACCTGGAGTTGCTTGCGCGGGGTCGCCAGGCGAAAGGCGCACCCAGACGCGGCGGCGGCGCACCAGCAGCGACACCAGCAACCCGGCCATCATGGTGATGGCGAAGACCAGCACCCAGGTCTGGCCGGGGTCATGGGAAACCTGCAGGTTGACGAACGGAACGGCCCCGTCGAAGCGGACGACGGTGCCGGCCGCCGGGCCCTGATCGAGCCGGACCTGCTGGCCGGCACGCAGGTTGACCCGCTTCTCCTTGGTCAGCCGGCCTTGGTCGATCAGCCGGGGATCAAGGGTGAACAAGGATTGGGGCCGCCCGCTGTCCAGTCCGGTGTCGCCGCGGTAGATATCGACGGCCACCGCGGGGGCGTCCAGGGCCGGGAACCGCGACGACAACAGGGCGCCGTCGAGTTGCTCGGTCGGTGCCAGTAGCCCCTGGATCGCGATTTCATGGTTACGGCGCTCGACGGGGTTGGGATAGCTGCCTGCGGGTGGGTCGATGCGCGCCACACCCGAAGAGAGCAGGGTCTGCGGGTTGTCCGGTCGCCATTGCACGGTCGACGTGCGCGTCTGGCCGTCCGGAAAGGTGACGGTGAAGGTGGGCGCGTAGCCGTGACCCTGCAGGTAGATCCGGTCGCCGCCGATCCGCAGTGGGTGATTGACCTCCAGCCGGTAGGGTCGCCAGCTGTTCGCCGTCAGATCGTTGCCGGCCCGATAGTCCTGATAGTCGATGTCCGAGGCGAATGAAGTGGCCTGGCCCGACGGCAGGTAGTGCGCCTGAAAGTCGTTGACCCGGATGCAAATCGGGTGCAGCGACGTGCCGTCGACGGTGTTGCCGGCGCGGAACGAATCGAACGCGGCGGGCGACGCCGAGCAGAAGCCGGGACCGCCGTCTGCGATAACGATCACGTTGCCCTCGTAGCCGAACAGCTTGCCCACGGCAACCGCGACCAGCAGGCCCAGCAGCGAGAAGTGGAAGACCAGGTTGCCGAATTCGCGCAGGTAGCCCTTCTCGGCGGAGACTTCCACCGTCCCGGAGCTGTCCCGGATGGTCGTACGCCAGCCGCGTAGCCGTTCGGCGATCGTGGCCGCCAGGGCGTTCAGGTCCTCGGGGCCGGCGATCAGCTCGGAGCTGGTGTGCTTGGGCAGCCGGGCCAGGTTGCGCGGGGCCGCCACCGGCTTGGCGCGCAGGCTGCGGGCGTGCTCGACCATCCGCGGGGTGAGGCAGCCAACCAGGGACACGAACAGCAGGGCGTAGATGGCGGTGAACCAGAAGCTGGAGAACACGTTGAAGAGTTGCAGCCGATCCAGCCACGGGCCGATCACCTTGTGCGAGAACAGGTACTCAGCGACCTTGCCGGCGTTGAGGCTGCGCTGCGGCAGCAGTGCGCCAGGTATTGCCCCGAGCGCGAGCAAGAACAACAGCACCAGAGCGGTGCCCATCGACGTCAGCGCGCGCCAGGTGTTGCGCAGCCTGGCCCAAACCTGTGCGAGCAGCATCAAATCGGCAACCTCACGTCGCTGACGAACGCGTCCCGCAGCCACGAGACGAAGTCATTCCACACCCCGCTGACCAGTGCCGCGCCGACCATGATCAGCAGGACACCACCGAAGATCTGGATGGCCCTGCTGTGCCGGCGCAGCCAGCCGAAGCCCGCGACGGCCCGCGCCGAACCGAAGGCCAGCAGCACGAACGGGATGCCCAGCCCCAGGCAGTACGCGATCACCAGCGCGATTCCGCGCGCCACGTTGGCGCCCTGGGTGGCCGAGGCGACCGTGATCACTCCGGTCAGTGTCGGCCCCAGGCATGGGGTCCAGCCGAGCGCGAACACCGCGCCGAGCACCGGCGCCCCCGCAACCGTCGTCAGCTGCCGCGGGCTGAACCGGGCCTGACGCTGCAGGGCGGGGACCAGGCCGACGAACACCAGGCCCATGACGATGGTGAGGACGCCGCCGACCCGCTGCAGCACCAGCTGGTTGGTGATCAGCGTGCTCGTCATGCCCAGGACCGCGACGGTGCCGAGCACGAACACCGTGGTGAATCCGGCCACGAACAACGCTGCGGATCCCGCGACCCGCCACCGCGTTGCGGGCTGGGTTTGGATCGCGCCCGGGTGCGGCGGGTCTTGCCCCTCCGGGACGCCCACCACAGCGGCCAAATACGACAGATAGCCCGGCACCAACGGCACCACGCACGGCGACGCGAACGACACCAGCCCGGCCAGCAGGCACGCCCCCAGCGCCACCAGGAGCGGCCCGGCGGCGGCGATCTCGGTGAACCCGGTCACTGCCGTCCGGGCTGCGTCTGGCCCGCCCCAGTTTCTTGCGCCAGCCGCTGCACCACGGGTTGCAGATCCTCGGCCAGCAATTGACGCAGGAACACCGCCGCCACCCGGTGCTGACGGTCCAGCACCANNTTGCCGCCGAACGCGATCAGGGTGCGCATCGCCGGGTCGTAGATCGACGGGAATGTCAGGTGGCGATCAATGACGAAGTCCTGGGCCGCCTGTCGGTTGTTGTCGCGAACGTCGATGCCCAGCAAGGACACTCCAGAGGCCCGGGTGGCGTCGTAGACCTGCTGCAGTTGGGTGACCTCGGCCCGGCACGGCCCACACCACTGGCCCCACACGTTGATGACGACGACCTGACCGGCAAAGGGCCCCGCGGGATCGTCCAACGAAAGCGTGCGCGAGGGATCCATCAGGTCGGGCCCGGACAGCGGACCGGGGCGGCCGCGGCTCGCGGGCGGATCATAGGAAATGTCGGTCTTGCCGCCTGGCGAGACAAATTCGAAGGTGCCGCCCTGCGCTACCGCATCGCGTCCCGAACAGCCTGCGAGAAGACCGGGGAGAAGGCTCGCCAGCATTCCGGCGATCGCCAGCCGCCACATGCTCATGGCGCCGCAGGTTCGGAGTACTCCACGTCAACCAAACGGTCGCCGTCGTATACGAGGGTCGTCAACGATGCCAACCCGCACTCCCGCTGGCGTGGGTCGTGCCAGAGTCGCTTACCGGTCAGGTGTAGCCGGAGCGTCCACACCGGCAGCTGGTGGCTGACGTACACCACCTCATGGCCGGCGCCCCGGGCGCGTGCCTTGTCCACCGCGGTCGACATCCGGTGCGCGATCTCGGCGTAGGGCTCGCCCCAAGACGGTCTGAACGGATTGCGCAGCTGCCACCAAAACCGCGGGTCCCGCCAGGCGCCGTCGCCCGGGCCCATGCGCTTGCCCTCGAAGAAGTTGGCCGACTCGATCAGGTCGGGGTCGGTGTCCACCGGCAGGTTGTGCTTCGCGGCGATGGGCGCGGCGGTCTCCTGTGCCCGCTGTAACGGGGAGGCGACGACGGCGACGATGTCGCGACCGGCCAGCGCGTCAGCAACGGCCTCGGCTTGCGCCCTGCCTTTGTCGGAGAGGTAAAATTCGGGGAGCCGACCATAGAGGATGCCATCGGGGTTGTACACCTCGCCGTGCCTCATCACGTGCACCCGGGTTTGCTCGCCCATCAGGACGTCCGCTCCCGTGCAGCCGCCTGGGCGGCAACAGGCAAGGCGTCAGCGACCCGCTCGAACGCGGCGTCGTCGAGGGCGGCCGAGACGAACCACGCCTCGAACGCACTGCACGGCGGGTACACGCCGGCGTCTAGGAGTGCGTGAAAAAACGGCGGGTAGCGCCAGGTCTGGCTGTCGCGCGCGGACGCGAAGTCGGTCACCGGTGTTTCGCTGAAGAACACGCTGAGCATGTTTCCGGCGCGCGGAATCTGGTGCGGCACATCGGCACCGGCCAGCGCCTCGGATAGCAGCCCGGCCAGCCGGTCGGCATTGGCATCCAAAGTGGCGTAGATCGCCTGGTCGGCGGTGCGCAGCGTGGCCAACCCGGCGGCCACCGCCACCGGGTTACCGGACAACGTGCCGGCCTGATAGACGGGCCCCAGTGGCGCCAGCCGTTCCATCACCTCGGTTCGGCCGCCGAATGCGGCGGCCGGCAATCCACCGCTCATCACCTTGCCGAAGGTGAACAGGTCAGCGTCGACCGGATCGATTCCATACCAACCACTTCGGCTGACCCGGAAGCCCGTCATCACCTCGTCGACGATCAGCAACGCACCATGTTCGGCAGTGATCGCTCGCAACGCCGCGTTGTAACCGGTGCCGGGCGGCACGACTCCCATGTTGCCGGGGCTGGCTTCGGTGATCACCGCGGCAATCTGGTCGCCGAACTGGGCGAACGCCTGGGCTACAGCTTCGATATCGTTGTAGGGCAACACGATTGTGTCGGCTGCCGCGGCGCCGGTGACTCCGGGCGAGGACGGCAGGCCCAGCGTCGCCACCCCCGAACCCGCGTCGGCGAGCAACGCGTCCACGTGCCCGTGATAGCAGCCGGAGAACTTGACGATCTTGGGCCGACCGGTGAACCCACGGGCCAGCCGGACCGCGCTCATGGTGGCCTCTGTGCCGGAGTTCACCAGCCGGATCCGTTCCACCGGTGCTACTCGGCCGATGATCTCGGCGGCCAGCTGCGACTCCGACGGCGTGGGCGCCCCGAACGACAGGCCGGAGGCCGCAGCCTTGGTGACGGCCTCGACGACGGCCGGGTGCGCATGTCCGAGGATCATCGGGCCCCACGAGCAGACCAGGTCGACGTAGCGGTTGCCGTCGGCGTCGGTGAGCCTGCAGCCGTGGGCCTCGGTGATGAACCGCGGCGTGCCACCCACTGCCGTAAACGCCCGAACCGGAGAGTTCACCCCGCCCGGAATCACCGCGCAGGCCTCCTCGAACAGCTTGGCCGACGCACTTACCGTGGTCCCGGCGCGCGCGCTCGCCTGGTCAGTGCCGCCCATGCGACCAGTGTCCCAGCCTCCGCGGCCGCTTCAACTACAGGGTGTAAGAGTTTGTAACAGTTGAAGTCGGTGTGGCCCGCGAATTGGATGGTGGCATGGAACTACCGCAACGACTCGCCCGATTCAACCGGCATGTCACCAACCCCGTTCAGCGGCTGTGGGCCGGTTGGGCCCCGACATTCGCCATCATCGAACATGTCGGGCGACGCTTTGGAAAGCCCTATCGCACACCGGTGAATGCCGTCACCACCAGCGTCGATGGCAAACCCGGCGTCGCGATCCTGTTGACTTACGGCCCCGATCGCGACTGGTTGAAGAACCTCACCGCTGCCGGAAGCGGTCGAATCAAGCGTTATGGCAAGACCGTCGGCATCACCGATCCGCGCGTGGTCAGCAAGGCTGAGGCCGCGGCGTACGTCACCCGCGGGCGGGGAGTCTTCACCCGGCTGCCGTTCGAGCAGGCGGTTCTGTTCACTCAGACCGGGTGACCAAGCTCACGCCGCCTCCGTAACCGAACGCTGACGAAGTACACCGCGACCACTACCGCCCAGGACAACAGGCTGAGCCAGAGCTGACCACGCGCCGAGTGGTCGAACGCCATCTGCACGAGGACGGCGGTGATGGCGACCAGAGTCAGGATCGACAACTCCGGGAAGAACCACATCTTGACTCGCAACTTTTCCGCGGGAGTCCGGCGGCGCAGGATGATCTGCGACAGAGCTATCAGCAAGTAGACGAACAAGATGATGGCGCCAGAAGAGTTGAGCAGGAACAGGAACACCGTGCCGGGCGCCAGCCACGCCATTATCACGCAACCGAAACCGACAGCCGACGAGAACAAGATCGCGATGTAAGGGGCTCCGCGGCGGCTGAGTTTGACCAGCCGTACCGGCGCCTGGCCTCGCCCGGCGAGCGCGAACAGCATGCGCGACGAGGTGTAGAGGCCCGAGTTCAAGCAGGACAGCACTGCGGTCAGCACCACCGCATTCATCAACTGGTCGGCACCGGAGAGACCCATGTGCTTGAGTGCGGCGACGTACGGCGATGACCCGAGCTCTACCGAATTCCACGGCATGATCGCGACAAGCAGAAACACCGAACCGACGAAGAAGATCCCGATACGCACGGCTACCGTTCTGGTCGCTCGCTGGACTGCGAGCCCCGGGTCTCGGCTTTCGGCCGCAGCGACGGTGACGACTTCCGCACCAACCATCGAGAAGATCACCACCACAATTGCGGCGAAGACGGCGCCCACGCCATTCGGGAAGAAGCCGCCGTGCGAGTACAGGTTGGACAGACCCTCGTGATGCCCCGGAATAAGCCCGAGAACGAACGCGGTCCCCACGGCAAGAAAGATCACGATTGTCGCGACTTTGATTCCCGCGAACCAGAATTCGAATTCGCCGAACGAAGAGACGGAGAACAAGTTGGTCGCCGTCATCAACAGCATGAGACACAGTGACATCAGCCAGAGCGGTGCCGGAAACCAGTAGTTGAGGACTTTGCCCCCCGCGACCGCTTCGAAGCCGACCACGATCACCCAGAAGTACCAATACAGCCAGCCGACCGAAAATCCCGCCCAACCTCCCAGTGCTTTCCCGGCGTAATCGGCGAACGATCCGGTCGACGGGTTCGCGGCGGCCATCTCGCCGAGCATCCGCATCACCAGAATGATCAGCAGACCGCAGATCGAGTAGGTCAGGAACGCGGCGGGCCCGGTGTCTCGTATCACCACACCCGACCCGACGAACAGTCCGGCGCCGATAACGCCGCCCATCGCTATCATGCTGAGCTGACGCTGCGAAAGTCCCTGGCGCAGTTGCAGATTAGCATCCAGATCAAGCGCCGGGGGCCCGCTTTGGTTCTCGCCCCCGGGGCCGGGACTCGCCTGGCCTTGCGCGCGCGGCATGACCGGACGCTAGCAGTTGTGGGCCGCTAGCGCGGCTCAGCGTCGAGCCTGCGGTGGTGGCGCCGAGCCTGCGTGCAGGGCCGAGGTCGGCCGTGAAAGTCACGCCGCCAGCGCAGTCTCGACGCTCAGAAATACTCGATCAGTGCGCGGTGGCGACAGCGAACGGCGTCGACGGGGCGGGTTGCGCCTGACGGTTGGGATGACTCCACAGCCCCTTGCGCTCGAGCAGCGGCAGGACACCCTCGCCGAACCAGTAGGCCTCTTCAAGGTGCGGGTATCCCGACAGGATGAAGTGATCGATACCCAGCTGTGCGTACTCGATCAGCCTTTCGGCGACCTCGGTATGTGACCCGACCAGTGCGGTCCCCGCACCACCGCGCACCAGACCCACCCCGGCCCATAGGTTGGGCCCGACCAAAAGCCGATTGCTGCTGCCGCCATGCAAGTCCAGCATGCGGCGCTGCCCTTCGGACTCGCTTCGCGCCAGGCTGGACTGCACCCGCTCGACATCTGCCGGGTCGACCGCCGCCAACAGTCGGTCAGCCTCGGCCCACGCTTCCTCGGAGGTGTCCCGGCTGATCACGTGGATCCGCAGGCCGTACTCCAGCTCCCGCCCGTTTTCAATGGCCAGTCCACGAATCCAGTCGAGTTTGTCGCCAACCGCGGCCGGCGGTTCCCCCCAGGTCAGGTAGACGTCAGCGTATTGGGCCGCAATCGGACCGGCGGGTCCCGACGATCCTCCGAAGAAGACCGGTGGCACCGGGTCGGGCCGGTTGTTCAGCGCCGCACCCTCGATACGGATGTGGTCACCCGCGAAGGACACCGGCTCTTCCGACGTCCACAATTGCCGCACGACATCCAAAAACTCGCCGGTACGCGCGTATCGCGCCTGTTTGTCCAGGTAATCCCCGTAGGCCCGCTGCTCATGCGGCTCTCCGCCGGTGACGACATTGAGCAGCAGTCGACCACGCGAATGCCGCTGGTAAGTCCCGGCCATCTGCGCGGCCAGCGTCGGGCTGAGTAGCCCGGGCCGGAATGCAACCAGGAATTTCAGTGTCTCGGTGTCCTCGACCAGCATCGCCGTGGTCAACCAGGCGTCCTCACACCACAAGCCGGCCGGCGTTAGCACCCCCTCGAAGCCGTTGGTTTCGGCCGCCGCGCAAACCTGGCGCAGGTAGAGCAAGGTCGCAGGCCGGTCCCCATGCATCGACGTGCCGTGCCCGCCCGCGACCAGGTTCCGCGAATCCCCGTAAGTCGGCAAGAACCAATGAAATGCCAGGCCCATCCGTTAACTCCTTATAGCCCAAAACAAATATCGTGCCCCAGCACCAGCAAACGCGCGAGGGTTGAAACCGCGCAGATTTAGAACTCCGAAATCAGCGTGGAGTATTACGCCGTCATCACAACTACCTTGCGATACGGCGTGGCAGGGCCGTCAAACCCCGCCCGGCCCGGCATCATTGATGATCATGTCTGACCTGACCCGACGTGCCGTGCTGCGGATGGGCTTCGGCGCCAGCGTTGGAGCCGCGAGCGTGTGGGCGTTGAGCGGCCTGCTGGATCCGATCCAGCCGCAAGCGGCACCCGCTTTGCAGGGGCCCGCCCCGTTCGAGCCTTCGACGGCCGGCAAGGCGCTGCCGACCAAGCTCACTGGCTCGTTCGTCTCGGCAGCCCGCGGCGGGGTCAAAACAAACTGGGTGATCGCCATGCCACCGGGACAGACTGAAATGCCGCGTCCCGTGATCGCACTGCACGGCGTGGATGGCGACGCGAACCAGATGCTGGAAGCCGGCGTCGAGGACGGGCTGGCTCAGCTGGCCCGAAGAGGCAAAGCGGGATTCGCGGTAGTCGGCGTTGACGGCGGAAACACGTACTGGCACAAGCGCGCATCGGGCGACGATGCCGGCGCGATGGTGCTCAACGAGCTGCTGCCGATGCTGTCGTCGATGGGCATGGACACCTCTCGGGTCGGCTTCATGGGATGGTCGATGGGCGGCTACGGCGCGCTGCGCCTGGGAGCCAAGCTGGGACCGGCCCGCACCGCGGGTATCTGCGCGATCAGCCCGGCGCTGTACACGTCGTTCGCCGACAGCGCGCCCGGGGCGTTCGACAGCAACGACGACTACGCGCAAAACAGTGTGCTGAACCTTCCGGCACTGTCACAGATCCCGCTGCGGGTGGACTGCGGCACCTTTGACCGCTTCTATTCCGCCACCCGCCAGTTCGTCGGCCAGCTGACAACGCCGCCGGCCACCAGCTTCACCCTGGGCGGGCATGACATGGGTTGGTGGCGGCTGCAGCTGCCCGGCGAACTGACCTGGATGGCGACCTAGCCAAAGCAGATGACAGCCCAGCGAGAAGACGCTTACCGCCCTCCACGTCGAGTGGAGCGGCGGGTTCGGCAGACCGGATTTCGCCCGGACATCGAGGGCTTACGCGCCGTCGCGGTGATCGCGGTGGTGCTCTACCACGCAGGCATACCTGGCATCGCCGGCGGCTTCATCGGCGTCGACATCTTCTTCGTCATCTCCGGTTTCCTCATCACCGGACTGCTCTGGCGCGAGGTCGCGGCCACGAATACCGTTCGGCTCGGCCGTTTTTACGGCGCGCGGGCCCGCCGCCTACTACCGGCCGCGGCTACCGTCGCCATCGCCACCGCGATCGGCGCGGCCATCGCGCTGCCGCCGTTGCAGGCACGAAGCGTCTTCGTCGACGGCATCGCCAGCATCCTGTACGTCGGCAACTACCGGTTCGCTACGCAGGGCACCGACTACCTGGCCTCCGACGCCCCGCCGTCAGCGTTCCAGCACTACTGGTCGCTGGGCGTCGAGGAGCAGTTCTATCTGGTGTGGCCGGTGCTCATCATCGGCACGGCGTGGCTGCTCCGGCGGGCTCGCTTGCGTGGTCGGGAAGACGCAACGTCACGGGCGAAACCGTTTGTGGTGGTGCTGGCGTTGGTGGCCGCGGCGTCGTTGGCGGTGTCCGTGCAGTGGACCCACACGTCACCGCCCTGGGCGTTCTTCTCACTGCCCACGCGAGCCTGGGAGCTGGCCGCAGGTGGCCTGGTGGCCCTTTCGATCCGGCAGTGGCGCCGACTACCGCTGCGGTCCGCTGCGATCGTCGGATGGGGAGGTCTGGCGCTGATCTTGTTGACCTGCACTCAGCTCGACCTGGGTACCCCGTACCCCGGCACGGCGGCGTTGCTGCCGGTGCTAGGCACCGTGCTGGTGATCGGCGGCGGTTGTGTCACCCGCACGTTGGGAGTCGGTAGCGTGTTGTGCCTGCCGGCGATGCGGGCGGTCGGCCGGATCTCGTATTCGTGGTATCTGTGGCACTGGCCGGTGCTGCTACTGCTGCCGCCGTTGCTGGGCGAACCAGCGGGCCTGCCCACCCGGCTAGCCGCGACCGCGGTCTCCGCCGGGCTGGGCCTGATCACCATGCACCTGGTCGAAAACCCGGGCCGGTTCACCGCCGCCCTGCGCCGGTCGGCGCGGGCCAGCCTGGCTCTGGCCGGCGCCGCCAGCGCGGTCGCGGCGTGCGCGTGCCTGCTGCTGCTCGCGGTGACACCGGTGCCGGTCGGTCACGGTGGGGCCGCCCCGGCGGCGAGTATCGTCGCGCTGCCTTCGTCAGCCTTCCCAACCGGCAAGCCACACGAAGTCGAGCCGCCAGCCATCGATCCACGCGATACCGCCATCGAGAGCGTGTTCGCCCAGATGCGTAATGCGATTGCGGCGGCCGCCGACGTGCGAGCTGTCCCATCCAACCTGAACCCGTCGCTTGAGCAGGCGCCAGGCGACAAGGCCGCCGTCTTCGTTAACGGCTGCGTGCGTTCCTGGCGCGACGTCGGCCAAAGCGAGTGCGCGACGGGCGATACCGCGGAGCCGCCGTCCCCGGAGAGGACCATAGCCCTGATCGGCGACTCGCACGTCGCCATGTGGAACCCGGCGTTCCAGCAGTTCGCCGAGCAGCGGCACTGGCGGCTGGAGACGCTGGCCAAGGTGACCTGCCCGATGCAGGACCTGCCCATCGACAGCCCGTATCTGGGCCGCGAGTACACCGAGTGCGAACAATGGCGTAGCCAGATCATGGCCCGGATGATGGCCGAACACCCGCGCCTGGTGGTGCTGAGCATGAGCCGGCGCTACGGCGCAGACTTCGGTTTCACGTCGTACGACCCGGCGTGGATCGAAACCTTGAACCGCACTGTGGCGCAACTGCGCAGCGTCGGCAGCACCGTCCTGGTCTTGGGACCGGTCGCGGACCCGCACTCATCCGTGCCCACCTGCCTATCCGGGCACCTGGACGACGCCACGGCGTGCGCGCCGGCACGGTCGGTCGCGGTCAACCCCGACGGCGTTGCCGCTGAGCAGGCGGCAACCACTGCCGGCGGCGGCCACTACGCGGACCTGACCGACCTGTTCTGCACCCCCGACCGCTGCCCGATGATCGTCGGCAACACCATGGTGTTCCGGGATGACAACCACGTGACGACCGAGTACGCGCAACTGCTGGCACCCGTTATCGGCGCGCTGGCCGATCGCGCACTGAAGGGCGGCTGACCCGCAATGCAGAGCATGAACTTCTTAGCGCGGATGAACTTCTTTACGCAGATGAACGTGTCAACAGTGAAAGGGTTTTGGAGGTTTTGACATGACGCCGCTGCTGCTGATCTGCTTAGCCGCTACCGCGCCGGTCGCCGGACTTGGCCTGCTGCACTTGCAAGCTCGCCTTGAGCAATGGGATTACGAACGGCACGCAGAGGACTGACGCGGCGCCGCGTTCACGTCGAATGCCCTGCGTTGCAGGTGCCCCTCGCGGTAAACTCGACTCAGCGGGACAGCTGCGTACGAATGAGTGGAACGATCTTGTCGGCCAGATACGCGTGCCCTGCGTCGTTCGGGTGCACACCATCCGGGCCGATCAGGTCGGGCCTGTCGACGAACCAGCGGTCCCCGATCGGATCGACGAATGCCGCTCCCACGCCCCGGGCCGCAGCGTTGAGGACGTCACGAATCTGCAGCACCGAGTCAGGTACATCTGCTGTCGGCCACGGCGGTCCGATCACCAGGAGCCTCGCGGATGGCGCAATGTGGCGCGCCACGTCGAAGTCAGCAAAGGCCCGGTCGGCCAGTAGCCCAAGATCGACGCCCTGGTCGTTGCGCGAACCGAAGAACACCACCAGCGCATCGTCGGGCTTGACCGCCCTGGCCGTCAGATCCCCGAAGACGCTGCCATGATCGCCGGGCACGCCGTAGCCGGCTCCGCCCTCAGCTGCCACATCGGCCGCGATCGGCACGCCATGTTGAGCAAGCGCCCGCCAGGCACGAGCCGTCCATGATTTCGGGCCCCGGCCGCCCAAGTCGGTGCCGTTGGTATATGAGTCGCCGATCACTGCGACGTGGGTCAGCTGCGAATCCGCGATGCGAATGTCGTAAACCCGCACTCGCTCCGGGTGTGTCAGATACCCGGGACAACCGAGTACCACGCCAACCAACAGAGTGAGACCAACGACGAATGTGGTCAGACGACTCACCACCACCTCCACAATGACCGGCATCGTCGTATGCCTCATCCAACCAGACAACAGTCACACCGCGCGGATCGAAACCGCTTCCCGCGCAACGTCGATCTGATGAAGCTTGGTGTTGGCCGGCTCGTCGGAGTCGATTTCGGCTTTCGCGGCTGGCACGTCAACCATCCTGCGCATCCAGCGGCGCGCCGGCTCCTCGACGAGGTGATACAGCAGGATCGAGGCGACCACAGCAATGACGAGTAGTCCGATGACGTTCCATTTCCACGGGTTTTCCTGCGGTGAGAGCTCGAATTGCAGCACGGCCCATCCCCAGACGGTGTGTACCAACTCGTGCACCATGTACAGGCTGAACGAGATCTCCCCGCCGTACACCATCAACCGCGTCGACAGCAGTCGCGGCAGGCTGCCCATGCCGATCGCCAGCGTCATCACCAGCGGCACGAACAGCATGTCCACCACCCCACTGCTGTCGTACAGCCCGGTGATCGGGTGCGCGTCAAACAGGTAGAGGATGCCCACGATCGCGGCGATCAGCAGCACCGAACAGTACCCTGCGACGCGGCGAGCGCGATCGCTGAGCCGCAACCTGCGCACGGCGGCACAAGCCAGCGCGCCGGCGATGAACTGCGTCATGGTGCGCGGCAGCCAGCTCCACGGCGTGTAGAACTGGCCGCTGGCCAACAACAGCACCACCGGCGGCAACGAGGCCGCGAACGCCAACAACGTCAGGCTTCGCGCCCTCGTCACATGCTGCATCCGGAAAATCACCACCACGACCACACCGAACAGCAGGTACGCCAGCCATTCCGCGCTGATCGACCAGGCGGGTCCATCCCAACTGGACCCGTCGAAGAACGGCTGAAACCAAAGCTGCACCAACAGGACTTGACGCAGATAGCTGACCGCGGTGAGGTCTCGCACCTCCGGTAACGGCACATGACCGACGTGCAGGCTGAGGATCACCAACAAGGCCGCAAGATGCAAGGTGACCAGGTACACCGGCCACACTCTGGCCAGCCGCAGCCACAGGAAGTGCAGGGTGGCACGCGTCGACCACGATTGGCCCATCCGGTCGAGGTAGTTCCAGGTCAGCACGAACCCACTGAGGATGAAAAACAAGTCGACGCCCTGAGCGCCGCAGTTGAGCACCGGCGAAAGCGTGTCCGTGAAATCGGGCGACGCATCGTTCAACATCGGCCGGAAGTGAAACAGCACTACCCAGACCGCGGCGATTATGCGGAGGCCTGTCAGGGCCTTGATCTCTCCCTTTAAATCTCCGAAACGCACGACGCTCTTTCCGTCTGAACTCTGCTGCTACAAGGCCATATCGCGAGCCCCCCGACTGGCAACCGGCAGCCATTGGAGCCTAACAGCGCGATCGCCGCGACGAGGTCAGGGACCGTGGCGGGCTAGTGCCGCGATCGCTTGGGTCTGCGCGGGCTCCCCGAAAGCCTTAGCGAAGAGTTAGACGTGGCTTTCGGTCCCCTTAGATTTCGCGGGGAACGTTATAGGCAGGTCGAGTCGACGCCGAGTCGATCGCCACGGTGAATGGGGCTGCTAATGACTAACGTCGCAACTCGACAAGGAAACTGCACCTTTGACTGCGGTGGCGCCCAAATTCGGGCGCACTGTCGGCACCTGGCGACAGTGGTGACCATCCGAGGCGAAATCGACGCCGTCAACGTCGACTGGGTCAGCAAGTACATTCGGCGTTTCATCGTCGGGTCGAACCCCGTGGTAATCGACATGAGCGACATGCGCCAGTTTGCTGTGGCCGGTACCTCGCTGCTGTACGCCATCGATGAGGATTGCCGATCCGCTGGGGTGGAGTGGACATTGATCGCGAGCCCGGCTGTCACCGAGGTGCTGGACGCCGACCGCGACCAGGACGAGAACGGTGCCACGTTCCCGGTTGCGCGCTCGGTACACGAGGCGCTGCACAACCTGGCCGACGCTATTGTCAGCCGCCGTCAGCTGGTGCTGCCACTTATCAAGAAGTCGGCCTAAGTCGGCGCAGCCTGGCCGCCCCGACCACCGCCAGCACAGCGGCGATGGTCGCCAGCACCAGAGTCAACAGCAAAAGCTGAGGGTTATAGACCAGCGACGTGGTGGCCGGCTGACCATCCGCGATGGGTGCGACAGCCACCGTGTACCGCGCGTGCGCCCAGCTCAGCCCGGCGCCCACCAGCGCGGCACCGGCCAGCACGAATTCGACCAGAGTCCGGAATTGGGTGATCACCGCAGCGATCCTGCGTCGTCGTCGCCATCGACGGTGATCGCGGGGGGCTCCACCCGCTCCTGAACCAGCGGCGTCAGCGCTGCCCGAAGGTGACGATGACGTCGCGCCCAGGCCTGGGCGGTGCGTCCCTCGGTGAGTTTCAGTCCGATGCCGGTCCGGCGGCGCGGCACCCCGAACAATTCGCCGAGCGCCCGCGCCGACTGCCACGGCGCCAGCTCCTTGTCGGAAACCACGGAATGTTCAGCTTCGGGATAGATCTTGACGATTTCGCGTAGCAGGATCGTTTCGGTGCCTTCGCGCAGGGCGTCTTGGGTCAGTTCGACCGACACGTGGATCCGCGCGGCCTTCACCTGCAACGCGATGAACGCCGACACCATCACCAGAAAGATCACCGGAGTCACCAGCTGTATCCCGGCACCGCTCCACACTTCGATCAGAATCATCGACGCCGCCGCGGCCGGACCTGCCAGCACCCAGAGCCAGCTGGCACCGGGTTCGTAGAACAACGGCTTTGCATCCTTCGCTGCTGCCATCTCCAGCCTTATCTGGTGGTTGTCGCCCGCCGACGGGCCCGTCACGAAAGCCAACCCGCCGCCGCCGCGGCCCAGTAGGTAAGCACGATATCCGCTCCGGCACGCCGGATGCTGGTCAGCGATTCCAGCGCAGCCGCACGGCCGTCAATCCAGTTGTTCGCGGCCGCAGCGCAGATCATCGAGTACTCCCCCGAGACCTGGTAAGCGGCGACCGGTACCGGCGACACGTCAGCCGCGGCGGCCACCACGTCGAGATAACCCATCGCGGGTTTGACCATCACGATGTCGGCGCCCTCGTCGAGATCCAGTGCGATCTCACGCAGCGCCTCGCGGACGTTGCCCGGCTCCTGCTGATAGGTACGGCGGTCCCCGGAAAGGCTGGAACTCACCGCCTCCCGGAATGGGCCATAGAACGCCGAGGCGAACTTCGCCGCGTAGGCCAGGATCACCACGTCGGTGTGGCCCGCGGCGTCCAGTCCGTCGCGGATCGCNNCCGACCTGACCATCCATCATCCCACTCGGCCCTACCACTTGGGCACCCGACTCCGCTTGCGCCACCGCAAGTTTCACGTAGCGCGCCACGGTCGCGTCGTTATCAACCCGACCCCGTTCGTCGAGGACGCCGCAGTGCCCGTGGTCGGTGAACTCGTCCAGGCAGGTGTCGGCCATCAGCACGGTGGCCTCGCCGAGATCCTTGGACAAGTCACGCAGGGCGACATTGAGGATGCCGTCGGGGTCGGTACCCGACGTGCCGGTCGCGTCCTTGTCCTGGTCGCGTGGCACGCCGAACAGCATCAGCCCGCCCACCCCGGCGGCAACGGCATCGGCCGCCGCTCGGCGTACCGAATCGCGGGTGTGCTGCATAACGCCCGGCATCGAAGCAATGGGCCGCGGTTCGTCGATACCGTCGGCGACGAACATCGGCAGCACCAAATTCCTTGGCTCCAAAGACGTTTGCGCCACCAAGCGGCGCAACGCGGGCGTGGAACGTAGCCGACGCGGGCGCTGCCGCGGGTGACCACCCATGCTCATCGCGCGTCGTCGCCGCGAGCGTGCTCAAAATGCCAGCCGTGACGGCGTGTCGGTGTACAGACACGCACGCTCGACTGCCCGGAAGCCACTAGCGCCTGCGGCTCTTCTTGCGTGGTGGTGGCAACGCGCCCTCGGCGCGCAGCCGCGCGGCATGTTCGGCCAATGTGTCGACCAGCGGGCCGACTGCAGCGGTCTCAGGCTGGACATCCACCCGCAAGCCGAATTCGGCGGCGGTCTCGGCAGTTTTGGGGCCGATGCAGGCGATGATGGTCCGCGTGTGCGGCTTGCCGGCGATGCCGACCAGGTTTCGCACCGTGGAGCTGGAGGTGAAGCACACCGCGTCGAAGCCGCCCGTCTTGATCATTTCGCGGGTGGCGGCCGGCGGCGGCGCAGCGCGCACGGTCCGGTAGGCGGTGACGTCCTCGATCTCCCAGCCACGCTCACGAAGTCCCTCGGCAAGCGTTTCGGTGGCGATGTCGGCGCGCGGCAACAGGACACGGTTCACCGGGTCGAAAATGCTGTCATAGGGCGGGAAGTCGTCCAGCAGGCCGAGCGAGGACTGTTCCCCGGCCGGCACCAACTCGGGGCTGATCCCGAAAGCCCGAACGCGGTCGGCGGTCGACTCGCCCACGCAGGCGATCTTCACGCCGGAGAACGCACGCGCGTCCAGACCGAACTCGCCGAACTTCTCCCACACTGCACGCACCGCGTTGGTGGAAGTGAAGACCACCCATTGGAAACGGCCGTCGACCAGGCCCTTGACGGCGCGCTCCATTTGAGCGGGGCTGCGCGGCGGCTCGACAGCGATGGTCGGCACCTCGATCGGATGCGCGCCGTAGGACGTCAGTCGCTCACTCATCTCGCCGGCCTGGTCCTTGGTGCGCGGCACCAATACGGTCCAGCCGTAGAGCGCGCGACTCTCCCACCAGTTGAGCTTCGCCCGGCTGGTCACGGTCTTTCCGATCGTGACCACCAGGGGTCCGGTCAACGGACCCGCCGGGTCTGTGCCGCCCAGGGCGGCCAGGTCGGTCAATCCGTGCAACGTCGTCTCGACCGAACGCTGCTGGCAGGTGGTGCCCTCCGCGGTCACTACGCATGGAGTGGCGTCGGCCAGCTGGTGCTCGATCAAGGTGCGGGCCGCATCGGCCAGATGCGAAGCCGTAGCCTGCAGGATCAGCGGCCCCGGAGCCGCTGCCAGCGCCTCCCAGTCCACGTCGCCGCGAACGTCAGCAACCGTGTACGACGAGCCCAGCGGCAGCCCGGCATAGGTCGGGACAGCGCTGGTAGCGGCGAGGCCGGGGACGATCTCGACGTGCAGGTGGCTGCGTGCGACGGCGTTCACCTCGGTGATCACCGAGTCGACCGTCAGCGGGTCACCGGCCACCAGTCGCACCACGTCGACGCCGGAACGAGCCTCGGCGATCAGCGTCTTGGCGACTTCGGCGGGATCACCCAGCGCCGGGCGGAGGTCGGGACCGCCGGGCATCACCGCCGGCATGGCCTGACTGTGGTCGCCCTCGACAGGCCCGGCTGCGCCGTCGGCGCTCCCGGGAGCGGGACCGGCCGGCGTGGGGCCGGAGACCGGTGGCAGGTCCTTACCGATCAGTGCCAGCACAGGCTCGGGTACGTCGGGGTCGATGAAGACCAGGGGGGCGTTCGCCAGCACCGTGGCCGCCCGCGTGGTCAACAAACCCGGATCCCCTGGACCGGCGCCCACGAAAGTGATGCGGCCCGGTCTCGGCTTGCGCCCTCGCGTCGTCATTGTCGCTCCCACGTGGCTCTCAACTGCTCTCACTCGACACTTCCTTGCGCGGGGTCTTGCCGCGCTCCCCACATCAACTCCCGGGCGCCCAACTCGAACAACTCCGCGGCGACCGAAAGCCCAAGCTCCCGTGCCCGACCGGAAGTGCCGATGCCGGACGCGCGGATCACGTCGGATCCGTCCAGCGCCGCCACGCAGCCGCGCAACGACAGCTCTTCGAAGATCCGGCCTTCCTCATCGATGGACTCGACCACCTCGGCGATCGCGCCCACCGGTGCGGAGCAACCGGCCTCCAGTTCGGCGAGCAGGGCTCGCTCGGCAGTGACCGCCGCTCGTGTGTCGGCGTCGTCCAACTCCGCCAGCACTGCCGCCAACCGGCTCTCACCGGCGCGGCATTCGACCGCGAGTGCGCCCTGAGCCGGCGCTGGCAACATCTGCACCGGTTCAAGCGTCTCGGTGACGTCATCGA
>PLSK01000281.1 GCA_003165155.1 Mycobacterium sp. | reverse complement strand
CGGCAGAGGCGGCTAACGGTCGGGCGAGACGGGCCGGGGTGTCCTCGTTCGGGATCAGCGGCACCAACGCGCACGTGATCGTCGAGGCTCCGTGCGCCCGGGCAGGACAAGCCCAGGACGTCACAGACGGCGCCAGGCCGCCGGTGGTGCCGTGGGTGTTGTCGGCGAAATCGGCGACCGCGCTGGCGTCTGCGGCCACCCGGCTCGCCGAACACGTGCGCTCCCACCGAGACCTCGACCCCGCCGACGTGGCGTGGTCGTTGGCGGGCCGTTCGGCCTTCGAACATCGCGCCGTCGTCCTCGGCGGCGAGCGCGAGGGGTTGTTGGCCGGGCTCGACGGGGTGGCCGGCGACGCAGTGGTTTCGGTGATTCAGGGCACCGCTAGAGCAGGTGGCAAGACTGCGTTCGTCTTCCCCGGTCAGGGTTCCCAGCTTCTCGGCATGGGGGCGGGCCTGCACGCCGCGTATCCGGTCTTTGCCGAGGCGTTCAACGCCGTGGTGGGCGAACTGGACCGCCACCTGCTGCGCCCGCTGCGCGACGTGATGTGGGGCCACGACGAAAACCTTTTGAACACGACCGAATTCGCGCAGCCGGCGCTGTTCGCGCTTGAAGTTGCGTTATTCCGGCTGCTGGACGCCTGGGGTGTGCGTCCCGATTTCGTGATGGGCCACTCGGTCGGCGAGTTGTCCGCCGCACACGTCGCCGGTGTCCTCTCTCTGGAGAACGCTGCGGTACTGGTGGTTGCTCGCGGCCGGTTCATGCAGGCGCTGCCGGCGGGCGGGGCCATGTTCGCGGTGCAGGCCACCGAGGAGGAGGTGCGGCCGCTGCTGCGCGAAAGCGTCGGCGTCGCCGCTGTTAATGGGCCGGCCTCCGTGGTGATTTCGGGCTCCGAGGACGTGGTGACCTCGATCGCGGACCAGCTGCGCGCCGAAGGGCGCCGAGTCCGCCGGCTGGCCGTTTCGCACGCGTTCCATTCCCCGCTGATGGATCCGATGATCGACGAATTCGGTACGGTTGCCCGCGGTTTCCCCGTCGGGTGCCCCACCATCCCGATCGTGTCGAACCTGACCGGGCAGCAGGCGGAGGACGACTTCGGAACCGCGGCCTACTGGCAGCGGCACGTGCGGGACGCGGTGCGGTTTGCCGACAGTGTCCGCTTCGCGCACGCGGCCGGGGCAACCCGATTCCTGGAAGTCGGGCCGAGCAGCCTGACCGCGGCGATCGAAGAGTCGCTGGCGTCAACCGATCCGGTCGCATCTGCCGTTTCGACGATGTCGGCGCTACGAAAAGACCGCCCGGAGCCGGCAACCCTGACGAATGCGATCGCGCAGGGGTTTGTCGCCGGTATGGACGTGGACTGGCGGGGTGTGCTCGGCGAAGCGAATTTTGTGGAGTTGCCGACGTATGCGTTTGAGCGGCGCCGGTTTTGGCTCTCCAGCGACGACGTCGCTGTCGATGCCGCCGGTTTGGGATTAGCGGCCAGCGAGCACGCGCTGCTGGGCGCGGTCATAGAGTTGCCGGCGTCGGGTGGGGTAGTGCTTACCGGTCGGTTATCTCCCAGTGTGCAGAGCTGGTTGAACGATCACGCCGTGGGCGGCGTGGTGCTGTTCCCCGGGGCCGGGTTTGTCGAGTTGGCGATCCGCGCCGGCGACGAGGTGGGCTGCGGAATTGTCGACGAGTTGAATTTGGCCGCGCCACTGGTAATGCCGGTATCCGGCTCGGTCGCGGTGCAGGTAGTGGTTGATGGTCCGGACGAGTCGGGTGCCCGCGCGGTGTCGGTCTTTTCGCGCGGTGAAGCCGGCTCCGGCTGGCAGCTGCATGCGCAGGGCGTAGTCAGCGCGGGGTCGGTAGAGCCGACCGCGGATCTGTCGGTGTGGCCGCCGGTCGGTGCGGTCGTGGTAGACGTGGCCGATGGGTATGAGCGGCTGGCCCAGCGTGGCTATGTGTACGGGCCCGCCTTCCGGGGCTTGACCTCGATGTGGCGCCGCGGCGATGAAGTGTTCGCCGAGGTGACGCTGCCCGCAGATGCCGGGGTCTCGGTGGCCGGGTTCGGGGTCCATCCGGTGATGCTGGACGCGGCGCTGCACGCGGTGGTGCTGGCATCCGATAGTGCCGAGGTTGCGGAGGGTTCGGTGCTGGTGCCGTTCTCTTGGCAGCGCGTGTCTTTGCATGCTGCGGGTGCGTCGGCGGTTCGGGCGCGGATCGTGCCGGTAAGCGAGTCGGCGGTGTCGATCGAGCTGGCTGATGGGTTGGGCCTGCCGGTGTTGTCGGTGGCGTCGATGGTGGCTCGGCCGGTAAGCGACCGGCAATTGCTGGCCGCGGTGTCGAGTTCGGGTCCGGACCGGCTCTTCGAGTTGATCTGGTCGGCACAGCAGTCGTTGGGGTCAGGGGAGTCAGAAGCCGCCGCGATGGTTTTCGAATCGGCGCCCGTGGTCGGCGATGTGGTGGCGGAGGTGTACGCGGCCACGCATGCGGCGCTGACGGTGCTGCAGTTGTGGCTGGCCGGCGACCGGGCAGGGATGTTGGTGGTGGCCACCCGTGGCGCGATGGCGTTGCCGGGCGAGGATGTGACGGATTTAGCGGGTGCGGCGGTGTGGGGGTTGGTGCGGTCCGCGCAGACCGAGCATCCCGGCCGGATCGTTCTCGTCGACGCAGACGGGCCCCTCGACGGTGACGCGATGGCCGCGGTTTTGGCGCCCGGCGAGCCGCAGGTGTTATTGCGCGGCGCAACGGTTTACACCGCGCGGGTGCACGGCAGCCGCGAACTGAGCAGCGTGCTGGTGCCTCCCGCGGATGGACCGTGGCGGTTGGGCATGAGCAGTCGCGGCACCTTCGAGAATCTCCGGTTGGAGCGAATTACCGACGCTGATGCGCCGTTGCGGCCCGGGCAGGTTCGAGTCGCCTTGTCGACCATCGCCGCCAACTTCCGTGACGTCATGATCGCGCTGGGCCTCTACCCCGACGAGGACGCGGTCATGGGAATCGAGGCTTCCGGCGTCGTTCTGGAAACGGGTTCGTCCGGCTCGTCTGCGACAAGTTTCGTGGTCGGTGACCGGGTCATGGGNNCGGGATGGTCGCACACCGCCGCGGCCACCGTGTCGGTGGTTTTCGCAACCGCCCATTACGCACTGGTGGATCTGGCCGGCGTCCAGCCGGGGCAACGGGTTTTGGTGCACGCGGCGGCCGGGGGCGTCGGCATGGCCGCGGTGCAGCTGGCCAGGCATCTGGGGTTGGAGGTATTCGCCACCGCCAGCCACGGCAAGTGGGACACGCTGCGGGCCATGGGTTTCGACGACGACCACATCTCGGATTCGCGCAGCCTGGACTTCGAGGACAAGTTCCGCGCGGTCACCGCCGGACGCGGATTCGACGTGGTGCTGGACTCCCTGTCCGGTGAATTCGTCGACGCTTCACTGCGTTTGGTGGCACCCGGCGGCGTGTTCCTGGAGATGGGCAAGACCGATATTCGCGAAGCCGAGGCGGTCGCACGCGAGCACCCGGGTGTGCGCTACCGCGCGTTCGATCTCTTCGAGGCGGGGCCGGATCGCATTCAGGAGATCCTCGCAGAATTGGCAGGGCTTTTCGGCGAGGAGGTGCTGCGGCCCTTGCCGGCGAAGGCATTTGACGTTCGGCGGGCGGGTGCGGCACTGCGGTATTTGAGCCAGGCCCGCCATGTAGGTAAAGTCGTGATGATGATTCCCGACGCTTGGGCGGACGGCACCGTGCTGATCACCGGTGGCACTGGGATGGCGGGCTCGGCGCTGGCTCGTCACTTGGTGAACCGCCACGGGGTCCGCAACCTGATATTGCTGAGCCGCCGCGGCTTGGACGCCCCGGGCGCTGCGGAGCTGGTGGCCGAGCTGGGCGCGGCCGGCGCTCGAGTGCATGCGGTCGCCTGTGACGCGGCCGATCGGGATGCCCTGGCAAAAGTGATCGCCGACATCCCGGTGCAGGGGCCATCTCCAAGGCCACTGTCGGGCGTGATTCACGCGGCGGGCGTACTCGACGACGCAGTGATCTCGTCGTTGACCCCGGAGCGGGTGGAATCGGTGTTCCGCGCCAAGGTGGACGCGGCATGGAATCTGCACGAGCTGACGCGCGATCTGGATCTCTCCGCTTTCATCATGTTTTCGTCGATGGCCGGGCTGGCCGGCGGCTCGGGGCAGGCCAACTACGCGGCCGCCAACTCATTCCTGGACGGGTTGGCGGTGCACCGGCGTGCCCAGGGGTTGCCGGCGATATCTCTGGGTTGGGGCTTGTGGGATCAGGCCAGCTCGATGACCGGCGGACTCGGCGCCGCCGATCTGGCCCGGTTCCGCCGGGACGGCGTGGTCGCGATGTCCGCGGACGAAGCGCTGGAGCTGATGGACACCGCGCTCGTCGTCGACGAGCCATTCCTGGTGCCCGCCCACATTGACACCGATGCCCTGCGGGTCAAGTTCGACAGCGGCACCCTCCCGCCGATGTTCGCCGATCTGATCAATGCGCCGAGCCGGCGTCAGGTCGAGGATTCGCTGGTGGCAGCGAGGTCGAAATCGGCTTTGGTGCAACGCCTCGAGGGGCTGGCGGAAGACGACCAACACGCGGTGTTGCTTGACCTGGTGCGTTCCCACATCGCCACCGTGCTGGGCGGCCGAAGCCCCGAGGCCATCGACCCGGACTGGGCGTTCCAGGAACTGGGCTTCGACTCGCTGACTGCGGTCGAGCTTCGGAACCGGCTCAAAGCGGCGACCGGTCTTGCGCTGCCAGCCACAATCATCTTCGACTACCCGAACTCCGCCGCGCTCGCCGGCTACATGCGCCAGGAGCTTGTCGGCACCGTGGCGCAGTCCGCGACGGCGGTGCCCGGGGAGGCCGAGATCCAACGCGTCGTGGCGTCTATTCCGGTCAAGCGCCTCCGGCAGGCCGGAGTGCTGGAGCTGTTGCTCGAGCTGGCCAACGAAGCCGACACCACAAGTCCGGCGGTTGCCCCGGCGGCGGCCGAGAAGGACCTTGCGGACATGAACCTCGATGACCTGGTCAACGCTGCGTTCATGAACGATGACGACGATTAACGATGAGAATTGCGGTCATCGGAGCCGGCGGAGTTATCGGCCGCGGGCTCGTGGCCCGATTGCTCAGCCAGGGCCACGACGTTGTCGGGATCTCCCGGCACCGGCCCGATAGCTGGCCCAGCGCTGCGGACTTCGTCGCCGCTGACATCCTGGACGCAGTCTCCGTCGGGCAGGCTGTCGCGGGAGCGGACGTCGTCGCGCACTGCGCATGGGACTTCGCGGGGGACACAGGGGACATTGGGGGTACGCGCACCGTCCTCGATGCGATGGCCGAGACCGGAACCAGGCGAATCGTTTTCGCCTCTTCGGTGTACACGGATCGGACCCTCGCCGAGGAAATGTTGGCGAACTCCGGCGTGCAGTGGGTCGTGATCCGTTGTGCCCTGGTCATCGGGCGAAGCGTCGACGACCGGGTGCCCCACCTGCTGGCGCAGCCCGCCTTTGCGGGCTCGTCGGTGGATCGCCCCGTGCAAGTGGTGCATCTCGATGACACGCTGCGGTTGCTGATCCGCGCGATCCTAGACACCGAAATGGACGGCAGCACAGTCGAGCTCGCGGCACCGGGCGAGCTGACTTTGCGCCGTATTGCCAAAGCGCTCGGACGGCCGATCGTGCCCATGCCCGCTGGGCTGGCTCGGCGCTGGGCCTCTTTCGCCGGGCTGGAGGTGGTGCGGCGGGCGCCATTCCTGAACACTTCGGGGCTGCGTGACACGTGGGGATTCGCACCCGCGTGGAGCGCCGACGAATGCCTCGAAGACTTCGTGCGCGCGACGCGCGGGCGGGTAGCCCTCGGCAGGCGGATGATATCGCTGCCCTGGCGGGTGCCCAGCGTGACGGACGTGCCGGCCGTCGACGCGGCCGCGGACGACGGAGTGGTTCCCAGATTGGCCGGCCCGGAGGGCGACAACGGCGAATTCGACACTCCGATCGACCCGCGGTTCCCAACCTTCCTGGCCACCAATTTGTCGGAGGCGCTGCCCGGCCCGTTCTCGCCGTCGTCGGCCTCGGTGACAGTGCGCGGTCTGCGTGCCTCGGGGGTGGGGATCGCCGAACGGCTGCGGCCTGGCGGGATCGTCCAGCGCGAGATCGCGGTGCGAACCGTCGCGGTGTTCGCCCATCGGCTGTACGGGGCGATCACCGCGGCGCACTTCATGGCCGAAACCGTGCCGTTCGTCAAGCCCGCCACCGTCGTCAGCAACAGCGGGTTCTTCGGGCCCAGCATGGCGTCGTTGCCGATCTTCGGCGATGAGCGCCCGCCCACCAATTCCGTTGGCGCTCGCGGGTACCTGCGCACCATACGCAACATCGGCGTGCTCGGCGTCAACCAGATTTGTTTGACCGCGGGCTCGCCGCGCGACACTGACGACTTCGTCGGCGATATCGATCGTCTGGAGCAACTCGCCGGCGGCGATCTTGCCGAGCTCGACGATTCCCGGCTGACAAGCCTGATCCTGCTGGCACGTGACCTTGTGGTGCACGGGTGGGTGCTGGCTTCCGGCTCGTTCATGCTCTCCGCCGTGTTCAACGTGATGCTGCGGGGCCTGTGTGGGCGCGACACCGCACCGCCGGGGGGGCCGGGTTTGGTCAGCGCGCGATCGGTGGAGGCGGTGCATCGGTTGGTGGTTGCCGCACAAGGGGATCCGAACGTGCATCGGCTCCTGGCGGAACCGGGGGAGCGCCTTGGCGAGCTGGCCGTTGAAGCGCCGGAGTTTTATGCGGCGGTATTGGCTGAGCTGGCGCTGATTGGACACCGTGGTCCGGCGGAACTCGAGATGGCATCGACCAGCTACTCCGACGACCCCGAGTTGCTGGTCCGGATGGTGGCTAAGACGCTGAGCGTTGCGCCCGCGCAACCTATTTCCGTGACCGCCCCGCGCCGGATTCCGTTGCGAGCCTGGCCCGTGGCGCTGCTGGCGACCCGCCAACTGCGCGACCGCGAAGCCCGCCGCGACAAGGTGGTGCGCGCCAACTGGGTGCTGCGCGGTCTGTTACGTGAGTACGGGCGCCGGATGGTCGAGGCCGGTGTCTTCGACAGCGCCGACGACGTGTTCTATCTCCTGGTGGATGAACTCGACGCGCTCCCTGAAGACGTTTCGAAGCTAGTGGCCACGCGCCGAGCCGAGCAGATCAGGCTGACGGGCGTCGTGCCGCCGACGGTATTCAGCGGCAGCTGGGAGCCCTCGACCACGTCGTCGACGGATCTTCGCGCCGGGGACACCCTGCGGGGGGTCGGCGTGTGCGGGGGACGGGTGCGCGGCCGGGTGCGGATCGTGCGGCCCGAGACCATCGACGATCTGCTTCCCGGAGAGATTCTGGTCGCAGAAGTTACCGACGTCGGCTACACGCCGGCTTTCTGTTACGCCGCGGCCGTGGTGACCGAACTCGGGGGCCCGATGTCACACGCCGCCGTGGTGGCGCGCGAGTTCGGGTTTCCCTGTGTGGTGGACGTCCACGGAGCGACGAGGTCTCTGCCGCCCGGTGCGCTTATCGAAGTCGACGGGTCTACGGGCGAAATACAGGTGATTGAACTGTGAGGCTGCAGGATCGCTTCTTCCGGGAGTTGCCGGAGATGGCTGTCCCTTGGCAGGCTGAGCCGGCGCCGGACCCGCAGCTGCTGGTGCTCAACGAGCCGCTGGCCGCCGACCTTGGTCTCGACGCCTCCTGGCTGCGAAGTGCCGACGGGTTGCGGTTCCTGGTGGGCGACCTGCTGCCGAGCGGTGCCGCGCCGGTAGCTCAGGCCTACGCCGGGCACCAGTTCGGCAACTTCGCGCCGCGGCTGGGTGACGGGCGTGCGCTGCTGCTGGGGGAGCTCTTCGACGGCAACGGCCGCATTCACGACCTCCACCTGAAAGGTTCGGGGGCCACGCCTTTCGCGCGCGGTGGTGACGGCCTGGCCGCGGTGGGGCCGATGCTGCGCGAATACATTGTCAGCGAAGCGATGCATGCGCTCGGCATACCGACCACGCGATCCCTGGCCGTGGTGGGCACGGGGCGCCGGGTATACCGCGAGACGCCCTTGCCCGGCGCATTGCTCGTTCGGGTCGCGAGCAGTCATCTGCGGGTGGGGAGCTTTCAATACGCCGCGTCCACCGGGGATGTCAATTTGGTGCGGCGGCTCGCGGACCACGCGATCGCCCGCCACTATCCGAGTGCCGCGGATGCCGAGCGGCCCTACCTGGCGCTGTTCGAAGCCGTGGCCGGCGTCCAGGCATGGCTGATGGCTAGCTGGATGCTTGTCGGTTTTGTGCATGGGGTGATGAACACCGACAACATGACGATCTCTGGCGAAACCATCGACTACGGACCGTGTGCCTTCATGGAAGCCTACGATCCCGAGACGGTTTTCAGTTCGATCGATTCCTGGGGGCGTTATGCCTACGGGAATCAACCGGCCATCGCCGGGTGGAATCTCGCACGGTTCGCCGAGACGCTTCTTCCGCTGTTCTCCGCTGACCAGGATGAAGCAATCGCCTTGGCGGAGCAGTCATTCGATGTATTTCGCGCTCAGTACGAGACCACATGGTTGTCGGGTATGCGCGCCAAACTGGGCTTGTCCGCGGCCGTGGAGGCTGAAGTCGCCGCATCCTTGATCGGCGATCTGCTCGTCCTGCTGCACGAGCAACACGTTGATTACACCTCGTTCTTTCGACAGCTCAGCCGAGCGTTCGCCGGCCCCGACGGGTTCGAACACTGGATATCACGATGGCGGGCGCTGGATCCGGACGCGGCATTGATGGACCGGGTCAACCCGATCTATATTCCGCGCAATCATCTCGTGGAGGAGGCTCTGACCGCGGCGACGGCGGGTGACGTGAGTGCGCTTCAAGGTCCGCTGCAGTCGCTGCTTGACGCTGTGACCGCCCCGTATGACGAACGCCCGGGCCTCGACCGCTATGCGTCCCCGGCGCCCGAGGAATTCGGGCCGTACCGAACCTTCTGCGGCACCTGAGCGGATCGCCAAAGCCTTTACAGGGGCCAGCTGTTCGGCTCCGACGCGTAATGGAAGGCAGCAGCCGGGGGCAGTGGCTGTCGTTCGTTGGTCGATATCGCGTCCAGAATCAGTGCGACGTAGCGTCGCCAGCCATTGCTGGTCGACTCCATCGTCGAGAGGACGCTATAGAGCATTCCGATCAGGCGCGGCAGGTCGTCAGTGACCAGGTCGGCGCGAACAACGCCGTCTTGCTGGCCCCTCCGGACAAGTTCGTCGAGGGCCTCATTCAGCGATTCCGAGATGTCGGCGGTCAGCGATCCGGTCCGGTGCGCTGCGGTCAAGAGGTTTTGCTCGCGCGCTCCGAGCGATATCGCCGCGTCGATGAGTTGCGCCAAACCGCGCAGTGCGTCCTCGCAACGGCGGGCCGCTCCGATGGCGGGGGTGAGATGCTCGGCGATGCTCTGATCTAGGGCTGCCCGGACCAAGTCGGCCCTGGCCGGAAACCTGCGGTAGAGCGTTCGTTCACCGACTCCTGCGCGGCGCGCGACTGCTTCGGCAGGCGCATCGGGCCCCAGCTCGCCGTACACGTCGCGCGCGGCGCGCAAGATGCGCTCGACGTTGCGGGCCGCATCGGCACGCAACGGCCGGTCGGCTAACGCCGTCATGGCCATAGTCTAACTGACAGTTGACTGCCATTAACATGGGCTCTACGCTCATGCAATTGACAGCCAACTGACACTTAGTGGGGAACGCCAGTGACGTCAACAACTTCCGATTTCTGCTCCGACACGGATCTTCCGGTCATACCTGTCCCTCGTGCAGCGCACTGCCCGCTGCATCCCCCCGCTGAATTCACCCAGTGGCGTGAGGAGCCGGGGTTGCGACGGGCGATGTACCACGGAGAGCCGGCCTGGATAGTGAGCCGCTATCAGGACATCAGGACGGCGCTGCTCGATGAGCGCCTATCCGCGGATACCATCCCGGCATCCTTGAAGCCGACGAGCCCCGACAGCACCACACCGGTGATGTTCGCGCGGGTCGACGATCCGGAACATAATCGTCTGCGGCGCATGATTACCCGTGACTTCACATTCCGGCGCTGCGAAGCGATGCGACCCCAGATTCAGGAAATGGTGGACCGTCACCTCGACGAAATGATCCGCAACGGCCCGCCGGCCGATCTCGTTAATGACTTCGCCCTTCCGGTGCCGTCGTTGGTGATCGCGCTGCTACTTGGTGTGCCGTCCGAAGACCTGGGCCTCTTCCAACACCACTCCACCGTTGGCCTGCAGACGAGCACGACCGACGAGGAGAGGGCGCAATCCTTCGGCGCCATGTACGGCTACATCCAGGAGTTGGTGGGTCGCAGGGAGCACGATCCAGGCGATGACATGATCAGTCGTCTCGTCACCGACTACGTGATGACCGGCCAGCTCACGCGCGAGACGGCGGCCATGACAGCCGTGGTCATGATGCTGGCCGGCCACGAAACCAGCGCCAACATGATTTCGCTGGGAACGCTCGCGCTGATCCAGCATCCTGACGTCTTCGAGCGGCTCGGCCAGGCCGGCGATCAGGCCGTCGTCGCGAACAGCGTCGAAGAGTTGATGCGCTATCTCAGTATCGTGCACAGCCAAGTGGATCGTGTGGTAACCGAAGACTTCACCCTCGGTGGTCAATTGATCCGGGCCGGGGACATGGTCTTGATGAATCTTCCTGCGGGCAATTGGGACACCGAGTTCGTCGACAACCCAGAGACTTTGGACATCGACCGAAACACGCGAGGGCACTTAGGTTTCGGCTACGGCGTGCACCAATGCATTGGGCAGAACCTGGCCCGAGTGGAAATGCAGGTTGCCTTCGCCACACTGGCGCGCCGGCTACCCGGGTTGAAACTGGCAGTACCGCCGGAGGAGCTGAGATTCAAAGAGGCAGAGATCTACGGGATGAAGGGGCTTCCCGTCACCTGGTGATGGGAAAATCGGCCAACCCTTGGGGACTCAGTGACTTCGACTGATTTGCGGTTCGACGAACAGGTCGCCGTGATCACCGGCGCCGGCGGTGGTTTGGGCAAGCAGTACGCGCTGCTGCTCGCGTCGCGCGGCGCGCGCGTCGTGGTCAACGACATCGGCGGGTCGGTGACCGGGGAAGGCTCGAACAGCGAGGCCGCAGATGCCGCAGCAGCGGAAATCCGCGACCTCGGCGGTGAGGCCATCGCCGACAGCCACAGCGTGACGAGTCCCGAAGGGGGAGAGGCGATCATCGACACGGCCCTTCGCGCCTGGGGACGAGTCGACATCCTGATCAATAACGCGGGCATCGTCGGTGATGCGCCGTTCGAGGAGATGACCGCCGACCGGTTCGAACCTCTGCTGGATGTGCACTTGAGGGGCGCGTTCCACGTGACGAGGCCGGCCTGGAAGGTGATGCGCGACCAAGGGTATGGCCGGATACTCAATACCTGCTCCGCGGCCGGAATCCTGGGCTCTAACGGCATGAGCAATTACGGCTCCGCCAAAACCGGGTTGATCGGCCTCACCCGTGTTTTGGCCGCGGAAAGCGCCAACCAGAACATCAAGGTCAATGCCATCGCCCCGATCGCCTATACCCGGATGCTCGAGCACTCCGTTGCCGGTGTCGAGCAGCCGGACGGCCCGGCGGCGCAGGCCGTATTGGATGACCTGGTGAGCCAATACCTTAAGAAGCTGGACCCGGCGTTGGTGGCTCCGGTGGCGGCCTTCCTGACACACCGCGATTGCCCGGTGTCTGGAGAGATCTATACCGTTGGCGCGGGGCATGTCTCGCGATTCTTCATCGGCAGGACAAAGGGCTTCTACAGCCCAGCGCTGTCCATCGAGGATGTGCGTGATCATCTGGACACGATCCGCGACGAAGCCGGCTACACCGTGCCCGGCGGAACCGCCGACGAGATGACCGAGCTCTTCGCGCAATTTACCTGACGCCCAACGTCGACTCGTTGGACTGGAAGCGCGCGATTTCGCCCGATAAGTCGACGATGGGCTGAACGGGGCAACGTCAGCAGCTGAACGCCGTCCCGACGCCATCGGGTGCCGGAACCGACCGCAGACAACCGAACTGCTCGATTCCGGCGCTGCTCAACCGTACCGCCGACTGATGGGCGTAATTCACGCAGAACAGGCCGACTTGGTCAGCGCGACAACGGTAGTCGTCGTATGACAACGAGTCCCCGTTAGCCAACTCGGATCCGTTGCCGTCGACGAACGGACCCGGATCGCCGCGGGCCGCGCCGACCTGCAGTTTCATGCCGTCGAAGTCGACCCAGCCGCCCTTCCATTCGCCGTAGGCTGTCTCGGGCCGGGATGGGGGACTGGCCAGTTCGACCAGACAGTTCAACGCGTCGCCGGTGTGCTTGGAATCCGTTATGCACACGACTTTGCCGGGCGGGACGGTAAATGCGAGGTCGTTACCCAGCGGGGTGGTAACGCCGTCGCGCGTGACGGCGTGGTAGCGGGTGGGATCGGCTGGGTGACCGCCCTCGATCCAGGCGATGACGTCTGAGATCGCCGCCCCGGCAGCCGGCGGCGTCGATGCCGACGAAGGCTTGCCGACCGTCTGGGTGCTGCCCGGCGGCTGCCCCGACTGGCTGCTGCCGGCGTGTGAGCAGGCGGCAACCAGCCCGGCAGCCAGGAAAGACACTGCGATCAGTGCGGCGATCCGCATCCCGTCAGGCTAGCCGCCCGTGCCGGATTTGGGCGCCAGGGCGCCGCCTCGACTACCGTCGGGTCATGCATGAGCGCGCTCTGCGCACCCACACCGCCGCCGGCATCGTCGAAGGATTCACCCGCGACGGGGTGAACCGCTGGCGATCGATCCCGTATGCCCGGCCGCCGGCGGGGCCGCTGCGATTCCGGGCGCCGCAGCCGGCCCAGCCCTGGTCAGGTGTGCGGCATTGCCACGGCTTCACCAGCTGTGCGCCACAGCAGAGCCGCTACACCATGCTCGGTATCGGTAAATACCAACCCATGAGCGAGGACTGCCTCACCCTCAACATTGTCACACCCGAAAACGGCGTTACACCCGAAGATCCTGCTGGGGATCCGCTGCCGGTCATGGTCTTCGTGCACGGCGGCGGGTACATGATGGGCAGCTCGGCAACTCCGCTGTACGACGGTGCCGCCTTGGCCCGCCGCGGTTGCGTGTACGTGTCAGTGAACTATCGCCTCGGTGCGCTGGGCTGTCTGGACCTGTCGTCGCTTTCGACACCAGAGATCACTATCGATAGCAACTTGTACCTGCGTGATCTGGTGCTGGCATTGCGGTGGGTGCAAGACAACATCGCAGAGTTCGGCGGCGACCCCGGCAATGTCACCATCTTCGGCGAAAGCGCGGGCGCGTGCATCACCGCCACGTTGTTGACGGTGCCCGCCGCCGAAGGTCTGTTCGCCCGGGTGATCTCGGAGAGCCCCGCGGCGGGCCTGGTGCGGTCGAAAGAGATCGCCGCCGAGTTCGCGAAGCGGTACGCCAACCTGCTTGGCGCACGCACCGACGACGCCGCCGATGCGCTACTGCAGGCGACCCCGGCGCAATTAGTGGCGGCTCAGCACCGACTGATCGACGAGGGCATGCAGAGCAGGTTGGGTGCCTTCCCAATTGGTCCGGTCGTCGGCGACGACTGCCTGCCGATGGATCCCGTCGAGGCGATGCGATGCGGTCGGGCACAACGGGTTCCGCTCATCGTCGGCACCAACGCCGACGAGGGTCGGCTGTTCACTCGCTTCCTGCGAATGCTGCCGACGAACAAAGCGATGATCGAGGAGCTGCTCGCCGACACGGCACCGGCTACCCGCGAACGCATTACCGCCGCCTACCCGGGCTACCCGGCGTCGTCGGCATGCATTCAGCTTGGCGGCGACTTCGCCTTCAGCTCGGCCGCCTGGCAGATCGCCGAGGCCCACAGCGGCCACGCGCCCACCTACCTCTACCGGTACGACTACGCCCCGCGGGCACTGCGCTGGTCCGGTCTGGGGGCCACCCATGCCACCGAACTGCTTGCCGTTTTCGATTTCTATCGCACCCGGTTCGGCGCGTTGCTGACCGTCGCGGCCGAACGGGGCGCAGCGCTGCGGGTCAGCAATCAGGTGCAACGGCGGTGGCGGTCCTTTAGCCGCACCGGGGTGCCGGGTGACGGCTGGCCCATCTACACCGCCGACGATCGCGCCGTCATGGTCTTCGACCGCAACTGCCGCGTCGAATTCGATCCGCACCCGCAGCGGCGAATGGCGTGGGACGGCTTCTCACTGGCGCAGTGACCTGGCACGCTGAGCCTATGGTCCAGAAAACCGAGCAAGTCATCGAACAACCCAGCGATCTCACCGCCTCGTGGCTGACAGCGGCGATCGGAGCCGGAGCCGTTGCCGGTTTCACCGTCGAGCGCATCGGCACTGGTCAGATGAGCGAGTGCTACCGCGTGGACCTGACGTACGACGAAGCGGAAGCCGACAAGAATGCCGGTACCGACAGGCCCGCATCGGTGGTACTCAAGGTCGCGGCTACCGATCCGATGAGCCGGCAGACCGGGGCAGCTCTGGGCCTCTACGAGCGCGAAGTCCGCTTCTACCAGGAAGTCGCGCCACGCCTGGGCGGCCCGATCGCGCCCTGCTATCACGCCGCGGTCGATGCGACGGGGGCGTTTGATCTGTTGCTCGGGGATGCGGGCCCGGCGGTGGTCGGCGACGAAATCGCGGGCGCCACAATCGAACAGGCCAGGTTTGGTGTCGTCGAGCTGGGACGGCTGCACGGTCCCCTCCTCGGGGACAGGTCGCTGGCCGAAGTGCCGTGGCTCAACCGTGCGGCACCACTGAGCCGGGCGATGATCACCCCGCTGTACGCCGGCTTCATCGACCGTTTCGGCGACCAGATCGCCCCGGAGCACCGGGTTGTTTGCGAACGCCTGGTGGCCGCGTTTGACGGCTACCTGGCCCAAGAAGCGGACGTGTCCGAGCCTGGCCGGATCCAGGGCCTGGTCCACGGCGACTACCGACTGGACAACATGTTGTTCGGTATTGGGGGAGCCGACCGCGCGCTGACGGTGGTCGATTGGCAGACCGTTTCCTGGGGCCCGGCGTTGACCGACCTCGCGTACTTCCTCGGTGGCGCGCTACGGACCGGAGATCGTCCTGCGCAATACGACGTGCTGCTGCGGGCTTACTACGAAGCGCTCGGGCCAGATGCGCCGATCACGCTCGCGGATGTCGGCGAAGGGGTGCGCAGGCAAAGCTTTTTCGGTGTGATGATGGCGATTGTCTCGTCGATGCTGGTGGAGCGCACCGAGCGGGGCGACCGGATGTTTATGACGATGCTGCAACGGCACTGCCAGCACGTGCTGGACACCGACGCATTGGCGACATTGCCCGCAGCGTCCTCACCAGAGCCGCTGCGACCCTCTCAGGACGACGAACTTTCGCACGCCCCGACCGCCGAACCTTTATGGAGTGAGAGCTGGTATGCCGACTTCGTCGACGCGGCGCAGGGATTGGGCGGGTGGTTTCGCCTGGGCCTGGTAGCAAACCAGCAGACCGCGTGGGTTCAGGCGCTGCTGTGCGGACCCGACATGCCGACCGTCGCCATCGTCGACTACGAAGTCCCGCTGCCCGTGGATCCGTGGGAATTGCGCACCGACTCCTTCGAGCTCAGCCACGCTGCCACCGCACCACTGCAGGCTTACCGTGTCGCCGTACGCGGGCGGGGTCAGGCTTATCCGGACCCAGCCGCCTTGTTGCGCGGGGAGCAGGGAACTCCGGTCGAGATGACGATGGATCTGGTGTGGGCAACCGATGGAACCCCGTACCAGTATCGGATGACGACGCGATACGAAATTCCATGCACCGTATCGGGTTCCATCACCATCGGTGACACCAGCTACCGTGTCGATTCGGTTGCCGGGCAGCGCGACCACTCCTGGGGTGTGCGTGACTGGTGGAGCATGGACTGGATGTGGAGCGCGCTGCACCTGGACGACGGCACGCACCTGCACGGGTTGGACTTGCACATTCCGAATGTCTCCCCGATGGGTGTCGGATACATTCAGGACGCCGCCGGGAAGGTCACCGAGCTGCACTCGGTGAGTGACCGGAAAGTCTTCGGTGCCAACGGTTTGCCCCTGAAGACGACGTTGGGTCTCGATCCGGGTGGGATCACTGGTGCGGTGGACGTGCGCGGCCACGCACCGGTACGCCTGACCGCCGCCGACGGGCGAGTCAGCGAGTTCGCGCGCGCCTGGGTCAACATCAACACCACCGACGGTCGCAGCGGGGTCGGCTGGATGGAATGGAACCGCAACCTGGAGCAACGGGCATAGGCTTCGGACATCGGCCAGGACATGGGTGCAGTGCCGCACAGCGCCTCATCGCCCGTGGTGGTGATGGGTGTGTCGGGAGCGGGCAAGTCGACGGTAGGTGCGGCTCTTGCACAACGATTAGGGGTCCCGTTCTTGGACACCGATACGCTGCATCCGCCGGCCAACGTCGCCAAGATGGCCGCCGGTGAACCGCTGTCCGACGACGACCGCAATCCCTGGCTGGAAAGGGTCGGGGACTGGTTGGCCGGCCACCCCGCTGGCGTGGTCAGTTGTTCGGCGCTCAAACGCAAATACCGGGATCAGCTGCGGGCACACTGTGCGCGCGTCGAGTTCTTGCACCTCGACGGTTCAGCCGAAACGATCGGCCGTCGGTTGGCGGCCAGGTCCGGCCACTTCATGCCGGCCGCACTGTTGCGGTCGCAGCTGGAGACGTTGGAACCTCTCGGCGTCGACGAGCAGGGTGTCACCGTCGATGTCGGTCACAGCGTCGACGCCATCATCGCCACTTTCCTGGCGGGCTAGCGCTTAGCTTTGCGCTTGCGAACGTCGTCAGCCAGGTGACTGCCGCGCGCAACCGCCTCGTCGGCCAACTCCGCCCCCAACACCCGGGCGGTGTCGGCCAGCTTTTCGCCGCGCTTGCGCGCTTTCTTGGCCATCGGCTTTCCGCGTTCCGCGGCGGTGTTGGCCAGCTCACGGCCGCGCTCGAGAGCGGCCTCGGCGTACGGCGCACTTCGTTCGGCGGCCGTGCTGGCCAGTTCGCGGCCGCGCTCCGCGCCGACCTGCAGGCCGTGCACGATCTTTTCGCCCAGCTCACCGAAGTCGGCATCAAACGCCGCGTCGTCAGATCTTGGCAGCGCCGAGGAGACCCGCTCGGAGAGTCGCTCGGCGGCCCGCCGGCCGCGCCATCCCAGCGACGGCTTGCCCGCGGTGTCGGCGGACGCAATCATCAAACCGCCCAACAGACTCAGATCGGTGAGGAATTGCTGGCGCTTCCGGGCTTTGAGGTCTGGGTCGATCTCGTTCCAGAACATGTGTGCCCCGAGGTTGGCCGGTAGCACGGTGACTGCCAATGCGGCCGAGGCGACGCGGGGCAGTTTGCCGGTGGCCAGCAGCAGGCCGCCCCCGATCTGAACGGCGGCGTTGACCTGCGCGAACGTCTCGGGGTCGCTCAGAATGCTGCTGCCAACCGGATCCGGTAACGACCGCAGACCGCCCACGGCGGGCGCCGCGGCTTGCGCGGCCGATTTGGGGTTGAGCAGCGAGTCAACCCCTTGGCCGATAAACGCGATCGATAACAGGGGCCGGGCGATTCTGCGGATCAGCATGCCTCGGGGCATACCCGGTGTACCCCTGACAAAACATTAGGGTGGAGCCCGTGCGAGCGTTGCTCATCGTCGACGTGCAAAACGACTTCTGTGCGGGTGGCTCGCTGGCGGTAGACGGCGGCGCCGCCCTGGCTTCTGCGATCAACGACTATCTGGCCGCCGCGCCCCGCTACCCGCACGTCGTGGCGACCAAGGATTTCCACATCGACCCCGGTGATCATTTCTCCGACCAACCGGATTATTCGTCTTCCTGGCCACCGCATTGCATTGCGGGCACTCCGGGTGCGGAATTTCATCCCGACCTCGACACGGCCGCGATCGAGGCGGTCTTCCGCAAAGGCGCCTACGCCGCGGGCTACAGCGGCTTCGACGGCGTCGACGACAACGAGACCCCGCTACTTGAGTGGTTGCGACAGCGGGGAGTCGACGGGGTCGACATCGTCGGCATTGCCACCGACCACTGCGTCCGGCGGACCGCCGAGGACGCAGCACGGGCCGGGTTGGCCACCAGGGTGCTGGTTGACCTGACAGCGGCCGTCGCGCCGGATTCGGCGGCAGCGGCACTGGCGGAGATGCGGGCGGCCGGCATCGAGTTGGTGCAGAGCTCCCCATGACGCCGGTGGACGGGGCGGCGCTGCTCGCCGCGGTGGAACGGTCGCCTCAGGCGGCCGCCGCGCGCGACCGCGCCGGCTGGGCCGGGCTGTTTACCGCCGACGGCCGGATCGAAGGTCCGGTGGGCTCGCGACCGCACGTGGGACACGCGCAGATCGGCCGCTTTTACGACACCTTCATCGGGCCGCGGGACATCACGTTTCATCGGGATCTCGATATCGTCTCCGGCCCCGTCGTCCTGCGCGATCTTGAGCTGGAAGTGGCAATGGGTCCGGGGGTGACGATGCACATTCCCGCCTTCCTGCGTTATGACCTTGAGGAGAATCTGAGAGAAGACTTCCCAGAAGCAAAGGGCCAGTGGCCGATTGCCGGGTTGCGGGCGTACTGGGAATTGCCGGCGATGATGCTGCGGTTGTCCCGGGGCCTGCTGAGCAACCTGGGGGTGCAAGGAGCCGCGGGGTTCGCGACCGGCTTTCGACGGGCGGGTACACGGCAGAAGAAGCTGGTGCAGATATTTCTCAGCGCCCTCGCGCGCGACGACGTGCCCGCCGTGCTGGGCGCGCTGTCATCCACTGCCGCAGTAACTTTAGGTGACAACGACAAGCTCGGCGTCGCCGAGCTCGCCGCACGGCTTGGCGGGACCACCGTCACCAAAATGATCGGGGCGGGAAGCACGGTCGTGGTCTCGCTCGCCTCCGGACATGGGCGCGCCATCTTGTTTGCCGACGTGGCGTGGTGGGGCAAACCGATCAACCGGATCCGTTACTTTCCCGCCTGAGCACTCGCCCCAGCACCGGTGACCACAACTATTGCTGCGCAGGTCATGAGTGCCGTACAAATAGCGTCATGGAATGGAGCAGACGATGAGTGTGGTGCGGATCTTCAGCGTTGGAATAGGGCTCACCGCGGTGCTGACTGTTGCAACAGCGTGCGGCGGCAGCGAAAAGTCATCCCCGTCGTCGACGTCGTCGTCTTCAGCGGCGTCGTCGACCTCGGCGACGTCGACCTCAGCGGCGGCACAGACCACGTCGAGCGCCTCGGCGTCGGGGTCAGCACCACTGGGCGACTACACCTACTTGCTGCTCGCGGCGAGCGACATCGGGGCTGATGCGACAGCTACCGGGGCGCCGATGCAGAATCCTGGCGGTGTGGCCGGAGCAGCGGTGACGTTCACCAGCCCCGACCACACCCGCAGTATCGACGACCTTGTCGTCGTCTTTCTCGATCCGGCGGACGCCGCGCAGAGCGCCAAAGATCACGCCGCATCTTTCGGCAAATATGTCACCACCGCGCCACAGCCGTTTGAAATCGGGACCAACGGACTGATAGCTGTCGGCCAGTCGCCCGACCACTCAAAAGCGGTGACTTATGTGACCTTCGCCGAGGGCAAGGTGATCGTCGACTTGGAGTTCGATAGCCCACCCAACGACCCCGCTTCGCCGGATACCGTCGTGGACATGGCCAAGAAACAAGACGCGCTGGTTATGAGCAGAATGCCCAGCTAGTAGGTGACGGCTGTCCCGTTGGCCATCCAGCAACACCACAGGCCCGTCAGGTAGCAAGGACGTCAGACTGCCGGCGGGCGACCGGCGCCGGGTCAAAGGGAGCGTCATGCTCGATAAGCCGTTCGGGCGGCGAACCCTGCTTCGCGGGGCTGGTGCGCTCACCGCGGCATCATTGGCACCATGGGCCGCCGGCTGCGCATCCGACGACGAAAATGCGCTGACCTTCTTTTTTTCGGCCAATCCGGACGAGGCTAATGCTCGGATGCGCGTCGTCGACGAATTCCAGCGCCGCCATCCCGACATCAAGGTTCGCCCGGTGTTGTCCGGGCCGGGTGTGATGCAGCAGCTATCGACATTCTGCGCCGGCGGCAAATGTCCGGACGTGCTCATGGGTTGGGAATTGACCTATGCCGAACTCGCCGCCCGCGGGGTGTTGCTGGACCTCAACACCATGCTGGCGCAGGACACGGCGTTCGCCGCGGAGCTGAAGTCGGACAGCATCGGGCCGCTATACGACGCTTTCGCGTACAACGTCGGCTCCAAAGGCGGGCAGTACGCGTTTCCGGAGCAATGGGCCGGAAACTACTTGTTTTACAACAAACGGCTATTCGCCAACGCGGGCGTGGCGCCTCCGCCCACGACATGGGACAAGCCGTGGACTTTCGCTCAGTTCCTCGACACCGCCAACGCCCTGACCCGCCGGGACGGGTCCGGACGGGTGACGCAGTGGGGATTCGTCAACACGTGGTGGTCGTACTACGCGGCGGGCTTGTTCGCCATGAACAACGGCGTGCCATGGTCCACGCCGCTGAAGAACCCCACCCACATGAATTTCGGCGACCAGGCGTTCATCGAGGCGGTGCAGTTCTACGCCGACCTGTCTAACAAGCACAAGGCGGCGCCCAACGCGTCCGAGACGCAGTCGATGTCCACGCCCGACCTGTTCGCGGCGGGCAAAGCGGCTATGGCCCTCGGTGGGCACTGGCGCTACCAGACGTTCATGCGCGCCGACGGCCTGGATTTCGATGTCACCTCTTTGCCGATCGGCCCATCGCTCCCGGCGGGGCATGCCGCCGTTTCCAACATCGGTGCCACTGGCCTCGCGATCTCGGCCAGCAGTAAACGCAAAGAGCAGGCCTGGGAATTCGTGAAGTTCGCGGCTGGACCGGTCGGGCAGAAGATCATCGGGGAGTCCTGCCTGTTCGTACCGGCGCTGCGGTCCGCGCTCAACTCGGGCGGTTTCGCCAAGGCGCACCACAGGGTACGCAATCTAGCCGTGCTCACCACCGGGGCCGACCACTCGGAAGCCTTGCCGGTCACCCCGGCATGGGAAAAGGTGGTGGCCCTGATGGACCGCGAGTTCGGACCCGTGCTGCGCGGATCCCGTCCGGCGACGTCACTGGCGGGGTTGGCGCACGACGTTGACGAGGTGCTGCACTCGTCATGACGTCGATCGACACCTCCGCAGCACCTCGCCCCTGGCGTCGACGCGCCTGGGCCGGTCGCCTGTTTGTTGCACCAAACCTGGCCGCGGTCACGGTGTTCCTGCTGTTTCCCCTCGGATTCTCGCTGTACATGAGTTTTCAGCAGTGGGACGTGTTCAACCCGCCGAAGTTCGTTGGCCTGAAGAACTTTCGGGAACTCTTCACATCCGATCCGCTGTTTCTCATCGCGATACGCAACACCGCGATCTTCACCCTTGGGACCGTCGCACCGACCGTCCTGATCAGCTTGGTCGTCGCCGGCGTGCTGAATCAGAAATTAAAGGGCATCGGTATCGTTCGGACCATTGTCTTTCTGCCATTGGCCATCTCGTCGGTCGTGATGGCAGTCGTCTGGCAGTTCGTCTTCAACACCGACAACGGCCTGCTCAACATCATGCTCGGCTGGATCGGGGTGAGTCCGATCCCCTGGCTGGTCGACCCCCAATGGGCGATGTTCTCGTTATGCGTAGTCAGCGTGTGGCGCGCCGTGCCGTTCGCCGCCGTCATCTTGCTGGCCGCGATGCAAGGCGTTCCGGAGACGGTATACGAAGCGGCCAAGATCGACGGTGCCGGCGGGATACGGCAGTTCGTCTCCATCACGGTGCCGCTGATCCGCGGTGCCGTAACGTTTGTGGTCGTCATATCGATCATCCACGCGTTCCAGGCATTTGACATGGTCTACGTCCTCAACGGCGCGAATGGCGGCCCGGAAACCGCAACCTATGTTCTGGGCATCATGCTTTTCCAGCACGCATTCTCATTCCTGGAATTCGGCTATGCGTCGGCGTTGGCATGGGTGATGTTCGCCATCTTGCTGGTGTTGACGGTGTTGCAGTTGCGGCTCTCGCGGCAACGGTCAATGGAGGCTGCCAGTGGCCTCGGTTGAAATCTTGTTCAAGCGCAGTGTGTTCCGTGCAGTTTTGATTTACACCGCGCTGCTCGCCATCGCCTGCTTCTGGCTATTCCCGATCGCCTGGGCGGTATCCGGCTCGCTGAAAAGCGGCGGCGAGATCAGCGAACCGATACTGTTTCCCGCGCACCCACGGTGGTCTAACTACACCGAGGTATTCACGCTGATGCCCTTCTGGCGAATGTTCTTTAACACCGTCTTCTATGCCGGATGCATCACGGCCGGACAGGTGTTCTTCTGCTCGTTGGCCGGATATGCCTTTGCACGCCTGCAATTCCGCGGGCGGGACACGTTGTTCGTGCTGTACCTGGGCACTCTGATGGTGCCGCTCACCGTAACGGTGATCCCGCAGTTCATCATCATGCGAGTCCTCGGGTGGACGGACACCCCATGGGCGATGATCGTTCCCGGACTGTTCGGCGGCGCATTCGGCACCTATCTCATGCGGCAGTTCTTCAGCACCCTGCCGACAGATCTCGAGGAGGCGGCGACACTCGACGGCTGCACGCCCTGGCAGATCTACTGGCGGATCCTGTTGCCGCACGCAAGGCCGGCGGTGGCGGTGCTTGCCGTGTTGACCTGGGTCGGTGTCTGGAATGACTTCCTGTGGCCGCTGGTGATGATTCAACGCAACAGCTTGGCCACGCTGACGTTGGGCCTGGTCCGGATGCGGGGGGAGTACGTCGCCCGCTGGCCGCTGATAATGGCGATGTCGATGCTCATCATGCTGCCGTTGGTGATCATTTATGTGATCGCGCAGCGCTCGTTTGTCCGTGGCATCGCCGTCACGGGACTCAACGGGTGAGGCCGTGATGGTGGATTTCGAGAGCAGGGGTGTTCCGCAGTGGCTTCGGTGAGCTTCGAGCAAGTGACACGCCAATTCCCGGGCACGGATCAACCTGCCTTGGATCACCTCGACCTGGTAGTCGGTGATGGCGAGTTCGTCGTTCTGGTCGGGCCATCCGGATGTGGCAAGACGACGTCGTTGCGGATGCTGGCCGGATTGGAAACGGTGGATTCCGGGCTGATCCGGATCGGCGACCGCGACGTCACCAACGTCGATCCCAAGGATCGCGATGTCGCGATGGTGTTCCAGAACTACGCCCTATATCCGCACATGTCCGTTGCGCAGAACATGGGGTTCGCGCTGAAGATCGCAAAGACCCCGAAGGCCGAGATCCGCGAACGGGTGCTGGCCGCGGCGAAAATGCTTGACCTGCAACCGTACCTGGACCGCAAACCCAAGGACCTGTCCGGCGGGCAACGACAGCGGGTGGCGATGGGCCGCGCGATCGTGCGCCGCCCGCAGGTATTCCTGATGGACGAGCCGCTATCGAATCTCGACGCGAAGCTGCGTGTGCAAACCCGCAACGAGATCGCGGCTTTGCAACGCAGACTGGGAACCACCACGGTCTACGTCACCCACGACCAGGTCGAGGCCATGACCATGGGGGACCGAGTTGCGGTGTTACGGGACGGCGTTTTGCAACAGTTCGCGCCGCCTCGCGAGCTCTACCGCAACCCCGGCAATGTGTTTGTCGCGGGGTTCATCGGGTCGCCGGCGATGAACTTATTCACCCTTCCGGTCGCGGATTCCGTGGTGTTGCTCGGGGATTGGCCGATCCAGCTGCCACGGGAGATCGCAGGGGCCGCGAGTGAGGTGGTTGTCGGGGTCCGCCCCGAGCATTTCGAGTTGGGCAGCCTCGGCGTTGAGATGGAGGTCGATGTGGTCGAAGAACTCGGGGCGGACGCTTACCTATACGGCCAAATCACCGACGCCGGCAAGGTTATCGATCAGCACGTCGTTGCCCGCGCCGACGGCCGCCACCCACCGGAAAAGGGCAGCCGGGTCCGCCTCCACCCCGAACCCGGACACGTGCATATCTTTCGCGTCGACGGTCAGCGGATATCGTAAAACCTCATGAGCAGAGCGCGCGTCGACCTGGTCTGTGAGGGCGGGGGAGTCCGGGGCATCGGACTGGTCGGAGCGGTAGACGCGCTGGCCGCGGCCGGCTATGGGTTTCCCCGGGTTGCCGGCACGAGCGCGGGTGCGATCGTCGCCGCACTGGTTGCTGCCCTGCAGACCGCCGGCGAACCGCTGACGCGGCTTGCCGAAATCATGCGCACCATCGACTACCGAAAGTTCCTGGACCGCAACCTGATCGGACACCTGCCGCTGATCGGTGGGGGACTTTCGCTCGTGGTATCCGACGGTGTCTACCGGGGCGCTTATCTCGAACAGCTGCTCACCGGCTTGCTCGCCGACCTGGGGGTGCGCACCTTCGGCGACCTGCGCACCGGCGAAGAGCCCGAACAGTTCGCCTGGTCGCTGGTCGTTACCGCCAGTGACCTGTCCCGACGCCAGCTGGTTCGCATCCCATGGGATCTCGAGTCCTATGGCATCGACCCGGACAGCTTCTCCGTGGCACGTGCGGTACATGCATCGTCGGCGATTCCCTACGTCTTCGAACCGGTCCGGGTGGGTGGCGCCACGTGGGTCGACGGTGGGCTGCTGTCGAATTTCCCGGTCGAGCTGTTCGACCGACCCGATGCCCAGCCGCGTTGGCCGACGTTCGGGATCCGGCTGTCGGCTCGTCCCGGCATTCCGCCCACCCACCCGGTGCATGGGCCGGTGTCGTTGGGTCTCGCAGCCATCGAGACGCTGGTGAGCAATCAGGACAACTCCTATATCGACGACCCGTGCACAGTGCGGCGCACCATCTTCGTGCCCGCCAACGACGTGAGTTCGATCGATTTCGACATCACCACCGAACAACGCGAGGCCCTGTACCAGCAGGGATTACAAGCGGGCCAGGACTTTTTGAAGACCTGGAATTTTGCGGATTATCAGAAAGCGTGCGGCGCTCCGGTCAATCGGTCGCCACAAACCGACAGCGAGGCATGACCGACTGCGGGGTGTCGCAATCGTGAAATCCTGGCGCGCCGTTACCGTGTTTGACCGCAAGGCGCACTAGTATTGTCGGGTGTTTGATCGCTACGGAACCGACGTACTCGTCCAGGGAAGGCGCAAGCCTCGCTCGACCGAGCACCCGGTGGAACTCGGCATGGTCGTCGAGGACGTAGAAAGCGGCTACGTCGGCGCGGTGGTCCGAGTGGAATACGGCCGCATCGACCTGGAAGACCGGCACGGTCGCACCCGCGGCTTTCCTTTGGGCCCGGGGTACCTGCTCGAGGGCCGTCCGGTGATCCTGACCGCGCCGCGGCGCCCCGCGCCTGCCGCGTCGGGCCGGACAGCGTCTGGATCGGTCGCGGTGCCGGGCGCGCGCGCCCGGGTAGCCCGCGCCAGCCGAATCTACGTCGAGGGCCGCCACGACGCCGAACTCATCGCGCAGGTGTGGGGCGAGGACCTGCGCATCGAGGGCGTCGTCGTCGAGCACCTTGGCGGAGTCGACGACCTGGTGGGCATCGTGGCGGACTTCCAGCCCGGCCCTGGGCGCCGGCTCGGGGTTCTCGTTGACCATCTGGTCGCGGGTTCTAAGGAGTCGCGGATCGCTGATGCGGTGCGCCGGGGACCCGGCGGCCCTGACACGTTGGTCGTCGGTCACCCGTACGTCGACATTTGGCAGGCAGTGAAGCCGCAGCGGCTGGGCCTGACGGCCTGGCCCAACGTGCCACGGCAGATGGAGTGGAAGCACGGCGCGTGTCAGGCGCTCGCGTTGCCGCACGCTAGCCAGGCCGACATCGCCAGCGCCTGGCGGCGCATCCGCTCGCGGGTTCGCAACTGGACTGACCTGGAGCCGGAGCTGATCAGCCGGGTCGAAGAGCTCATCGACTTCGTCACGGCACGCGGCTGACGCTCGCCCTGGGGAGCATCGCTAGTGGTCTGCCTGCGATTTGAT
>PLSK01000207.1 GCA_003165155.1 Mycobacterium sp. | reverse complement strand
TATTCGGTGTAGAGCACCTCGACCGGTTCTTCAGCCACCCGCCAATGGTTTTCGGCGATCAACAGGACGAACTCGTTGGCATGGCTCATGCCGCTCATAGTGATGTTCAGGCCGTCGGCCACGGTCTTGTTGAACACCCGCAGGCCATTGTTGGTGTCGGTCAGGCCAAGCCGGCGACCGCGCCGGCTCAACCGCGCCGCGGTTTGCAGCACGATCCGCTTCAGAAACGGCGGCCGGCTGCCCTCGTTCTCGGCGGCGAATCGCGTTCCGATCACAACGTCGACGTCACCCGCGCGGAGCCGGTCGACCATTGCGGCTACGTCGTGGACGCGGTGCTGGCCGTCGGCGTCGAAGGTGGCGAAAATCTGCGCCCCGGGTTGCCGACGGGCGTACTCGACACCGGTCTGGATGGCGGCGCCCTGGCCCAAATTCACCGGATGGCGCACCAGGTGAGCCCCGGCCCGCAAAGCGATGTCCCCGGTGCCGTCGGTGCTGCCGTCGTCCACGCACACGACATGGTCGAAGACCGACCGCAAGCCGGCGATGACGTCGCCGATCACGGAGGCTTCGTTGAAGGCGGGGATGACGATCCAGGCGTCGGGGGAGTGGGCCATTTGGGCTCAGGCTAAGCGTCCGGCGCGTGCCAGCGCCACCAGATGGACGGCGATTCCCACCATCGGACCGCACAACAGGGCGACTACGGTGCGGGTCTGCAACGGCAGCGGCACCAGGAGCAACAGCCCCGAGGCCACCGTCGCAACGACCCAGCCCAGCGAATATGCCCGATGCAGCGCCGCCGCCACCGCGGCGGCACCGGTGAGCGTCAGCATGGCGATCGCTACCGCAGCCCCGGTCAGCCAGGCGAGCAGCGCACTGCTGGCGTCGTACTGTGACCCGAACCCGACCCGCAGTAGCCACGGGCCCACCAAGCCCGCCGCCAGCACCCCGATCGTGCCCATGCCGGCGATGATGCCGGCCGGCGCGATCAGCGCCCGCAACCGGTCGCTGCCTTCGTCAACGAAATGCGCGATCAGGTTGCCCTGCATGGCGGTCAGCGGCACCAGCAGCGGCGCGCGGGTCAAAGTCACCGCGAGGATCACGACGCCACCTTGTGCCCCCAGCTCACTGCTGGTCAGCTTCAGCAGCACCGGAAAGCCCATCACCAGAATCGCGCTGGCACCGGCAGCGGTGATCGAATGGGCGGCGCCGCGCAGGAACGTCGCGGTACTGCCGGAAGTCAGCAGGCGGGCGGTTGCGCGTGCGGTAGGCGATGCCATCAGCATGATCAGCCAGGCCGTCGAGCCGGCCACGGTTGCCCACAAGAATCCCGTCAGGCCCCATCCGAGCACGAACGTCGCGGCCGCGATGGTTACCCGGGAGACGGCATCGGTCACCATCAGCGCCCCGTACCGGGTCCAATGATCGGTGCCGGCCAGCATCCCCAGCAGGGTGGCGTGCAGGCAGAACGCGGCCACGCCAACGCTCAGCAGTCCCACCGACAACCAGCGTGCCTCTACGAACAGCCGCCCGCTCCACAACGGCGAGCTACCGGCGATCACCACGGCTGCGACCACGCCGACCATGGCGGCGACTCGCAGCGGATGTGTGCGACTCCCGGGCGAGGTGTCCGCGTACCGCGTCGCGCGGACTTCCCGGGTCGTCTCCTGTAACAAGCCGTTAGCGGCACCGGTGAACAGGCCGAACGCCCCCCAGAAAACCCCGAACACCGAGAAGCCGCCGGGGGCCAGGTCGCGGGCGGCCAGATAGATCACCACGTACCCGCAGGCGGCGCTGAGCGCGGTCGCAGTGCCGACCCGGGCCACACTGCCCCGCGCGATCGGCCCCCGCGAGGCTCCCGTGGCGGTCATCGGGACAGCAGCGTTAGTGCGCGTCAGCCTTGAACCGCTCCACCGAGCGCAGCACTTCCGCCTCGGCTTCGGCGCGTCCGACCCAATCGGCCGCCTTGACGAACTTGCCCGGCTCGAGGTCCTTGTAATGCACGAAGAAATGCTTGATCGCCTCTAGTTCGAAGGCCGGAACGTCGGCTACGTCTTGGATGTGGTCCCAGCGGTTGTCGCCGGCCGGGACACACAACACCTTGGCGTCGCCGCCGGCCTCGTCGACCATGTTGAACATCCCCACCGGGCGGACCTTCACCAGCACGCCGGGGAACAGCGGCTCCGGCAGCAGCACGAGCGCGTCCAGCGGGTCGCCGTCTTCGCCGAGAGTGTCATCGATGAAGCCGTAGTCGGTCGGGTACGCCATCGGCGTGTAGAGGTAGCGATCCAGACGAACTTTGCCAGTCTCGTGGTCCACCTCGTACTTGTTCCGTTGGCCTTTCGGGATTTCGATGGTCACGTCGAATTGCACGTGTCGGCTCCTCGAGTCTGAGTTCTGGGTAGGTGCGTTGCGTCGCGGATCCACCCTAGTCCAGCCGCGTCAGGCCGATTCGGCAGAATGGGAGGCAGAGAGTCAGGAGAGGGATGGGTCCAACTCGCTGGCGGAAATCCACGCATGCGTTCGTCGGGTTGGCCGTGCTGGCGTTCGTTGCAGCCGTTGTGGCGGCGGCGACGTTTCTCACCACGGCTGGTCATGGCGCCGCTGGCGCGCGGGCTCTCGCGCCGGTGCCGCCCGCGCCGACGGTCAAACCGGGAGTAGTGCCGGTTACCGACTCCGCCGCGACGCCTAGCGCCCACGGCCTTGCGGCCACGCTGGGGCCGCTGGCGGCCGATCCCAACCTCGGCAGACTGGGGGGTCGCGTCACCGACGCCATCACCGGAAAAGAGCTCTGGCAGCTCGCCGAAGACGTGCCGTTGGAGCCCGCGTCGACGAACAAGGTCCTGACCGCGTCCGCAGCGCTGCTGACACTGGATCGCCAGGCCCGGGTGAGCACCCGGGTGGTGGCCGGCGGCCCCAACTCGCAGGGGCCCGTCGTGCTGGTCGGTGCCGGGGATCCGACGCTGTCGGCGGCGCCATCCGGTCAGGAAACCTGGTACCGGGGTGCGCCGCGGGTAGCCGACCTCGTCGAACAGGTCCGGCGCAGCGGAATGACTCCGACGGCGGTGCGGGTGGACACCTCCGCGTTCAGTGGTCCGACGATGGCGCCCGGCTGGGATCCGCTTGACATCGATGGTGGCGACATCGCCCCGATCGAGTCCGCAATGATCGACGCCGGACGCACCCAGCCGACGACGATGACGTCACGGCGGTCCAGGACACCGGCGCTGGATGCCGGGCGGGAACTGGCCAAGGGCCTGGGTCTCGATCCCGCGGCTGTGACGATCGCCGCGGCACCGTCTGGGGCGCGGCAGCTCGCCGTGGTCCAGTCGGCGCCGTTGATCGAGCGGCTGTCGCAGATGATGAACGCCTCCGACAACGTGATGGCCGAGTGCATCGCGCGGGAAGTGGCGGCCGCCGGCAACCGGCCGCAGAGCTTTGCCGGAGCGGTCGACGCGGTGACCAACCGGTTGAGCACCGCGCACATCGACACCACCGGCGCCGCGCTGGTGGATTCTAGTGGGCTTTCCATCGACGACCGGTTGACCGCTAAGACGCTCAACGGTGCGGCGCAAGCGGCGGCGGGGCCCGACGAGCCGGCGATGCGTCCGCTACTGGACCTGCTTCCGATTGCCGGCGGTAGCGGCACCCTGGCCGACCGATTTCTCGACACCGCCACCAACCAGGGTCCGGCCGGCTGGTTGCGAGCCAAGACCGGCTCGCTGACCGCGATCAACGCGTTGGCCGGGGTGGTCACCGACAGCAGCGGACGGGTACTCACGTTCGCGTTCATCTCGAATGCCGCCGGTCCCAATGGTCGCAACGCGATGGATGCGCTGGCCACCCGACTATGGACATGCGGGTGCGCATGACCGCGACCTCTGACCTGACCGTGGGCACCGCCGTGGACTGGCGCTTCGCCGCCACTATCGGCCAGCGGCTGGTCCGGTCCGGTCCGCTGTCCACCGACTACACCCGCCGCCAGGCGATCGACGAATTGACCAGTGCCGCTTTGAAGGCCGAACCGCCGGTGCGTGACGTCACCGGCCTGGTCACCAATGGCGCGATACCCGCCGCCCGGGTCATCGATCGGCAAGCGTGGGTCAGGGCGGCGGCCGAATCGATGCGGGTGATGACCAACGGAAGCGACAAACCGCACAGTTTTCTGACTGGCCGGATCACTGGTGCGCAAACGGGTGCGGTGCTGGCGTTCGTGTCCTCGGGGATCCTCGGCCAGTACGACCCGTTCGCTACCGCCGAAGACGGCTGCCTGCTGCTGGTCTATCCCAACGTCATCGCCGTCGAGCGGCAATTGCAGATCGAGCCCTCCGATTTCCGGCTGTGGGTTTGCCTGCATGAGGTGACGCACCGGGTGCAGTTCACCGCCAACCGCTGGTTGCCCGGTTACATGTCGCAGGCGCTCGGGTTGTTGACCCAAGACGCCGGTGAAGACATCGGGCAGGTGGTGAGTCGGCTCGCGGAATTCGTCCGGAACCGCGGTGACGGGGCGTCCGCTGGCTCTACCGGGGACGCCAGCGCGCCGGGGATCGTCGGCCTGGTGCGCGCCGTACAGTCCGAGCCGCAGCGCAAAGCCCTGGATCAGCTCCTGGTGCTCGGCACGCTGTTGGAGGGCCACGCGGACCACGTGATGGATGCCGTGGGGCCGCTGGTGGTCCCGTCGGTGGCCACCATCCGCCGTCGATTCGACGAACGCCGGAATCGCAAGCAACCACCGTTGCAGCGCCTGCTGCGCGCACTGCTGGGTCTCGATGCCAAGCTCAGTCAGTACACCCGCGGCAAGGCGTTCGTCGATCATGTGGTGGGCCGGGTCGGAATGGAGCGGTTCAACGCGGTCTGGTCCGGCCCCGACACGCTTCCGCTGCCTGAAGAGATCGAAGAACCGCAGCGATGGATCGACAGGGTGCTGTAGGGCAGCTGCGCGCGGCTGTCCAGGCGTTCGCGAGTACCTACCTGGTGACCGCCGACGCGTGGTGCGTCGCGCTCTCAGGCGGTCCGGACTCGTTGGCGCTCACCGCTGTCGCTGCGGGGTTGCGACCCACCAGGGCGCTGATCGTGGATCACGGGCTGCAGCCCGATTCGGCCGCCGTCGCCGAGACCGCGCGCACCCAAGCCCTCGCATTGGGATGTGTTGATGCCCAAGTGCTTTGCGTGCAGGTGGGCAGTGAGGGGGGCCCCGAGGGGGCGGCCCGGGCCGCGCGGTACGCCGCATTGGCCGCCGGTCGGCAGGAACCGGTGTTGTTAGCTCACACCCTCGACGATCAAGCGGAGACGGTGCTGCTGGGTCTGGGCCGAGGTTCCGGCGCGCGCTCGATCGCTGGGATGCGGCCGCACGATCCGCCGTGGTGCCGGCCGCTGCTGGGGGTGCGGCGCGCCGTCACGCATGCCGCGTGCCGGGAGCTGGGCCTTGCCGCGTGGCAGGACCCGCACAACGCCGATCCCCGATTCACCCGAGCCCGGCTTCGCCACGAGGTGCTGCCACTGCTCGAAGAGGTGCTGGGCGGCGGGGTGGCCGAGGCGCTGGCCCGCACCGCGACGGCACTGCGCGAGGACACCGAACTGATCGACACGCTCGCCACTCACGCGCTGCCCGACGTTATGGCCGAATCCGGTCTACAGGCCAAGAGCCTGGCCGCGCTGCCCGATCCGATTAGACGGCGGGTCATCCGCGGCTGGCTGCTCGCTGGTGGCGCGACCGGGCTGACCGACAAGCAGATCCGCGGCGTGGACAGGCTGGTCACCGGCTGGCGTGGGCAGGGCGGCGTGGCGGTCGGATCCGCGTTGCGTGATCAGCGATTGATCGCGGGGCGACGCGACGGGGTACTGACATTGTGGCGCGAGCCTGTGTCCGGGCCTGTGTAAAAGGGGGCTTCCGTTGGTCGTTCGCTCGCCGGCGTGGCACGCTGGGGTCGTGACCCACAGCTCCGCGGCGAGCACCCCACAGCAGATAGGGGAGCTGTATCCGGGGGATATCAAGTCGGTGCTGCTCACCACTGAGCAAATTCAGGCCCGCATCTCCGAGCTTGGCGAACGAATCGGCAACGATTACCGCGAACTCGCCGGGGAGGACGGCCAGGATCTGCTGTTGATCACCGTGCTCAAGGGTGCGGTCATGTTCGTCACCGACCTGGCGCGCGCGATTCCGCTGCCCACGCAGTTCGAATTCATGGCCGTCAGCTCTTACGGTTCCTCGACGTCCTCGTCGGGAGTGGTGCGGATCCTCAAGGACCTGGACCGCGATATCCACGAACGCGATGTGCTGATCGTCGAGGACGTCGTCGACTCTGGCCTGACCTTGTCGTGGCTGCTGCGCAACCTGACCGCCCGGCATCCGCGTTCGCTGCGGGTGTGCACATTGCTACGCAAACCTGACGCGGTGGGTGCCAATGTGGGGATCGCGTATGTGGGCTTCGACATTCCCAATGAGTTTGTCGTCGGCTACGGCTTGGACTACGACGAGCGCTATCGCGACCTGTCGTACATCGGGACGCTCGATCCCAGGGTCTATCAGCAGTAGCTAGTCGAGTTCCCAGACCGCGGTAACCGAGAAACTCACCGTCTGTTGGCCCGGTTCCAGCGGCACTGCAGTCGGCATGGCCCTTGTCGGTGCGAACGGCACCTTTGCCGCGGGCGTGCCACCCGTCTCCTCCGAGATGGAAAGCACCCTGCCCAGCTTCAGTCCGGACAGCTGCGCGTACTGGGCGGCGCGGTCCTTTGCGTCGTTGAAGGCTCGCGCACGCGCGTCCTTTACCAGCTGTGAGTCATCGGCGATGGAGTAGCTGACCGAGCTGATCCGGGTGGCGTCGCCGCCGGTGCCCACGATCAGCGCGAGCATCCGTGACGCCGTGTCGGTCGGGTGGATCTTGACCTCGATCGCGTTGGAAGCGCGGTAGCCGGTGATGGTCGCGGTGCCGTTGGGTCCGGGATTGCTGTACTGCGGCGACAGCGTGACCTGGGTGGTGCTGATCTTCTGACGATCGATGCCCGCGCCGACCAGAGCGTCGATGACGGCCTGCTGACGGTCATTCGTCTGGTTCATCGCGGCGGTGACGTCGGGTGCGGTGAATTCGATGCCGACGTTCGCGGTCAAGGTATCGGGGACCCCCTGCACTTGCCCCGAACCCACCACGGTGACCTGACGCGGGTTGGCCCCGGAGCCCGTCGAGCTGTCGGAATCACATCCCGCCAGGGCAGCGATAGCCGCCCCGGCAGCAGCCAAGGGAATCGATCTGCGGAAAAACGCGCTGGATTTCGCCATGCCTGCCAACACTAGCGCGGCTCTGGTCTCAGAAGGGCGGATCGTCGGGCAGGGATGCCATGGCCGGTTCGTCAGGGACCCAGTCTTCGGGCAGTTCTTCCGGCTCTCGGGGATCGTTCACCCAGGTGCAATACGGACTGGTGCTGGGTGAGCCCTTGAACGCGAACAACATGTCGCGCATGTGGTTCCGGAATTTGCGCGCGTCGATCTCCCGCTTTCGGGCTTCTTCCAGTTGGCGCCGGGCTTCGTTGACAGGGCGCAGCTCCCGGTTATGCTTGCGCGCCTGCGCGATCCGCACACTTCGTTGCTGCGATCGGCTTCGTTTGTTGGGAGTCGGTGCCGCGCACGCCGGTCCACGCGTCTGCGGGAACAGATCCACGCCTGCGGCGGAGGTTCGATAGGTCTGACCGGTGGGCGAGGTCCACACCACGGTACCGTCGGCAAGCTGACGATCTCCCCATCCGCCGAAGGTTTTAAGCCGATGATGTTGGCGGCAAAGGCATTTGAGGTTATCGAACACCGTCAGTCCACCGCATGCCGGATCCGCGTGATTGAACGGAACAGTATGATCCAAATCGCACGCAACGGCCGGTCGGCTACATCCGGGGAACCGGCAGGTGAGATCGCGGCAACGCACCGCGCGCTCGAGTGCCGCGGAGGGTTGGTAGCGGAGCGCCTGCACCGGACTCGTCAGCGGATCGGCAATGAGTGCGGATGCTGCCGCGGCCAATGCGCGAACCTGCTCGGCGTCGATGACGCCGTAGCCCTCCAGGTAACCGGGCGCAGCGCCGCCGTCATGCACGGTCCGGTCGCTGGCCACCACATTGATCACTATTTTCACGCCGCCCGGATCACGGTCAGTGTCGCCCTCGCCGGATCTCGTTGGGCACTCGGAGCGCCCACACGTGCAAGCAAGTCGGTGGCCTTGGGTCAGTGCGGCGAACGCGTCGGCGCGGCGCTGGTCCATTGTCCGCGGGTCCTCCGCGCACACCTGCTTGGCGAGCTGGGACAGTCGTCGGTCGAAAGCCGTCGCGGCCGGTGCGCCGACAATGCCGTATAGCTCGGCCATGCCGTTGTCCTGCGCGGTGATTCCCACATGCCGCTTGTCCTCGGCTTCGAGGCGGCGCTCGCGGGCGGCATCTGGATCGGTGGTGCGCACCGCCGCGTCGACGGCGTTGACGATCCGCTGTCTCGACCAGCCATGCCAGTTGCCGATGCGCGCGGCCAGCGACTGGTCGACCTTCGCGATCAGTTTGTCGTCAGAGATCAAGTCGGTGCGGCTGATGATCAATCGAACCGTCCGCCAATCGGTCCGGCTTTCGGCCAGCAGCGCCGCCACTCGAGGCAACCGGGTGTCCAATGCGGCGGCGTCGGTTACCACAAAACCCGCCGCCATCGGCGACAGATTCATCGCGGCGGCCACCTCCGCCGTGGTCGCATCGAACCCGCCGATCAGCCCAAATCCTTGCGAGCGGGACCTCCCCAACGTGGCGTCCCGATGCCGCAGCAACGCTGCCACCGCGGCCATCCGCCGGGCCATCAGGGCCGACTCCTGCCGGTACGTGGACTCGACCTCGGTCACCAGGGCGGCCGGATCAAGCTCTCGCAATTGTTCGAACATACTTGCGATTATAGCTACGCCCACTGACATTGATTCTGTGTCGGGGCCTTTTCTGGAGCGGCAGGTTCCAAACGTAACTGTTGCTCAGGGGGAAATCCGCCGTGTCGCGTGACGATTGCTCAGATGGCCAGTTCGCCTCGGGTGATGGTGACCGCTTGCCCGGTGAGGTCGACCCGGCCATTGCGGAGGTATACCTCGATGCGCCCGCCGCGGGCCGACACCTGCACACCGGTTAAGCGCTTCTTGCGGAGCCTTTTCGACCAGTAGGCGCCCAGGGTGCAATGCGCGGAGGCGGTCACGGGATCTTCGTCGATACCGACAGCGGGGGCAAAGAAGCGGGATACGAAATCACTGCCGATCTCACCGCCGGCGGTGACGATCACACCGCGTGCGTCCAGGGTCGCCAGCGCCGTCAGATCGGGCGCCAACTTGCGCACTGTTTGAGCGCAGTCAAGTTCTACGAGCAGGTCCAGCCGTCCACGTGCTACTTCCAGGGGTGTAACACCAAGCGCTGCAGGGAGCATCGGCGGAACCGGCACGGGTCGAGGGCTGTCGGCCGGGAAGTCCAACGTGATTCTTCTGCCCGGTTCCTGGCGTGCACCGAGCACTCCAGCACAGGTATCGAAGTTCAGGGTGTGGTCAGCGCCGTCGCTACATTCCCACAAAATGTGTGCAGCGGCCAAAGTGCCGGATCCGCATAAGATGAGCTCGGCTTGTGGGCTGAACCAACGCAGTTCGGTGCGCGGCTGAGCACGACGGACGAACGCGGTGGCTGGCAGCATCACTTCGGCCGCAACTTGTTGCAACCGCTCAGTCGCGGGCCACCCCGAATCGAGCACGCACACCCCGGCGGGGCCGCCGGCAAACGGCCGGTCCGTGAAGCAATCCACAGTGAAGATGCGCATCAGTCACGATGTTGGATTTCACCTAAGCATGTCAATCTGATTCGCAACGAGCGTGACGTAGACCGGACCGGAAGGCTCCAACGCTACCGCCACTATGGTGTCACGAGAATCTTGCAGTGTCGTTCGGGGTCGGCGAGGTCGTCGAATGCCGCGCCGACCGCGTCCAAGCCGACCTCTCCGGTGATCATCGGGGTGGCGTCGATCTCGCCCTCGGCCAGCGCGCGCAGCGTGCCGGCGAACTCCTCCGGATTGTAGGCGAGGACGAACTGCACGTTGATTTCTTTGGCGATGGCGAAGAACGGATGGAAGCTGTCGGGCTGCATGCACACCCCGGCAACGACCAGCCGGGTGCCCGGCCGGGCCCGCAACAAGATGTCGTCGATGATTCCGGGCACTCCGACGGCTTCGAACACCACTGCCGCTTTGACAGAGTCGAATGGCGAGCCAATTGCCGGATCTACCACCTGGTGCGCCCCCATTGCGGCCGCCAACTCACGCCGTCTCGGTGAAAAGTCCGCTGCCACGATGCTTTCAACACCGCGCGCCCGAAGCGAGGCGACGATCGCGATCCCGATCGGACCGCAACCAATCACCAACGCAGCCTCGCCGGGCTTGATGTTGGACTTGTTGACGGCGTGCAATCCCACCGCCATGGGCTCGGTCAGGGCGGCATGTTTGAGGTCAAGGCCGTTGGGGATGGGCAGCAACAACGGAGCCGAGAGCAGCATCCGTTCGGCGTAGCCGCCCATCGTGCTGTTGCTGTAGACAATCGGCTCAACACCCTTGGTAGACAACAACACCGGGATCGAGGTGACCAGCGTTCCCGGCGCGTGCGTTTCGGTTTCAGGTCCAGCTTCGAGTATCTCGGCGCTGAATTCATGACCCATAAAGACGTCGCCGCCCAGATCGACGTCCAGCCCGGTGCCGGCATCGCCTGCCATCCGTCCGCCAAGCGCCAGTACCTGGTCTCCATGGGCGGCGAAATGCAGATCGGAGCCGCAGATTCCGCAAGCTCGCACCGCAACCAGCACCTGGCCGGGTCCGGGCACCGGTTCGGGCACATCGTCCCGGTAGATCATCCGGTTGTCTCGCAAAACGGCGGCACGCATCAGTTCCCCACGCCTTTCTGTTCATCGACATGCTCGGTGATGGCTTTGACCACGGCCTGGCCGGCGCGGCCAATCAGCTGTTCGCGATTGTCTCTGGCCCAGTCGTGAGATGACCGGGGCGCTTCCAGTTGTCCCTTNNCCGAAACCGCCCGACCGTTCCTGTAGATCTTCGATGTATGCGATTGCGTCGTCGGGTGTGCCGATACAGCAATTTCCTTGCGCCGCATACTTAGCGACGAACTCGCGGGGTGACTGGGTGCCTCCGACCGAGTTCGACAGCGGGACGAACCCGGCCGCGCCGAAGTAGTTCGCGAAATCCTGCAACCCATAGATGCAGTCGTCGATCGCCTGGTCCTTGGTGTCCGCAATGTGCATGATGCTCAACACGCGCCAATCCGCCCGGTCCGGCTCGTCCCGGCCCGCTTTGGCGGCCTGCTCACGGACAATCTCCCAGGTGTTTTCCACCGCGGCGTACCCGCCGGGCACAGACATCGAGAGCGAAAGCAGCGACGTACCCAGCGACCCGGCCAGGCGGGGACCGGACGGCGAAATCATTGCTGCCGTGGAGATTTCCGGATAAGGCCAGGTGTATGGGCGGATGTGCAACTGCGCGTCCTGCAGGGTGAACCAGTCGGAGTGGCGGTCGATCCGCTCCGTGGGCGCTGCGCGAAACAGTGCCAGGATCGCCTCTAGGGACTCGTGCATCATCCGCCGCTGCTCGATGGGGTCGATGCCCATCATGTAGGCGTCCGACGGCAGCGCGCCCGGACCGGTACCGAACATGACCCGGCCGCGGGTCAGGTGATCCAGTAGCACCCAGCGGTCGGCCACCATGAGTGGATGGTGGTAGGGAAGCGAGACCACTCCGGTACCCAGCCGGATGTGCTTGGTCCGCTCGGCGGCGGCGGCGATGAACACCTCCGGGCAGGCGATCAGCTCGTAGCCGCCGGAGTGGTGTTCGCCGAACCACGCCTCGTCGAAGTCCAGTCGGTCAAGCGCGACGACACGTTCCATGTCGTATTCCAAGGCCAGCGTGGGGGATTGGCCGGTCGGATGAAATGGTGTGATAAAGACGCCGAAACGCAGTGGGGCGCTCATCGCAATTCCAGTCCGCTGAGGAAGTCCAACAGTGCCGCGTTGACCTCATCAGGTCGCTCTTGCTGTATCCAGTGCCCCGCGCCGTTGATCATCACCTGACGGTACGGGCCGGAGATTACTTCCGACGCGCGGTCGGAACGGGTGAAGGCCAACACCGGATCAGCTGTTCCGGCGATGAACAACGACGGCACCGAGATTCTCGCGTCGGTTAGTTCGGCGGTGGTCTCCCAGTTCCGGTCCAAATTGCGATACCAGTTCAGGCCCCCGGTGAACCCGGTCCGGGAAAACTCGCTGATGTAATGGTCGAGTTCGTCCTGGCTGATCCAGTCCGGCGGCGCGTCAGGCTCGGGAAGCCGATCGATGAAGCCTTCCGGGCCCGGGGCCACCATCCGTAATGCCGCCTCCTTGTCAGCGGGCGGCCGCAGGCCACCGATCATCCGGCGCATCGTGCGGGCGGGGTCCCCGTTGAGTTCGGCGTCTGCAACACCTGGCTCCTGGAAATACAGCATGTAGAAGAAGTTCTCCCCGAATGTTTTGCGGAAGGCCTGCGTCGGGGGCA
>PLSK01000250.1 GCA_003165155.1 Mycobacterium sp. | reverse complement strand
GGCTGTTCGTAGCGGAATTCTGACAGCAGTCGCAGCGCGCGGGTAAGGGTTGCCCGCCGCGCGAAGATGTCCGTCCCGGCCACATCGGACAACCCTACGGTTGACGACCATTAGGCTGGCGGTTGATGTCTGATCTGCGCTCCGTGCTGCTGCTGTGCTGGCGCGACACCGGGCACCCGCAGGGGGGCGGCAGCGAAACCTACCTGCAGCGCGTCGGCGCGCAGTTGGCCGCCTCGGGCATCGACGTGAAGTTGCGCACCGCCCGTTATCCGGGTGCGCCGCGACGTGAAGTCGTCGACGGTGTGCGGATCAGTCGTTCTGGCGGGCGCTACTCGGTGTACGTATGGGCGTTGCTGGCGATGGCCCTGAACGAATTAGGGGCGCGGCTCGGCATCCGATCACTCCGGCAAGTGCGGCCCGATGTAGTAGTTGATACCCAAAACGGCCTGCCGTTCCTGGCCCGGCTGGTGTACGGCCGCCGGGTGCTGGTGCTGGTCCACCACTGCCATCGTGAGCAGTGGCCGGTGGCCGGGCCGATACTCAGCCGGCTCGGCTGGTTCATCGAGTCGACGTTGTCGCCCCGACTGAACCGGCACAACCAGTACGTGACGGTGTCGCTGCCGTCGGCCCGCGATCTGGTCGCCCTCGGAGTGGATGACGAGCGGATCGCGGTGGTGCGCAACGGTCTCGACGAGGCGCCGCCGCAATCGCTGTCCGGTTCCCGCTCGGCGACGCCGCGGGTGGTCGTGCTGTCACGGCTGGTCCCGCACAAGCAGATCGAAGATGCATTGGAAACACTCGCGGAGCTGCGGCCGCGGATACCCGGTCTGCAGTTGGACATCGTTGGTGGCGGATGGTGGCGGCAGCGCCTCGCGCACCATGTGCAACGGCTGGATATTTCGGAGGCGGTGACCTTCCACGGTCATGTCGACGACGTGACCAAACACCAGGTGCTGCAAAGCTCGTGGGTGCACGTGCTGCCGTCGCGCAAAGAAGGATGGGGACTGGCGGTCGTCGAGGCGGCCCAGCACGCGGTGCCCACCATCGGTTACCGATCCTCCGGCGGCCTTTCCGACTCGATCGTTGACGGCGTGACCGGGGTATTGGTGGACAGCCGCGCTGAGCTGGTGGATCGGCTCGAGCAACTGCTATCCGATCCGGTCCTGCGCGATCAACTCGGTGCCAAGGCGCAGACGCGCAGCTGCGAGTTCTCCTGGGCGCAAACCGCCGACGCGGTGCGCACCGTGCTGGAAGCGGTGCAGGCCGGCGACTTAGTCAGCGGCCTGATCAGCAACCCGGTCTAAAACCGGCCGGCGCGCCCTGCTGAGCACTGCGCCGACGGCGCCCAGGATCAGCATGGTCAGCCACGCCAGATGCGCGAGCGTCATCGCCCGTCGGCTGTCCGGGCTCGCGCCAACGGTCTGGCCACCGATCCGGTACAGCGCGAGTTCGTCGTCACGGTAGACCGGCGTCGTCGCGCCCAGGGTGCGTGCGGCCGCACCCATGTCGCCGGCGCTGTCCGATTCGACGACCAGCCACCCCACACCGGCTCGGGCCAAGGCCGACGGATCCGGCCCGGCCAGCAGTAATGCCTGTACCGCGCGGGCCCGATTACCCTCCCCGGGGATGGTGACCCCCGAAATGGTCAGGTCACCGGTGGTCAGTACGTCGGCGCGCACCCAGCGGGGCAGCGGATCGAGTACCGGCGCCGGACCCGACCAGGTGAAACGTCGCATGGTGCCGGCGGGCAGCACCGCGACGGCCGCCGGCTGATCGTTGATCGCCGCCGCCACCGCAGCCCACCCGGGCGGGTAGTGCACCGGCGCAACCTTGCCCCAAACTCCCCAGGCCAGGTCGGGAAGCGCCAGTAGCAGCGCGAGGCAGCAGACCATAGCGGTTACTAGGGGTCTCAGCGGGCTGGCCCGCAGCCGCAGCGTCACCACCGCGCCCGCGCCGGCCAGTGCGTATCCCGGCATGGCCAGCGCCACCCACTTCTGGCCGTCGCGCAGCACGCCGAGGCCGGGCACGGCGTCAACTACCGCACCCAGCACATGCAGGCCGGGGCCGGTGGCCAGCGCCGCCGGTATCAGCACAGCCGCAGCCGCCAGCCCCAGCAACGGCAGCACGGCCGGGCGACGCACCGTCGTCGGCAGGCCGGCCGCCACCACTCCCAGCAGCACGACGGCGGACAACACCGCGAAAAGCGTAGTGCGCGAAGCGGGTACGGCGTCGCCGTTCCAAATCCCGCCGAGGCTGGCCAGGCTACCGAGCGTGCCCAGACCAGGTTCGGCGCGCGGCGCGAACGCATTGACCCCGAGTGTGTTCGCCGCCGCGTGGCTGGTCAACGACGAGCCCGCCACCGATGCCGTCAACCAGGGCAGCGCCGCCACCAGTGCGGCACCCAATGCTGTTGCGGCACAAAGCCAGCGCGGCCAGGACCGATCCGGGCACTCAACCGGGGCAGCGACGCAGGCCAGCGCCACCGTTGCGGCGAGCATCAGCCCCGTCGGGGTCAGCCCCGCCAACGCGATCCAAAAGGCCATGCCGAACACCCCGGACCATCCAGGCGCGTCGGCGGCCCGCAGCGTCAGCATTGCCGCCGCAACCCAGGGTAGGCAGCCGTAGCCGACCAGCAGGCTCCAATGGCCCTGCAGGAGTCGTTCAGCGACATAGGGATTCCAGATCGCCAGGGTGATCGCGACAAACTGGCCGCCCACGCCGGCGGCCGGTAACGCGGTCGCCACCAGTCGCGCCGCACCCCACCCCGCCAGCCACAGGCCCAGAACGAGCAGAGACTTCACCACGATGCCGCCGTCGATAAGCTGCGAGGCCAGCGCTACCGCGAAATCCTGCGGCGTCGCGCGCGGCGCCGACGTCAATCCCAAGGCGGTATCGGATAAAAACGATCGAGGCGTCGAGACTGCGTCGCGCAGCAGCAGATACCCCGGCTGCAACAGCGGCGCGACTATCAGTAGCGCGAGCAGCAGCGCGTACGCCGGCTGGGACCAGTGCAGAAGCCGGGTGCGTACCTCTGTCACCCTCGGCCCAGCCGCGTTAGGTCCGTTCGGATGGGTCGGGGCTGGCGGGACCAGCCGCGGCGGGCGGGTCAGCGGGCCCGGACTCCGGCGGCTCACCCGCTAGCGCGGGGGGATCGGTGCCGCTCGGATCCTTGTGCGCACCGGGCCGGTGCGCGGGCAACTTCTCGGTCTCCGCCTCAGCGCCGGGCACCCGTACCGCGGGTCTGTCGTGATCCACGTATTCCTCGTCGCCCCGGTCCAGGCCGGGGTCGGTCAGCGCGCTCTCGGTGCGCAGGCTGAACGCGGCGAGCACGCCGCCGCCGATCAGCGCGATCAAGCCGACCGCGGTGAAGGTGATCGGCAGCACCCGGGACCACAGCGACAGCCGGTCCCGCTCGTCGCGGGCCGCGTTGACCTGCGATTGGACGGTGTCTTCGGTGGAGGTGACCTTGTAATCGGCCAGTGTCGCCTCGGGCTTGAGCTGGTCACGGGAGAAGTAGTGGTTCGCGTGCTCGGTTTCTTTGACGATGGTGCCCGACACCGGATCCACCCAGAAGGTTCGCTGCGCCGCGTAATAGCGGGTCATGGTGATCTGCTCGTTCGGATCGCCACCCGGCGGCAAGTTCCACATGGCCGCGGAAGCGGTGACTTTGCCGTCCTCATTTCCGGCGTACAGCGACGGGTATTTGACGGGATTGTCGAGCTTGCCGTCGGCGCTGTAACCGATGTTCTGGGTGAAGCGGTATGTGCTCAACCCGTTGACGTCTTGTTGGCCCTCGTAATTGGCGGGGAACGCCTTCTGCACGATCGGATCGAAATAGGCGTACGTCTTCTTCTCGGTGTGCATCGGGAACCGATAGGACAGCCCCTCGTGACGCAGCGCGCTGTTGGTGGGTGGGTTCTCGTCGGTGATCGAGCGAGGCTTTTGGATCGCACCACCGGTGCGGGTGTCGTCCGAAACGGCAAGCGCCGTTTTGCGGTTGAGGGTGACGGTGTCGACGATCGCCAGCAGCAGGCCGGCGTCTTTTTGCTTATTGGTGCGCCGCAGCGTGGAGCCGACCTGCAGCGTGACCACGTCGGCGTTGGCGGGCGACTCGACGCTGATCTGCTGCTGAGACACCACCGGCACGTCTTGGTTGATGGCGAAGTGCTCGGCGGACAACGAGGCTGGATCGAGGGCGGTTCCGCTTCCGTCACTGATCAACGTGGTATCGATATTGAGCGGGATCTTGGCGATCCGGCTGCTGGTGTAGGTCGACAGCAGCAGCGCGGCGATCAACATGGCGGCCCCGAGCCCGATGACTCCGCATGCGGCAAACCGCAACATGACTGCTCGGTTCACGTTGCTGTGCCCTCCTAGTGGTGCTCGGTGGTTTCCTGGACTTGTCGGCCGCGACCCGCTCCGGCCCGACCAACCAGCGAGGCGAACCCGCTTGACCCTAACAGCAGAATGTAAGGCCCAAGCGGACGAACCCAGCGCCTCTTTGCCCCAGTCATCTGGGTGTACCCGATTCCCCCTTAACCCGACCAGAGGCAGACTGTGAGCGTGACCGATGGCCGGCCGGTGGGCGGGATCCGCAGCTTTTTGCCCGCCGTGGAGGGGATGCGCGCTTGCGCGGCCGTCGGCGTGGTCATTACCCATGTTGCGTTCCAGACCGGGCACTCCAGCGGTGTCGCCGGCCGACTGTTCGGCCGGTTCGATCTGGCCGTGGCGGTGTTTTTTGCCCTGTCGGGGTTTCTGTTGTGGCGCGGCCACGCCGCGGCGGCGAGGGATCTGGGCACGCGACCCCGCACAAGCCACTATCTGCGCTCCAGGGTTGTCCGCATCATGCCGGCCTATCTGGTGGCGGTCGTGGTGATTCTGTCCCTGCTGCCCGATGCGGATCACGCCAGCCTCACCGTTTGGCTGGCGAACCTGACGCTCACCCAGATCTATGTGCCGCTCACCCTGACCGGCGGCCTGACCCAAATGTGGAGCCTTTCGGTAGAGGTCTGTTTTTATCTGGCGTTGCCGATCTTGGCGTTGCTGTCCCGCCGCATCCCAGTCAGCGCTCGGGTGCCGGCGATCGCGGCATTGGCGGCTCTGAGCTGGACCTGGGGCTGGGCGCCTTGGCATTCTGGGTATTCCGGCTCCGGAATCAACCCGCTGAACTGGCCGCCGGCGTTTTTCTCCTGGTTCGCCGCGGGCATGTTGCTGGCGGAATGGGTCTATTGCCCGGTCGGGTTGCCGCACCGGTTGGCCCGCCGGCGCGTGCTGATGGGTGCGGTGGCGGTGCTGGCCTTCTTGCTGGCGGCGTCGCCGCTGGCGGGCCCGGAGGGGTTGGTTCCGGGCACGGCCACGCAGTTCGCGGTGAAGACGGCGGCGGGCTCGCTGGTGGCGTTCGCGCTGGTCGCGCCGTTGGTGCTGGACCGGCCCGACACCCCGCACCGGCTGCTGGGCACTACCGTCATGGTGACCCTGGGGCGTTGGTCCTATGGCCTGTTCGTGTGGCACCTGGCCGCACTGGCGATGGTGTTCCCGGTGATCGGGACGTTCCCGTTCACCGGCCGGATGCCAACGGTGTTGGTGCTGACGCTGATCTTCGGTTTCGCGATCGCGGCCGTCAGTTACGCGCTGATTGAGGCGCCGTGCCGGGAAGCGTTGCGGCGCTGGGAGAAACGCAGGCCTCAGAAGATCGGCGCGGTCGACCCCGTCACTGACCTTGAGGCAGACGCAATCGCGCCATGACCTCGTCGCGCACGGCCGAGCGACGGGCTTTGCCGGCATCGTCGCGCAGGGGAGTGTCGACGAATTCAATGAATTCCAAGGTGGGCGGCACCTTGTATGTCGCGATGCGTTCGCGCAGAAACTCCTGCACACCCGCGGCGTCCAAAGCGGACCCGTCGGCGGTGTGCACCAGGGCGTACGGTACCTGACCCAGATCACCCGCGTTCGGATCAGGGACGCCGATAACCAGACAAGACAGCACCTCCGGGTGCGCCGACAGGGCGCCCTCGATCTCGGCGGGGTAGACGTTGCGGCCGCCCGTAGTGAACATGTCGACCCGGCGGTCGGACAGGTACAGGAACCCGTCGGCGTCGAAGTAGCCGAGGTCGCCCAGCGAGTCCCAGCCGTCGCGGCTTTTCGCCTCGACGCCGACGTAGCGGTAGGTCGGTGCACTGCCGGGGTCGGGCCGCATATAGATCTCACCCTCCACACCGGGTGGGCACGGGTTGCCGTCGTCGTCGAGCACCTTCATCTGGCCGGTAACCACCACGCCGACCGATCCCGGATGGGTCAGCCACTGATCGCCGGAGATGAACGTCATCGCCTGCAATTCGGTGCCACCGTACAGCTCCCAAACCACTGCGGGCCCTAGCAGGTCGATCCACGCCTGCTTGATGGCGGGCGGGCACGGCGCGCCGACGTGCCAGAACCGCCGAATCGATGACAAGTCATAGGAATCGGGATCGGCGCGGTAGACCGGCAGCAGCCTCTGCATGATGGTCGGGACCGTCGTCAGGAGTGTGACGCCATGTTGTGTGATCGCCCGGAGGAATTCGTGTGGGTCGAAGCGGCTCATCAGCACCAAATGCTGGCCCATCAGCAAAGCGATTGTGGCGGTGGTCATCCCGGTGTTGTGACTCAGTGGCACCGGCACCAGGAAGGTATCGCCCTCCTGCGCGCCCAGGGCGTATCCCATTGTCGACGGCACCCGGCCGTCGCCGCCGACTTCGATGAGCTTGGGTCGCCCGGTGCTGCCGCCCGACGCCATCGACTTCCAGCTCGGCGACACGGCCTCCGGCAGCGGGCCATCGGACAACGTCGGGTCCGGAACGAAACCCGCCGGCACACTGGGTAGTCCCGGGTGTTCCCGCCCCACGAGCAGCGCGCGTGGCCGCAATTCCAGCAGACCCTCGAACTCCGCCGCGGGCAGCCGCGCGGGCAGCGGCTGGGGAACCGCGCCCAGTTTCCAGCAGGCCACCGCGGCCTGCACCCATCCAATGGAGTTGGGCAACGCGATGGTCACGTAGTCGCCGACGCCCACGCCACGCTCGGCGTACGCACGGGCCAGCCGGTTCGTCGAGGAGTCCAATTCGCCGCGGGTGATCGTGCGCCCGTCGCAACTCGCCGCCGGCTCGTCGGGAGCGAGCGCGGCCAGCGCCGAGATCTGGGTGCCGATCGGCGGGACCGGCTCACTCACGCGTAAGCCCCTTTTCGCTCGAAGATCCGGCGCGGATTGTCGACCAGCATGGTGTGCAGTTGCTCGTCGGTCACGCCGCGCTCCTTCAAGGCGGGAATCACGTCGTTGTGGATGTGCAGGTAGTGCCAATTCGGCATCACCACCGGGACCAATTCCTCGGGCAGTGCGTCGAAATAGCAGCTGGCGTCGTGCGAGAGCACCATCTTGTCGGCATGCCCGCGCTCGCACATCTGCGCCACGACGTTCACCCGGTCCTCGAACGGCGATATCGCGTCGATGCCGAACCGGTCCATCCCCAGGTAGGAGCCGGCGGCGATGAGCTCTTCGAGGTAACCGACGTCGGTGCTGTCGCCCGAATGCCCGATGACCACCCGGCTCAGGTCGACGCCCTCTTCTTCGAAGATGCGTTGCTGTTCCAGCCCGCGCCGCAGCCCGGCGTGGGTGTGGGTGGAGATCGGCACTCCGGTGCGTTTGTGCGCCTGGGCCACCGCGCGCAGCACCCGCTCGACGCCCGGGGTGACGCCGGGCGCGTCGGTGGCGCACTTGAGGATGCCCGCTTTGATGCCGGTGTCGGCGATGCCCTGCTCGATGTCGCGGACGAACATGTCGGTCATGATCTCCGGGCCGCCGACCTCCCCGCCCGGGCCCATGTAGTGGAAGTAGAACGGCGTGTCGTTGTAGGTGTAAAGCCCGGTCGCCACAACGATATTCAGCTCGGTGGCCGCCGCGACTCGGGCGATGCGTGGGATGTAGCGCCCCAGCCCGATCACCGTGAGGTCGACGATGGTGTCCACGCCGCGGGCCTTGAGCTCATTGAGCCGGGTGATGGCGTCCGCCACCCGCTTATCTTCGTCACCCCAGGCTTCGGGATAGTTCTGGGCGATCTCGGTGGTCATGATGAATACGTGCTCATGCATGAGCGTGACGCCAAGCTCGGCGGTATCGATATGCCCGCGCGCGGTGCTGAGTTCTGACACGAAGCTGATGCTAAGTCGCCGAGGCGGTTCACCAACAGAGGCGTTTGCAGTACCGTCCCCTCATGTTGCTCAATCCCAACCGCCTGCAGCGCAAATATCCAGACAGTCGCTCCGGCGAGATCATGGCCGCGACGGTGGAGTTCTTCGAGTCCCGCGGCAAGGCCCGGCTCAAGCGTGACGACCACGAACGGGCCTGGTACTCCGACTTCCTCGATTTCATCGCCAGGGAACGCATCTTCGCCTCGCTGCTGACGCCGGCCGAGTACGGCGCCGACGATTGCCGCTGGGACACCTACCGGATCAGCGAATTCGCCGAGATCATCGGCTTCTACGGGCTGAGCTACTGGTACCCGTTCCAAGTGACCGCACTGGGCCTGGGCCCTATCTGGATGAGCGACAACGAGGACGCCAAGCGCAAGGCGGCCGCCCAGCTGGAACAGGGCGAGGTGTTCGCGTTTGGCTTGTCCGAGCGGACCCACGGCGCCGACGTCTACCAGACCGACATGATCCTGACGCCCACAAACGATTTTGGGCACGGGTGGACGGCGAACGGCGAGAAGTACTACATCGGCAACGCGAACGTCGCGCGCATGGTCTCCACGTTCGGCAAGATCGACCAGACTGACGAGTACGTCTTCTTCGCCGCCGACTCGCAAGACGACCGCTACGAGCTGATCAAGAACGTGGTGAACTCGCAGAACTACGTCGCCAATTACGCGCTGCACGACTACCCGGTCACCGAGGCGGATCTGCTGCACCGCGGCCCGGACGCTTTCCACGCTGCCCTCAACACGGTAAACGTCTGCAAGTACAACCTGGGTTGGGGCGCGGTCGGCATGTGCACCCACGCCATGTACGAGGCGGTCACCCACGCTGCCAACCGCCACCTGTACGGGACGCTCGTCACCGACTTCAGCCACGTGCGACGGCTACTCACCGATGCCTACGCGCGACTGGTCGCGATGCGGCTCGTGTGCGCCCGTGCCTCGGACTACATGCGCAGCGCTTCCGCCGACGACCGTCGCTACCTGCTCTACAGCCCGCTCACCAAGGCAAAAGTCACCGGCGAGGGCGAGCGCGTCATCACCGCTCTGTGGGATGTCATCGCCGCCAAGGGAGTGGAGAAGGACACCTTCTTCGAGACCGTCGCCCGCGAGATCGGGCTGCTGCCGCGGCTGGAAGGCACCGTCCACATCAACATCGGACTGCTGGGCAAGTTCATGCCCAACTACCTGTTTGCCGCCGATGCCGCGCTGCCGCTCATCCCGCGCCGCGACGATGCCGCCGACGACACATTCCTGTTCGCCCAGGGGCCGACCGGCGGATTGGGCAAGGTGCGGTTCCACGACTGGCGCGCGTCATTTGACACCTTCGCGCATCTACCTAATGTCACTTTGCTGCGGCAGCAGATCGAGGTACTCGCCGAGATGTTGGCGTCCGCGACTCCGGACGCGGCCCAGCAGAAGGACATCGACTTCGCTTTCGGCGTGGGCCAGCTATTCGCCCTGGTGCCCTACGCCCAGCTGATCCTGGAGGAGGCACCGCTGTCTGGTGTCGATGAGACGTTGATCGACGAGATCTTTGGTCTGCTCGTCCGGGATTTCAACGTTTATGCCGTCGAGCTGAACGACAAGCCCTCGGCGACAGACGAGCAGGCCCGCTTCGCGATGCGGATGATCCGGCGTCCGGTTCACGACCAGGGCCGCTACGACCGGGTTTGGCGGGAACACGTGCTGCCGCTCAACGGCGCCTACGAAATGCGGCCGTGAGGTCAGGGCAGCAGCTGTAGGCCCCACTTCGTGAGCAGCGGCTGAACGAGGATGAAGTACGTCTGGTCGGCGTCGTCGTCCGATGAGGTCAGGATGCCGACCGCGCTGGCGGTGCCGTCCGGATTCTTCACGAAGCCGGGGCTGCCGCTGTCGCCCCCCTCGCAATGCAGGTTGGCCTCGACCACGTAGGCGCCGTGGACGGTGGTGATCGGACCGCACGTCTCGCCGGTTGTGGCACCGATCTTGCACATCTGCGTACCCACTTTGAGCTCCGAGCGACTCAAGACGTCCCGGACGGGATACTTGCCGGCGATGTCGTCCGGCCCTGCGTGTCAGGGTGAGTTGA
>PLSK01000253.1 GCA_003165155.1 Mycobacterium sp. | reverse complement strand
GTAATTCACAGACACACCACTAGTTAGATTCGGTTGCGGCTTCGGCCGGGCGTCGGCCGGCCCTGGCCAGCACACCCCGCGAAATCTCTTGGGCTTCAAGGACGGTACCCGCAACGTTGCCACCGATGCGGAGTACGCCAAGTACGTGTGGGTCGACAACAGCGACCAGCCCTGGATGAACGGCGGCACCTATCAGGTCGTCCGCAAGATCAGGATGCTGCTGGAAACGTGGGATACCGATCGAATCGGCAACCAGCAGAAGATCTTCGGACGCAGCAAAGAAGAGGGCGCACCGCTGAGTGGCACGTCCGAATTCGATACACCGAACTTCACCGCCAAAGGCCCAGACGGCAATCCGCTCATCGATCCGGCGTCTCACATCGGTCTGGCCGCCAGGGAGAACAACGACAGCGTCATGATCCGCCGACGCTCCTACAACTACACCGACGGCCTCGACGCCAACGGCCAACTCAACGCCGGGTTGCTGTTCATCTCGTACCAAAATGATCCGCAGGCTTTCGTTCGCCTGCAGAACCGACTCGGCGCCAACGACCTGCTCAACGAATACATCCGCCACATCGGATCGGCGATCTTCGCGGTGCCCCCGTCGCCCGACGAAGGCCACTACATCGGGCAGGGCCTGTTCGGCTGACCGCATCTGACGCCAGCGAAAATTCGCCGGTCTCCGCGGCATCGGAGGTGCGCTTTTTTCGTCGCTCGTCTATACGTGGGATATGACAAGCTTCAAGTGGGCGGTAATAGGCGCCGGTCCCGCTGGAATTGCCGCGGTGGGGCGACTTCTCGATGATGGGATATTAGCGGAAGAAATCGCCTGGATAGACCCATATTTCGCGGCAGGAGATCTCGGCAGAAAGTGGCGCGCGGTTTCCAGTAATACGAAAGTTTCGCTCTTCCTGAGCTTTTTAAACAGCTCCACGGCTTTTCGGTTCGCTGAGGGATCGGGTTTTGCGATCGAGGAAGTGGAGCCCGAAGAGACATGTCCGCTGGGGCTGGTCGCCGATCCTTTGGTGTGGATCTCACAGCACTTGTGTTCACGAGTGAAGCATTTTGAAACCACCGCGACGGCTCTCACTAAGACGAAGAGGCGGTGGACGATTGAAACGGAAGAGCACGAAATCGCCTCGGAGAATGTGATCCTCGCGGTCGGAGCTACGTCGAAAAAACTCTCGTTCCCCGACTTGAACCCACACTTAGACGAGATTCCCCTCGAGGTCGTTCTCGATCCTGAACGGCTCGCGGAGCTGCAATTAGCGGAGTCGACCGTCGCAGTCTTCGGTTCTTCCCATTCGTCAATGATCGCGTTGCCTAATCTGCTGGCCGGGCCCGTGCGGAAAGTGGTCAATTTCTACCGGAGCCCCCTCAGCTATGCCATCTATCTGCAGGATTGGATCTTGTTTGACGACACCGGTCTGAAGGGCCACGCGGCGGCGTGGGCCCGGGAAAATATCGAGGGCGTATATCCAGAGCGGCTGGAGAGGTGCTGGGTCGGCGGGCCGGACTTCCAAGAGCGGTTGCAGGCCTGTGACCGGGTCGTTTACACCGTGGGCTTCGAACGCAGAAGACTCCCCGAGACCAGACAGTGGGGGCCGTTGGACTACAACGCGACCAACGGAATCGTCGCCCCGGGGCTCTTCGGGCTGGGCATCGCGTTTCCGCAATACGCCACGGATCCGCTGGGATACGGCCAATACCGGGTGGGGCTGCAGAAGTTCATGGAATACCTCGACTCCGTTCTGCCACTGTGGCGGCGTTATGGCCCGTGAAATCCCCTGGGGTCTGAGCCGCCGCTCGAGACCGGTCGCTGCCAACGGTATGGCCGGCCTTTGAACTCAGTGTGACGCAAACGTTCGTGGACATGGACTCACGTCCCAAACGCTGCCGATCAGCTGGCGTTGTTGCAGTTCGTCGCGCCGGGGCCGAGATATTTCAGGCAAGTCACCGTCCGTGTCGTCCCGGTAAATCAATCTTGGCAGCCGTCACACATCGGTTCCGTTGAGCACTAACACTGTGACGACCAAATCGTGCCGTCCTGAGGAAATCGGAGGAACCTAATGACCGACGCGCTCGTGATCGACGCTGAGGCCCTCGACCGGCTGTCGTGTAACGCCAAGGCCAACCCCACCGCCGGCAAGAAAACCCTCAAGGCCAAAACTGTTTGTGAAGCCGGGTTCCGGAACATGACCTATGTGCGCGACCTGGCGCCGATGCTGGTCGGCGAGCCACCCGCCCTGCTGGGCGATGACTCGGCGCCTAATCCGTCCGAGACCGCCCTGGCTGCCCTTGGGTCATGCATCTCCGTCGGCCTGCTCGCCAACGCAACACACCGCGGCGTGACGCTCACCAAAATCGAGGTCGAGATGGAGGGTGACATCGACATCTCCGCCGTGTGGGGAGTCGGCGACACCCCCGACGACAAGGTCCTCGGGTTGAGCGCGGTGCGCTGCAAGGTAACCCTGGCCGGAGACACCGACGACGAGACGCTCAAACAGATCCACGACAACGCGATCGCCTGGTCGCCGGTGGTCAATACGTTCCGGCGTCCGGCAAGCGTCGACTCGACGCTGGCCATCGGCTAGCAACAGCGCCGGGAGGCCCACCATGACAAGTGTATTGACAAAGGCTGATCTCGCTGAGATCGTCCGGCTGGCCCGGCTAAAGCATGGTCTGAGTTGGGCCAAGATCGCCGAGGCGATCGATAAAGACAAAGTGTGGACGGTTGCCGCGCTACTCGGGCAGCATCCACTCTCAGCTCATGAGGCCAGGATCGTCACGCAGCTTCTAGAGCTGGATGGTGAAGCCGTCGCGGTCTTGCAATTGCAGCCATATCGGGGCAGCAACGAAGCCGTGGCGTCGGATTCGACGATCTATCGGTTTCACGAGGCGCTGTCGGTCTATGGGCCGGCCATCAAGGAGCTGATCCATGAGGAGTTCGGTGACGGGATCATGAGCGCCATCAATTTCAGGATGAGCGTCGAACGTCGTCCGGACCCGCAGGGCGATCGAGTGATCGTCACGTTCGATGGCAAGTTTCTCGACTACGCATGGAAGCACCAAGAACAGGAGGGGGCGCCGTGACCGCGACAATTGATCCCGAAATCGGGGTGCTCGGCTCGGAGTTGCTGATCGACATTCGTTCCCACGCGGACGCGTTGGACCGCGGCGAGGACACCTCTCGACGTAGTTTCGCGGCGCTCGGTGCCGCGGGTCTGCTCGGGCTGGGTGCGCCGGGAAACGTCGATGGGCAACTCGCGCGGATGGCCGATGTGATCACACTGATTTCCGGGGAATGCATGAGCACCGGATTCTCGGTGTGGGCCCATCGGATGTCGATAGAGTACTTGCTCACGGCCGCAACGCCATTCAGCATCACCGCGGCCAAGCCGTTGTTCACCGGAAACACATTGGGGGTCAGCGGTATGGCCTCGGCATTCAAGGATGCCGCCGGTTGCGGCAGCCTCGATCTCACAGCCACACCCGTCGAGGGCGGCTACCGGCTGAGCGGGTCGCTACGGTGGGCCAGCAACTTGTACGACGACTCGTTGATGATCACCGCGGCACAGACCGTGGACGGTGAGAAACTGATCGTGGCGCTGCCGTTGAACACACGGGGCGTTGCGCTGGGCGACCACTTCGAGTTGCTGGCAATGGGTAGTACGGCCTCGTCTTATCTGAAGCTGAAAGATGCTTTTGTAGGTTCAGATCAGGTGTTGTCCAAGGACTTCAACGAATTTCTCAACACCGTCCGTCCCACCTTTCTTGTCCTGCAGTCGGCGATGTGCATCGGGTTGACGAAAACCACCGTGGCGCAAAGCAGGCGCGGACTGACTGGGGTGAACTCGGTGTTCAGCGCCGAAGTCGACGACGTCGAACAAAAGCTCGTCTCGGCGCAGTCAACGCTGGCGAGCGCGGCCGCGGCCGTCGGCGGGCCGCAACCGCCGAGTAAAAAACAGCTGTTGACGCTGCGGCTGGCCGCTGCTGAGATCTCCAGCGACAGTGCGGCGTTGGAGATCCGAACGGCGGGGGGCAAGGGGTATGCGAGCCGGACGCCGGCCAGCCGGCGCTACCGCGAGGCAGCTTTCATCCCCGTCCAGTCGCCATCTGAGGCGCAACTGCGCTGGGAACTTGACCGGTGCGAGTGAGTGACGGCCCGGGTCAACGGTGACGGTGGACGAGCATCTGGTCGGCGGTGTTCCACTGGCCAGCTTGGTTCGCGACTTCCATCGGCCGATGGTGAATTTCGCTCGCTCCATGGTGAATTCACCAGCAGTGGCCGAAGAAGCTGTGCAAGAGGCATGGGTGGAGGTTATGCGGTCGTCGGGCTCATTTGAAGGGCGTTCTTCGGTGTCCACGTGGTTGTTCGGCATTGTCAAAAACACCGCCTCGCGGCACCGGCGCCGCGAGGCGCGGATCCGCGAGCATGAGGTGCTGGCCGCCGACGACGCAGACCCGCTGGCGGGCCGCATGCACCCCGGTGGACACCCCGATGCCGGGCACTGGAGCACCCCGCCGTCGCGACGGTTCCTCCCCGAGGAGCTAACGGTGGCAAGCGAACTCGTCGATTACGTGCGGGTCGCGCTGGATGCGCTGCCGGCGCGGCAACGGCAGCTGGTGATTCTTCGCGACCTCGTCGGTACCTCAGCCGAAGAGGCCGCCGAGGTGCTTGAGCTATCCGCTGAGGGGCAGCGCGCCCTGCTCTACCGCGCCCGAGGAAACCTTCGTAACCAACTGGAGAAGCGGTACAAGCGATGACCGTCCACGACAACACCGTCCCCGCGATCGATTGCGTCGATTTCGTTCGACTCGTCGACGATCTGGTCGACTCGGACCCGCAGCAGTGGGGAGCGATCGTGGCCAGACACCTCGAAGAATGCCCGCCGTGCCTGATCTACCTGCAACAAATGCTTGACCTGAAGATCTTGCTCAATCACGTCTTCGACGGGGAGAAGCTCAGCGACGAGCATATCGCGGGCGTAATCAACGCAGCACAAGCCTTTAGGAAAGGCCAGGAAGGATGAGTGCTTCCTGACCGGCGCAACGTTTTCCAGTCATCTCACCTCCAGATCTCACTCGCCGAAAGGTTCCTTCGAATGTCTCAACTCATCACACCCACGGACACGCATCCTGCAGAACTCCCGAGCACCAAACAGACCACCAACCAGCGCAAGGCCGACGATCCGTTCGAGCCATTCAGCGTCGGGACCATGGTGGACCGGGTGGCCGCTATGGCGGTCGAGAAGGCCGCAAACCCCTGGGCGTTCTTTGTGCGCTCCCTGGTCGGCGGTGCGATGGTGGTCTTCGGGGTGCTGCTGGCTTTGGTGGTGAGCACGGGAGTTAAAACCCCTGGCGTCGCAAGCCTGTTGATGGGCTTGGCATTCGGCATGTCCTTTGTTCTCATCCTGGTGTCCGGGATGTCGCTGATAACCGCGGACATGGCGGCCGGGTTGCTCGCAGTGCTGAAGCGCACCTTGAGCCTGCGCGGCTACCTGCTTTTGGTCGTCGTCGGATTGATCGGGAACATCGCCGGCGCACTGGTGTTCGTCACCATCTGCGGTGCCGCGGGAGGGCCGTACCTGGGCGCCTTCGCCGAACGCGCGGCAACTGTCGGCGCATTGAAGGCCGGTCAGCCGTTGTGGACTGCGCTCCTGCTTGCAGTGGTGTGCACGTGGTTCCTGCAAACCGCGATGTGCTTGTACTTCAAGGCCCGCAGCGACGTCGCGCGGATGACGTTCGCGTTCTACGGTCCGTTCGCATTCGTGATCGGCGGCACCCAACACGTCATCGCCAACGTCGGATTCCTCGGTCTTCCCTTATTGCTGCACCTCTTCCACCCGTCGGCGCCGCACGCGGGGATCAGCTGGGGCTTCGCTCACGACGGCTTGCTCACCAACATCTGCATCACCACGGTAGGCAACCTGATCGGCGGCACGCTGTTTGTGGCTTTACCGTTCTGGATTATCGCGCAACTGCAACGGCGCCAGATCTAGCCGTTCGCGCACGGCGGCAATGTCGCGCCCGGCGCACATCACTGTCCGGTCGGGACGCACGATGGCGGCCGTGGCGTGTCCACGGCGCAGCCACCTGTGCAGTTCGCCGCCGCTTTCGGCGATCAGCACCACGATTCCGCGCCTGCTTAGCAGCGCGTCGTCGGCGGCATCGAGACGGTCTGTGGTGATGAGGGCAAAGCCGTCGCCCAGTAACGCATCTAGCCGTTGACCGCCGGGCAGCGACGGATTGGGACACAGCGTGCCTGCCAGTTGGCGCCGACGCCGGGATTTGGACACCAGCGGCGAAGGACGAAGTGCCGGGGTTGTGGAGTCGACGACCTTGTCGCGCAGGCCCGGCACCCAGCGCAGTCTGGGTAGCACGATGCGGCGCGCCAGGTTGCCGAGCCGGCCACCCCCGGTCATCGACCGGCCGACAGTGAGGGCCAGCCGAATCATGCTCCGGACGTGCGGTTTGCGCTCTCGCTCGTAGCTGTCGAGAACATCGGCCGCTAGGGTGCCATCGAGAACTCCGGCGATCTTCCAGGAGAGATTCATCGCATCGCGCACACCGGCACCCATGCCCTGACCGATGAACGGGGGAGTGAGGTGTGCTGCGTCGCCGAGGATGAAGATGCGCCCACGGCGCCACCGGTTGGCGATTCGAGCCCGGAACGTGTACTCCGTGACCCGGAGGAGCGTCAGCTCGCTGTCAGGGACGTCGCGAGTCCAGGGCGCGATCAGTGGCCGCAATGTGCTCAGGGTGCCGAAGTCGCCGGCGCCTTCGCCGGGCAGCAACCGAAACTCCCACCGGTAGCGGGTCCGTCCGATGCGCATGTGGGTTCCCGCCCGTACCGGATCGCAAAGCTGGTGCACGCCTTCCCACTGTCGCAGGTCGAAGTCGGTGGCCACATCAACGACCAGCCAGCGCTGCTCGAAGTTCAAATCCCCCATGGCGGAGCCGATCTGGGTGCGTACCAGGCTGTTGGCGCCGTCGCATCCAAGCAGATAGTCCGCGTCCATCTGGTGTACCCGGCCGTCGCAGCAGTCGGTGAAGGTGACGCGCACGTGTCCGTCGTGTTCGGTGACCGCGGTGACCTCGGCGTCACTGCGCAATTGAGTGTTCGGATAGCGCTTGAGGTTTGCGCGCAGCAGCGCCTCCAGCTCCGGTTGGTCGAACATGTTGGCCTGCGGGAAGCCGTGCACGCTGTGGGAGGGGTTGCGGTTGAACTCGGCAAGCACCTTGAATCGCTTGTCTAGCAGGCGCAGCCCGAGCGTCGGCCGCGATATCGCGGCGAACTCGTCGGCGATGCCGAGCCGCGCGATGATGCGGTAGATTTCGTCGTCCAGGTGCACGGCGCGAGGCTGCGGGTACACGCCCGGCCAGCGGTCGAGGATGAGGCTGCGCACGCCCAATTGTGCCAAGAGCGTGGCTGCGGTGATGCCGGTGGGTCCGGCGCCGACGATTGCCACCGGCACGTGGCCGGCAACGCCAGAAGCCCCGTCCGTCACGCGTATCGGATTGTGTTGCGCTGGGTTCCGAGGTCGAGTGCCCCGTCGTCGGTGGCCACTGACGCCTCCACGATGTCGCCGTGTTGCAAATATTTCGGGTTGGCCGCTTGCCGCTTGAAGAACGCCCGCCACTTCACGGCCGGCGGCAACAGGTTTCCGATGATCTCCACAGGCTTCGGCGGTGCGCTCAGGGCGGTGCCGACCGGAGTGCCGGTGAGTATCAGGTCACCGGGGGCGAGCTCTTGAAATCGGGTAAGCGACTGCAGCGCCTGCAGCGGCCGGTACAGCATGTCGCCCTCGACCAGCGCGTTCTGTCGTTCGCTGCCGTTGACGCTCAGGCGCAGCCGCAGGTCGCCGAATCGCCTGAGCTCCTCGGCGTTGAGCAATACCAGCTCCGGTCCGACCGGGGTAAACGTCGGATATGATTTGGCCTCGTAGAACTGGGTCTGCGGAAGTTGAATGTCGCGAGCCGAAACATCGTTGGTAATAACCAGTCCGGCGATGAATTCGGCGAGGTTGGTGTCGGAAATGGCTGTGCCGACCGGGATTGCGCGTCCGATCACCAGTCCGATCTCCACCTCGTAGTCGAGCAGTCTGACGTGTGCGGGTTTGACGATGTCGCCGAACGGACCGTTGATCGATGCCGACGCCTTGCGGAAGAAGGTCAGCGGAACCGATGCCGGGTCCATCCCGGCGTCCCGGACATGCGACTCGAAGTTGGTCATCTGGGCCACCACTCGGCACGGCCTGGTCAGCGGAGAGACCAACTCCAGACTGTCGAGGGCGACCGCGTCAGAGCCGGCGGCACGAGCCTCCAAGGCAGCGTCAATGGCGGCCCGATCGGCCAGCAGTGCAGCGGTCGTGGTGGCGGCGGTGTCGATCTTGGTGGCACCGTCAGCAGTCTTGATCCACCAAGCGCCGGCAGTGTGCAGCACGGAAACGGTCATGAGATGGGCACCTTCAGTAGGCCGATGAGGCGGCGGATATCGAATTCGTTGTTGGCGCGAAGCGCGGTGATCATCGAAACCAGTTCGTGGCGAGCCGATAGCGGTGCGGTTCCGAGGAAGTCTCTGGTCGCCGGTGGGCCCCATTGGGCCAATCCAGACGCGGTGAACGGTGCCCAGCCGGGCTCGACCGTATTGTCGAACATGTCGCCGTCGGCGAAGTGCTCGACCAGAAATCCGTCGGGATCACGCCAGTAGTCGAAGATCTGACTGCCCTGAATATGCCTGCCGATACCCCAGGATCGAAAATAGCCACGTTCCCCGAGGTATTCGCCGCCGGCGGCCAGGGCATCGAGATCACTGACCTGATATGCCGAGTGGACGTAGCGGTTGGCTGGACCCAGCGCGATCGCCAATGTGTGGTGATCGGCCGGTGTGGATCCTTGATCGCAGCGGATGAAGCTCATGGTGGGCCCTAGTGCGCGCTGGCCGGGAAAGAACAGAAAATCGCTGACGATCATGCCCAGGTTGTCCAGATACCAGTTCAGCGTCTCGCGGTACTTGGTCGACTGCACCACCAGATGGCCCAGGCGCTGCACCCGTGCGGGCACGCGCGGCGGACGCTGGGTGGTTTTGACGCGCTTCAGCTGGTGCCCGAAATTGAAAGCGTGCGGCTGCTGGCTAGGTAACTCGGGCAGTTCGTGCATGCCCGCGACCACGCACACTGGGATGCCGCTGGGGTCGATCAGGTCGACCGACAGGCCGCCGATGCTGTCTGGTAGCGGCCGGGTGGAAGCACCGAATTTATCGCCTAGCCGCAGCACGTCGACCTCGTCGTGGGCCCGAAACGCCACACCCGCGAATCGCGTCCGTAGTCCGCGCCGCACGATCACGCAGGGCGCACCCGCGTCAGTGCCGCGCAACTGAAGTTCGTCGGCACCGTGCTGTGCCGTCTGGAAGCCGAAAGCCCGCGCGAACGCCTCGGCGCGGGTCAGATCCGGCTTTTCAAACTCCAACCAGGCGATGTCGAGGACCTTGATCACCGGATTCCGGGACCGGCCAGTGTGTTCACCGGGCAGCGCTCCCTGCTCGCTATGCAGGTCTTTACTCGCGTGCTGGCCGCCGCCGATCTCCGGGCTCATCATCATCTCCAAGTTAACTGACGAAATCGTCACACATGAGCTGGCCCTTGGTCAAGACTTCTGATGAATTCGTCAAGAGTGACTTATACTGCCAGGGTGCCAAGATCGAGTGAAGGGCCACAAAGCGGGAGATGAGCGCCATGACGGATCACTCGGAGCTGCCCAACCGCTTGGAGCTGCGCAAGCAACGCACCAGGAATGCGCTGGTCAAGGCCGCACAATGGTTTATCGCTGAAGGCAAGGTCAATGTGCCGGTGCTCGAGATCACCCAGGCCGCCGGGGTCGGGATGGGTTCGTTCTACAACCATTTCGACAGCAAGGAGGAGTTGTTCGAGGCCGCGGTGGCCGACGTGCTCGACGCGCACGGAGCGGTGTTGGACCGGCTCACCGCATCGATTGAAGATCCTGCCGAGACGTTTGCTACCAGCTTCCGGCTGACTGGCCGGCTGTTTCGTCAACGCCCGCAAGAGAGCGAGATCTTGCTGGCCAACGGGCCTGCCCTGTTGTCGTCGGAGCGCGGCCTGGCCCCTCGCGCACTGCGTGACATCAAGGCCGCTGCCGCCGCGGGGAGGTTTCGCATCGATGACCCGGAACTTGCACTTGCTATCGCCGGGGGCGCATTACTGGGACTCGGCGAGCTGCTCCGGGAAGATCCAGACCGCGACGGGGCATCGGCCGCCGACACGGTGACGGAGAGCGTTTTGCGTCTGCTCGGAGTCAATGCCGCCGAAGCACACGCGATCTGTCAACGCCGGCTGCCCGACTTTTACGCGTGGGGTCAGCCCGAAACGCCACCAGGACAACCCCGACGGTGAAGACCAGCGCGGTGACCAACGGATAGTGTCCGTCAGGGGCGAACCCTTGGGCGGCAAGAAAAGCCAGTCCATACGCCGCCATCGCGGCGCCGACCAGCATGACCGGTTCGCCCCAGCGCTCTGCGAGCGGGATGCCGAGTGTGGGTAGCGGGGCGCCGAAAAAGCGCCGTCCCCACCACAACAGCGCCATCTCGAATGCCGTCACGAGGCCCAGGATTGCTACCCACCCGAGTCGGCCCAGCCACCAGTCGGCGGTTCCCTCGGTCGGCTGCGGCAAGAGGCCGGCCGGATAGCCGACGATCGCCACGATGACGACGGGAATCATGTGCCACAGGTACAGGGCCATCACATTGCGGTTGGTTACCGAAAGTACCCGCCGGACAACACCGGCGCGCAACGCGCGGTTGAGCGCCGGCGCAAGTGCCATCACTGTTCCGGTCTGCGCGCAGCCAAACGCCAACAATGCCGCGTTGGGCGGCGTCGTATTGTCGACGGTCTGGCCGGGAACACCGATCATGCTGACCGGATAGTGTCCCAGCCAAATCAGTAGCGCCAGCGCGACCACCGATGCGGCGGCGATCAGCACGGGTCTGTGACCGGTCAATAGCGCGCCGTGCCATGCGATTCCGAGCTGATAGAGCGCCCCCCAACACAGCAGGTAGTTCAGCCAGCCCAGGTAGGGCACGTGACCGCCAAGACTAGCGACGTCTACCGTCACGACCCCCACCGCGAGTACCGCCGGCACCAAAAGGCCCCAACGGCGTTGTGCAGCAATCGCAATCGGAGTCAGCGACACCACCATCAGGTACACGGCGAGGAACCACAGATGCATCGCCACCGCCCAGCCGGCGTATTGCAGCACCGAACCGGCAACTCGGTAGACGCCCAGTCCCAACACAACGAGCGACACCAGCGCGACGTACACCGCTGTCGGTCCGAGGACTCGGGCCAGTCGATGGCGCAGCCAGGTCTGGCGCGACACACCGTCAGCGTCGTGCCGATGCGCCCAGGACACGGCGCCGGCGTAGCCGGCCACCAGGAAGAACGTGGGGACGGCCTGGAATGGCCAGGTCAGCCACTGAGTCCAGGGCTGGTCGACCAGGGGGTTCTGCCGACCGAAAGATCCGTCGTGATAGGTCACCGACCCGGCCAGCCAATGTCCCAGCACGATGAGGACCACACCCGATACGCGGTAGAAATCCACCGCAAGATTGCGGTCCGGTCGCGTGGTGTCGACGTCGTCCATCAGCGGGGGACAATCAGCATGTCGAAGTTGGGCGGTCGGTGGGTGGCCAGCGACGCGGCGGTCGCGGAAAGTTCGACTTGGCGCACTCGCGCAACGCTACTCGTCCCCGTGCTCGGCGAAGCGGTGCGGCCATGCATCGATCGGCATACCTGCTGGCGCGTCACCAGTATTTCCGCAAACATATTCTCTGCTCACGGATGCTTTTGCCTTGCAGTCAGTTAGTCGATCTAGGGGTGGATTTGGTGCGGATCCACTCAGCGGTAGAGAGAATGATCAGGATTGCCGCGAAGAAGCCACCGGCGATTCCTGAGATCAGCAGCGGCAGTTGGCCTCTTGCCCCCCACAGCAGGCCGGCCCACACACCCGCCGACAAAACCGCGAAGCCCGTCGCGCCCTGAAATATGCCTTGCGCACTGGACTGGTGCTCGCCGGGAACGAGTCCGGAGATCCATGCCTTTCCAACGCCGTCGGTGCATGCGGTGAAAAGTCCGTACAACCCGAGGATGAGCCAAGCCGAGACTTTGTCGGTTGTGAGTCCGAGCCCGATGTAGCCGGCCGCGAAAAAGACCATGCCTATCCCGAACACGGTCCGTCTCGGAATGCGGTCAGCGAGTGCTCCAGCTGGATAACTGCCCAACGCGTATACCACGTTGTATCCCACGTAGGCCAGGATCACTTCAGTTACCGAGAATCCGATCTCGTTGAGGCGCAACAGAATCAGGGCATCGGGGAAGTTGACAACGCCGAAAGCCGCCAGCAGCGCGACCACCCGCCAGTACCCACCCGGCAGCGCACGCAGAGCCGCCGACACCGGCGGTCGCCGTGCGCGCTCAACCGTTCGGGGGCGCTCGCGCACCAACGCGACGAGGGCCACACTCAGGACGGCCGGAATGATCGCGATGTATAGCAACGGCGGAATCTCATGGTCGAGTAACTCGTACCCGGCAAGCCCGATCAACGGTCCGACAACCGCGCCGAGCGTGTCCATAGCGCGGTGAAACCCGAACACGCGGCCGCGGTTGGTTTCATCGATTCCGTCTACGAGCAGTGCGTCGCGCGGCGCTCCCCGGATACCCTTGCCGACTCGATCGACCACGCGTCCGGNNGGACGCCGCGCAAACCTATCCCCGAGTGGTCCAGCCGCCAGTTTTGTCAGCGACGCCGCTCCCTCGGCCGCGCCTTCGACGGCTCCGACGACGGCGGGCGGTGCACCCAGAACTGCGGTGAGGTAGATCGGTAACAGCGGGTACAGCAATTCGCTGGCGGTGTCTTGGAGGAACGACACAGCCGATAACACCCACACATTGCGGGTCAGCCAGCTGTTGGTCTTAGCCGCGGGAAAGATCACCGGTCGACGTGGCC
>PLSK01000226.1 GCA_003165155.1 Mycobacterium sp. | reverse complement strand
GTCGACGGTGCTGCGAACGTCGTCCAGATTGCCAACCGGTAACCGCCTATGGGCGACCGCGGCGCGAGCCTGCGGGCCGGTCATGCTCTCCACCCGGGGGAAGCCCGTGTTCAGCTGGTCCAACATCGCCCGTACGTCCTCGTTCATGCCGGACGATACTTCAGCAGCGTGATGCCGGCTTCGGGTTGATCGCAGAACACCGGCCGCAAGCGCATCCCGATCCGAATGTCGCTCGGCTCCACATCGACCAGTTCGGTGCTGATCCGGGGCCCGGCATCCCATTGCACCACGGCCAGCAGTTGCGGGAGCGCGTCGGCCCAGGGGGGACCGGTAGGCCGACGGGCGACGGTATAGGTGTAAAGCGCGCCGGCGCCGTCGATTTCGCGCCATTCAAGATCGTCGGCGAAAGTTCCCGGAGCGAGGGTGCGAGGGTAGAAGACGTAGCGGTCGAGCGAAGGCGAGTATTGCACCAGGATTCGGTGCTGCGCCAGGCCGTCCCAGAAGGGCTGGGACACCGGCGTGGGCTCGGGAATCGGACGCATCTAGTCCCCCACCATCAGCAACGCGACCTGCTCGCTCATGATGCCGCCGTTGCCGGTGACGAACGCGGTGTCGCAATCCGGCACTTGCGCGTCCCCCGCTCGGCCCATTACTTGGCGCGCACCGTCGACGACATGATGCATGCCGCCGGCCATGCCGGCCTGCCCGAAGGACAGCTGGCCGCCCGCGGTGTTCAGCGGAAAGTCGCCGCGATAGGTCAAATCATGCTCGGCAATCCACGACATGCCTTTGCCTTTGGTGCAGAAGCCGGCATCTTCCAGGCTCATCAGCACCGTGATGGTGTAGCAGTCGTAGATCGAAGCGACATCGACGTCGGATCGGCTCAGCCCCGCCATCGTGAACGCCTTATCGGCGGCGCGCGCAATGGGCGTATGCAGCAAGTCGTCCGCGTAGGTCGGGGTCTTGAAGGCAATGTGTTCGCCGAAGCCGGTGATCCAGACCGGACGATGGCGACTCTGACGCGCGATGTCGGCGTTGGCAATCAGCACCCCGACACCCCCCTGCACGCGCATCACCGTCTCGAGCATGTGGATCGGGTCGGCGATCATCGGGCTGCCCAGAACGTCGTCGACGGTCAGCGGAGTGCCGTGGAAAACCGCGCCTGGGTGCGCGCACGCGTTGGTGCGTTGGTCGACGGCGATCTTGGCGACGGCGGCTGGGTCATAGCCGAACTCCGCGGCGTAACGCTGAGCTATCTGCGCGTACGGCGCGTTCTGGCCGACGTTGCCGTACGGGATCTCGAACTCGGCCTGCGGCGACCCGTAGTTGTTTGACGACGCCCCATACCAATTCGGGGCCGTAGGTGGGGTCTTGAGAGACTGCGGGGACTGGGGCAGCGACGTCGATCCGGGTACCACCGCCAGCACGGCGTCGCAGATGCCGAGTTCCACGGCGGCCGCGGCGCGCCAAACCATTCCAGCGGACGTGGCGCCCCCGAGGTCGACTCGCTCACCGAAATCCAAGGCCAAACCCAGGTATTCGCACAGGGTGGCCGGCGCGAACATCGCCGACTCGGCGATGCCATGGGTGAGCAGGCCGTTGATGCGTGCGGGGTCTACTCCCGCGTCTTCGACCACCATCTTCGCCAACAGCGCGTACTGGTCCAGGGTGAACAGCGCCGGTCGACTCGGACGGCGTTCGGCGGGCAACTCGGCGATGCCGACGATGGCCGCCTCACCGCGCAGCCCACTCACGACGGCCCCCCGCGTCGAGGTAGCTCCACGGTTGCTGTTCCCGGCATCAGCACGGTGTCATCGCGGCACCCGGCGATATTGAGGTCCACCAACCCGGCGCCGCTATCGGTGAGCCGCTTGCCGGTGACTTCCCCACCGAAGGTGAGTAGCTCACCGGGATGGGCAGTCGCCCGGTTCTGCACCGCGAAGGACACCAGGCGGCCGCGCCCACCAATCCAGTCGCCGATCGCGCGAGCCAGCAGAGCCGCCTGCAGCGGCCCATGGACCAGCACGTCGTCATAGCCCTCGACCGTCTGAGCCCACTGCTTGTCGTAATGGATGCGGTGGCCGTTGTAGGTAGCGGCGCTGAAGAAGAAGAGCTGGGTTTCATCGACGGTGACGGCTAGCGTCGGCATCTGCTCGCCCACGCCGACGTCTTCGAAATACAGCTCACCGTTCACGGCACTCCTATGGTCGGGCGATCATCGACGTTGACGCTTCGGCAACCAGATCGCGGTGCTGGTTGTGATATACCGTCCGCCAGGTGACCAGGACGAATCTGCCAGAGCGGCCGTGCTTTTCGACGATCGATTCGATGGTGCGGACCATTTCGATCTGGTCGCGGTGATAGGCGGGCAGGTGGAAGGTAAAGCTCTCGCCGCCCGCCATTCGCTTGGGCGCACTGGGGAAGGCGAGACCGCCCGAGACGGCGCCGGACGAGCCGTCCGCGCGAAGGGTGTCGAGAGCCGCGACGCCTAGCACCGCGTACTGCAGGAAAAGCGGGGGGCAGATGACGTCGCGAAAGCCATTGGCCCGGGCGTAATCCGGATCGAAGTACAGCGGGTTGTGGTCACCGACCGCCGCCGCCCATCGCTGCCAATCCCGCCGGTTCACCTCGCCTATCGCGGAAGCCGCGATGCTGCCCACTCGTGCCGCCGATTCGGCGTCGATCAAGGTGTCCTCGCTCAACTGCGCTCCCTTCCGTTCATGCTCTCCTCCAACCATGATGCGGCGACGTCGCTTGTTCCGCCGAGAGTCGAACCGAGCCTTGCCCGCTCGGTCCACAGATGTAGATCGGTCTCGGTCACGTACCCGATCCCGCCGTGCAGTTGATGGGCGTCCAGGGTTATCAGCCTGGCCGCGGCGGCCGCATGCATCCGCGCGATGGCGGTTTCCCTGGTTGCGGTGCGACCGCGGGCTATCCAGAAAATCGCCGAGTGCGCCGCCAATCGCGCCGCGGCCAGAGCGATGTGCATGTTGGCGATCAGATGCTGGGCCGCCTGGAACGAGGCGATTGGTCGCCCGAACTGGTGGCGCAGCTTCGTGTAGTCAACGGTGCGGTCCAGCACGGCCTGCCCGACGCCAACCAAGTCGAGCGACCCCAATGCCACCGCAGCGTTGGCCATCCGGCGTAGCGCCTCGCGCTCGCGGTCACCAACCAGCGCGTCGGCGGTGACGATCACGTCGTCGAAACGCACAGCGAAAACCCGGTGCCCGCCCGCCATCGCAAGCGGTTCCATTCGCACGCCGGTCGCGCGCGCATCAACGATGAAGACCAGCGTGCGCTCGCTGGTCGTATCGATGGCGGAAACGACGACGAGGTCGGCGATGTCGGCGTCAGCGACGTAATCCGCAATTCCGGTGAGCCGCCAGCCGCCGGTCGCCACGGGATTGGCCCGCAGCACAGCCGAAACGACAGCGGCATCGCGGGCATTCCACAACGCAGTGGCGCCGCGAACGCTCCCGCCGGCCAGTTGGGGCAACCATGCGGCCTTGACTGACGGGGCACCAAGCAGGTCGATCGCCAGGACGGCTTGAATGGTGCTGTGCACAGTCGTCGGGCACAGCGCACGACCGGCCTCGGTGTAGAAGACGGCGAGGTCGTCGAGCGAACCGCCTGAGCCGCCGTAGACCTCGCCGATGGCCAGCCCGAATACCCCGGCGTCCGCCAACGCCTTCCACAGCGCCGGCGTGGTGCGGTCGGCCCCGGGCTCACCCAGCGCGCGCACCAAACTCAACGGGCACTCCGCCGACAACAGCGCACGCGAACTCGAGGCGAATTCGCGTTGCTCGGCGGTCAGTGTCGCTTTCATGAGTTCCCGGGGTTCCCGTTAACGCCCATAGGAGGGCATGCCATGGCCGCGCTGGGCGATGATGTCGCGCAACACCTCGTTGGTGCCGCCGCCGAACCGCATCAACGGCGCTGCGCGGTAGAGCCGTTCGAACTTGCCCGCCATCGGGGCGTCTTGGCTGCGATGCGCCAACAAGCCGTCTGGGCCGAGCAAATCGAGAGCCAGGTCGGCGATCCGCTGGCGTAGTTCACTGGTGAAGATCTTCTCCACGCTGACTTCGACGGTCGGGATGACTCCGCTGTCCAGGATCGACGCGGCCTCATAACCCATCAGTGTGGCCACCTCCACGTCAGCCTCGGCCTGTGCCAGCCGCCGGCGCAGGGCCGGACTGTCGGCGGGCACCGTGCCGTCGCGGCGCGGGCGGGCGGCGAGTTCAAACAAGTCGTCAACGGCTCGGCCCAGATCGCCCGCATTGGTCAACGCACCACGCTCTAGGTCAAGCGCGCCGGTGATGTACTTCCAGCCACTGTTGACCTCACCCACCAGATTTGTCAGCGGAACCCGGACATCCTGGAAGTGCACCTCATTGGTGCGATAGCCCGACCACGCGTACAGCGGGCGGATTTCCACGCCGGGGCTGTCGATCGGGACGATGATCACCGAAATCCCGCGATGGCGAGCGCTGTCGGGATCGGTGCGCACACAGAGCCACTCGTGGGTGGCGCGCTGCGCCCCGCTGTTCCAGATCTTGCTGCCGTTGATCACCCATTCCTGGCCATCGCGCACGGCACGGGTGCACAGGTTGGCCAAGTCGGTACCGGCTTCAGACTCGGAATATCCTACAGCACAAATCATTTCGCCCTTGGCAATTGGTGGCAGCCATTCGGTCTTGTTCTGCCCGGTACCGTGGCGCATGATCATCGGCGCTACCGATGTGACCGTCAGGTCGGGTCCGGGCACGCCCCAGTATTCGAACTCACTCATCAGCAGATGTTGATAAACGGCGCCGAGGCCCCCCTCACCTGCAAGACCCCCGTATTCGCGCGGCCAGTTCAGCCCGAACCAGCCTTTCGCGCCGATCTTGCGACGGAACCGCGCTACCTCTCCGCCGGGAAACTCCAGATCGTGCTGGTCGAGTTCAGCCCGCAACTCCGCGGTGACGTTGACATCGAGGAATTCGCGAACCTCGGTCAGCCAAGCACGCTGCTCGGCATCGAGTTCGAAGTCCACTCCGGCCCTTATCTCTCACTCGAACGTCGACTTGTCGGACTACAACTGGGCTTTTCAGCCCGACAAGTCGACGTTCGGCCGTTTTTAAAAAGCTATCAGCCGCCCTTGAGGCGAATCTTCCAGCGTACAAACCCGAGGTAGAAAATGCTGATGGTGGCCAGCATCCCGATATCGAACCACCAGGTGCCGGCATTGTGTTCCCAGTGTGAATCCTTCGGCGTCTGCGGACCGGGCTGCAATGTGGTCAGGTCGACCGTGGAGGCTGACGCCGCGAATCCCCATCTTGCTGGTGTGACCCAGGACATCTGGTCGAGCCCAATACGCGCGGTGACGGGAATCATGCCGCCGGAGAACACCAGCTGCGACATGACCGCCACCACCAGCAGCGGCATGATCTGGTCGTTGGACTTGGCGACGGCCGACAGCGCCAAACCGAGCATGGCCGAGGCGACGGTGGTCAGCGCGACGTCGACGAACAGCTCAAGACCGGGACTACCTATCGCCGCGGCGCCGCGTGTCGGGCCGCCCTTACCGAGCAGCGCGATGACGGTCACGATTGCCGACTGGACAATCGCGAACACGGTGTAGACGCACACCTTCGCCAACAAGTACGCGGAGGTGGACAGGCCAACGGCCTGCTCTCGCAGGAAGATTGCGCGCTCACCGATCAGATCTCGGATGGTCAACGCGGTGCCCATGAAGACCGCGCCGACATTGAGCAGCACCAGGATCTGCCCGGGTTCGCCGGGCGCAATACCCAGTGGGTTCGGGACGCCGAATCCGACGTCGCCGGGCACCGACATCGACAGCGAACCCATGATGAACGGCAGCAATGCCAAGAACGCGAAATAGCCGCGGTCGGAGACGATCAACCGGATCTGGCGCCGGGCGATGGTGGAGAACTGCCGGAATAGACTCGTTTGCGGTGGATCACCCAGCTCGGCGGGCTTCTCGGCCGGTGGCGCCGGCGGCGGCGGACCCGTGTGCGCCAGGTACCGAGCCTTGGCCGCATCCGGGTCACCGGCGACCGAGCTGAAAATATCGGCCCAGTTCGTCGTGCCCATCGCCGCGCCGATCTGGCTGGGTGGCCCGCAGAACGCGGTCTTGCCGCCGGGGGCCAGCAACAGCACCTGGTCGCAAATGTCCAGGTAGGTCAGCGAGTGAGTGACCACGAGCACCACACGTCCGGCGTCGGCCAGCTGGCGCAGCATGGTCATGACCTGCCGGTCCAGGGCAGGGTCCAGACCCGAGGTGGGCTCGTCGAGGATCAGCAGCGACGGCCCGGTCAGCAGCTCCAGTGCCACGGACGCGCGCTTGCGCTGACCGCCCGATAGTTTGTCGACTCTGGTTTCGAGATGGTTGGTCATCTCGAGTTCCTCGAGCACCCGGGCCACCACCTGGGCGCGGTCATCGCTGGTGGTGTCCGGCGGCAGTCGCAGTTCGGCGGCGTACCCCAGCGCCTGCTTCACGGTCAGCTGTCCGTGCACCACATCGTCCTGCGGCACCATGCCGATTCTGCTGCGCAGTGAGGCGTATTCGGCGTGAATGTTGTGGCCCTCGAACGTCACCGTTCCATCGGTCGGTTGGGTGTACCCGGCCACCAATCGGGCGAACGTCGACTTGCCCGCACCGGAGGGGCCAATGATGGCCGTGAGCGTTCCCGGTTGCGCGGCCAACGAGATGTCGTCCAGCAGCGTCTTGTTGTTCTCGATCGTCCACGTCACCCCGTGCACATCGAGGCCCCCGGTGCGCGTTGCCGCCGTGCTCTCGTTACGGCGAGCGAGTGTGCCGTCACCGAATATGAGGTCGATGTTGCCGATCGTGACGATGTCGCCGTCGTTCAGCACCGCCGTCTCGACCCGGGTCCCGTTGACGAAGGTGCCGTTGATGCTGCGGTTGTCCCGGATCTCGGTGCCGTGGGGCGTCGGGACCAGAGTGGCGTGGTGGCGTGATGCCAGCACCTCGGGGATGACGATGTCGTTGTCGTCGGCGCGGCCGATCCTGATGGCGCCCGGCGGCACGTCGCCGACCGCCCTGCCCGACCGCAGGATCTTGATCATCGATGTGGCGATGTTGGTGTCGCCGCCGATGCGGCCAGTCTCGCCGGCGGACGAGGCCTGAGCGGGTACGGGAGCGGGCAGGGGTTCGGCTGGGGGCACCGGCGCGGGCGGGCGATAGATCTGCGGCGACGGCTGCGGTCCGGTGTGCGGCCGGACCGGTTGCCCGCCGGTCGGGTACTGCGGTTGCGACCCGGACGGATAGCTGGCTTGCGGACCACTGAGCGGGTGCGACGGCAGCGAACCGCTTGGCGCGGCCGGGGGCTGCAGTCGGGACGTCTCAGGCGCGGACTGTTGCGGAGGGCTGGACCACGACGCGCCGGTGTGCGGCGGGCTCTGCGGCGGCTGTGCAGCGGTGATCAGATTGCCGATCGGAATTGACGCCGTCAGGGGCGGACGTCCGGCCGAACCCTGGTGGCGGCCGACCTCGAAGGTCAGCGCCGGGCCGTCCGGGTTGCCGATATTTATCCGCTGGCCGTCCTGGATGTCGACGACCGGCACGCGACGGTTGTTGACGTAGAGCCCGTTAAGGCTGCCGTTGTCGATGGCGAGCCATCGACCCTGGTCGAATCGCACCAGCAGGTGCGCTCGGGAGATCAGCGGGTGCGCGACACGGACGTCGGCCCGCAGGTCACGTCCGACGATTACATCGTTGCCTGCGGCAAAGGTGCGCTCGGATCCGTCGTACCGCACGGTCAACACAGGTGGGGCTGGTCGGCTCATCAGGACCAACTGTATCCATCCGTGCCGCCTGCAGGGCAGTGGACATGATTTATTGCCAACGTTTCACGAGGCGGCCCCGTATGCCGCCGTTAGGGCGTGTGGCGCTAGCTCACGATGATCAAATTGTGGGCATGGATGAACTAATGCCCACCGGCCGGCTGCTGGTCGATCGCGTCGCGGTGGTGACTGGCGGCGGTGGCGGTATCGGCGCGGCTACTTCGCGACTGTTCGCGCGACATGGCGCCCACGTGATCGTCGCGGATATCGACGCCGAGTTAGCCCGGCAGAAGGCCGCCGAGATCACTGCGGCCGGAGGGTCGGCCCTAGCGGTCGTCACCGACGTGCGCGACGCCACCCAGGTAACCGCCCTGGCGCGGTCGGTGCTGGATCGCTACGGCCGGGTGGATGTGCTGGTGAACAACGTGGGACATTGGCTGCGGCACCCGGGAAACTTCGTCGACACCGACCCGCAGCTGTGGGACGAGCTTTACCGGGTGAACCTGCACCACGTCTTCCTCGTCACCCACGCCTTCCTGCCGGCGATGACCGAGCAACACGCCGGCGCCATCGTCAACGTCTCGTCTGTCGAAGGGTTGCGCGGTTATCCGGAGGATCCGATTTATGCCGCATTCAAAGCGGCGGTCATTCATTTCACCCGCAGCCTCGCGGTGCAAGTGGGCCGCGACGGTGTGCGCGTCAACGCAATCGGCCCCGACGTCACCGAATCGCTACAGGTTCCCTACTCGCAGTGGCTATCCGCCGAGGAGCAACTGCAGTGGCCGCAATGGGTTCCGGTCGGACGGATGGGGGTGGCCGAGGACCAGGCCGGCGTGATTCTCTTCCTGGCCTCCGAACTGTCGGCGTTCGTCACCGGCCACACGATTCCGACAGACGGCGGCACCGGCGCCGCGGGCGGATGGTTCCGCTCGTCGCGCCGAGCCGACCGGGAATGGACGAACAGACCTATCGCGCCCTGATCACTCAGTCGTGTTCTGCGTCTTCGACTATGTTTCTTCTAAGTCTCTTCCAAGATGGCCTCGACCACACTGAGCGGCGAGGCTGTCTGGACGACCCGCGTCATCCGGAATCCGGCTTGGCTGAGCAACTCCCGATACTCGTCCGCGGTGCGCTCCCGGGACCCCAGATTCAGCAGCATCTCCAGATCCGCCCAATTTCCCGGGCCGTCACGGTCGTTTTCGCGAACGACCATTTCGATCAGCAGCACTGTGGTCCGGGGCCCCGCTACAGCGCGAACATTACGCAGAATCTGTAGCGCCTTATCGTCGGTCCAGTCGTGGACGATGTTCTTGAGGATGTAGGCGTCTCCACCGGTCGGAACACTTTCGAAGAACGACCCTTTCGCGATCAGCACCCGATCGGCGACACCGTACTCACGCAACACGCTCGGGGCGGTCTCGACGACCCGCGCCAGATCGTAGAGGACACCCCGCGATTGGGGCGCCGCAGCCAGAATGGCGGCCAGTTGCGTGCCCTGCCCGCCTCCAACATCGACGATGGTCTGGTGGGCACCGAAGTTATAACCGGCCACCACGGTCGCCACCGTCATCTGCGTGAGGCTCGTCATGAACCGATTGAAAAGTTCGGCATGCTCCGGTTCTTCGGCGAGGTACTCGAAGCCCTCCTTGCCGTGCATCGCCGGGACAATCGATTTCCCGGTTCGGACCGAATCAACCAGCAGGCTCCACCGTTCGCGCTGCTCTTTCGACCCGGTGAACAGTGCCGTCCCGGCCATCGAGATCGGCGCATCGGAACGCAGCGTGTCGGCAAGGGAATTCAGCTCATAGCGGCCGTCGCGACGATGACGGAAGACGCCTCGTCCGATCAGCGCCCGCAGCAACCGTCGCAGCGCATCCGCGTCCGCACCCACCCGAGCCGCCAGTTCATCGATCGACAGTGGGCCGTCCGCCAGCGCATCGGCAACACCGAGTTGGGCTGCCGTCGTAATCACTTGCGCCGGCCAGCCGCCGACGATCATCTCCATCATCGCCGCTGGCGCGGGTAATAGCCGTTGATGGAGCCGAAGAAGGCGGTGCCGCGTCCATTCGACGGCGCGGACCAATACGGCGGGCGGCACGAAGCTTGACCGAAACACTCTGCCGGGCTGAGAGTTTCGTGTCATCGGCCACCTCGTTCCACACCAGATCCACTTGCCGCATAGCCGGCCTCGCGGATTCCGAAATGTTCATGCAAACGCTCGAGTGATTTTGGTGCCCACCAGTTGAATCGGCCCATCATATGCATGAATGCCGGGACGAGGAGGATGCGCACGAGGGTGGCGTCAGCCAGGACCGCCACCGTCAGTCCAACGCCCAACATCCGCAAAAACGACACCTGCGCCGCACCGAGCGCCGCAAAGGAGATGGACATGATCAGTGCGGCAGCCGTGATTACGCGTGCGGTGCCGGCCAGTCCAAGCGCGACGCTTTTGTCGTTATCGGCCGGTGTCTGGCTGCTCGCCAGCCAGTATTCGCGGATCCGTGACACCAGGAACACCTCATAGTCCATCGACAGGCCGAAGGCGATGCAGAACAACAGCACCGGGATGCTGATCGCCAGAGTTCCGGTGGCTGTCGTGCCCAATGCCCCGAGGTGACCTTCCTGGAAAATCCAGGCTAGCGCGCCGAACGCCGCAGTCAACGATAAGACGTTGAGCAACAACGCCTTCAGCGGCACCACCACGCTGCCAGTCAGCAGGAACAGCAACACGAACGTGATCGCGGCAATGACGCCCACCACCAGCGGCAACTGAGACCTGATCGCGTTGGCCGTGTCGCGGTTCACCTGTGCGGTCCCAGCGATCAGCACCCGCCGTCCCCCCGGACCGGGAGCCGCTTGCAGGCCGTCGAGTTGCGTTTCGGATGCTTGGGAATACGGGGGAGCGCTACTTGTGACGGTGAAAAATGCGCGGCCGTTGGTGATCGCCGTCGCCGCCGACGGTGGCCCCACCAGCGCACCCGCGACGAACGTGCCGCCGGGTGCGGAGACCAACGACACGTAGGGCACCCGGGACAGAGCAGCGGCGTAGCTGTCGAGCTGTGCGGAGCTGACACCGCCGACATCGGGTATCACTACCGTCAGGTTCGTCGCCAGGTCATTGGCGAACTGTGTGCGCATCTGGTCGCCGACCACGTGCGGCGAGCTCGACCTCGGTAAGACGCGGTCGTCGGGCACACCCCATTCAACGCTGGCGAACGGAACGCCGAGCGCAACTAGCAACGCAACTATCGCGACCCCGATCGGTACGGCCCTGCGCATCACGAACATGGCCAGCCGGTACCAGAGAGTCTGCTCAACCGGGCGCGACGCCGGCATCGGGCGCCGCCGCCACCTGCGCATCAACCGGTGCAGGTCCAACGAGTCCAGGCGGTCCCCGAGCAGCACGATGGCCGCCGGGGTCACAATAATCGCGGCGAGGGACGCGAACGCGACAACCGCCACGCCGGCATAGGCGAACGACTTCAGCGCATAGATCGGGAACAGAACCATCGCGGACATCGACAGCGCGACCGTGATGGCAGAGAACAACACCGTCCTGCCGGCGGCGGCCATCGTGCGCACCAGCGCTTCATCCCGGTCCGCGCCGGCGGCACGCTCGTCGCGGAACCGGCTCAGCAGCAGCAGCGTGTAGTCGATCGCCAGAGCCAACCCCATCGCGGCGGCGAGGTTGAGTGCGAAGATCGAGACATCGGTGGCGAAGCTGATCACGCGCAACACCGCCATCGACCCAAAGATCGCGATGGCGCCGACCGCCAGCGGAAGCGCAGCCGCCACCAGGCCGCCAAACACCCAGACCAACACCAAAAAGCTCAGCGGGACCGCAACGAATTCCATGACCTTCAAGTCTTTTTCGCTCTGCAGGGTGATCTGAAGTTTCATCGCCGCCTCGCCACCGGCCCGCACGGTAACCCCGCCACGATCGTGAACCAGCTCGTTGATCAGCACCTCGGCGTTCTTGGACGCTCCGTTGTCGCCGCCCGTGATACCGGCGATGATCACGCCGGTTCTGCCATCCTTGCTGATCAGCGGTGCCGCCGCGGCCGGCGGAGCGGTCCAGGGCGACGTCACCGCTGCCACGGCCGGCGACTGCGCAAGCGCATGCACGATCTGCGTGCCCACCGTCCGGGTTTCGCTTCCGTTGATCCCTTCCGTGGAGCTAACAGTGATCAGCATCGGCATGTCGCCCTGAGCGAAGGTACTCGCCAGCAGCGCGGTCGCCCGTGACGATTGCGCACCCGGGTCGGTGAGTCCGCCGGCTGAGAGCCTGCCGGCCACCGGGACGCCGAAAACCGCTGTGCCGACGAGGACAAGCAAGCCGACTGCGATGATGCGCCGCGGCGCACCCATCGCGAGCCGCGCGATACCTGCTAACAGGGCAACCTCCTAAGAGTGCTCAGACGCGGGTGTCGGCTGCTCGTTGGCAGTCCGCCGGTGCGCGACGACTATCTGGTTGCGTCCCAGTCGACTGAACTCGACCGTGATGGCCGGATCCGCGTGAGCGGCCAGCGCCCGGAACCCCGAGGGGCTGTAGGCACGTAACGAGCTGATCAGCCCGTCATGAGCGAAGGGCAGGACGAGCGCGAACGGGAAAAAAGAGGCCAGGCGGATCAGGTGCAGCACAGCGGGCGGCCGGCGCAGGTCGACGATGAGCAGTTTGTCCGCCACGCGGGTTCCTTCGGCGAGTACCCGCGCGGCCGGGACCGGCGGCAGGTGATGAAGCGACAGCACGAACAGCACCAGGTCGTAGGAGAGATCGGGCGCGTCGATGTCGGTGGCGTCCATCTGGCGCACGAGGACGCGCGGGTGCCTGCCCAACTCACCCGAGGCGATCTTCGACACCGAGATTGGGTCGATATCCGTAACCGTCGCCCGGGCGGTGGGGCGCATTTCCAGGAGCTTGCGCGACAGCCCACCGTGGCCCGCACCCAATTCCAGGATCTTCGGCTCGGGAATATCGGCAACGAGCTCCAGTGCGCGCTCGGCGATGTGCTGGTGATCTCGTAACACTCGGCCCATCAAGTCGAGCGAGCGAATCACCTGTCGCTTGACGCGGTCGTTGACGTCGTCGCGGTCCAGGTACTCCGGGCGGTCGGTCTGTAGCCGTCGATCCAACCACGTGGCGTCGAATCCGCCGCGTGGCATGGTTTCGAGGTCCATCTGAATTCTCCGATCGTCGGGCAGCACGGCGGGTCGTCTATTGCCGTCGGGCGATCACGTCCAACAGAATCTCACGGTTTGGCTTGGTGGCAATTCCCCGCGGTACGGCGCGCGGCGGTTTGCTGAGCTGCTCACTGCGCGGCATGCGCAGCTCAACGGTATTCAAGATGGTGCCGATCGCCACGGCCAGCTCGTGTTGTGCGAATGTTGCGCCGATGCAACGACGGTACCCACCGCCGAATGGAGCGTACTCAAACGGTGAAGGCTTGCGCTCCAAGAATCGGTTAGGATCGAAGGATTCTGGATTTCTCCACACGTCGGGGTTGAAATGCAATGCGGGCAAAGCGATTCCGATCACATCACCGGCCGCACGCGGAACGCCGGCGACCGTGAGTGGCCCGGTAAGCCTGCGCAACACGATCGGCACCGTCGGGTGCATGCGCAGAGTCTCGTGTATCACCGCACCGAGGTAAGGCAGAGTGGCAATCTCCCCCGGTGTGCTTGCATCCGCTAGCTCCTCGATAACCCGTGAGCGGATGCTCTCGTCGCGGTGGATGTAATACAGCGCCCACGCCAACGACGTCGAGCTGGTTTCGTGCCCCGCGGCGAGCATCGTCCGCAACTGGTCACGCAAAGCGTCGTCACCGAGGGCGTCGCCGTCTTCGTCGGTCGCCGTGAGGATCAACTCCATCACGTCGCTGCCGTGATCCCCCATCCCCCTGCGCTCTTCGATCTGCTCGGATAACAGACGATCGAGCTGCGTGCGGAAAGCGACCAATTGGGCCCATGGCCCTCGCCCGGCTATCTCCCGTCGCAGCCACGGCACCAGCATCAGCGGCGCGGTGCCGGAACGCATCAATTCCTCAATCAACCGGGCACACTCGGCGCGACGAGCACCGTCCGTCACGCCGAAAACCACTCGAATCACCACGTCCAGCGTGATGGCTTGGGCCGCGTCGCAAACCATCAACTGATCGCCCGGTTGCAATGCCGTGATTTCATCATTGGTGGCGTCGGCTATCAAGTCGACGTAGCTGCGCACCCGCTCGCCGCGAAACGCGGGCATCAGAATGCTACGGGTGCGCCGATGAGTCTCACCGGAAAGCAGGATCAGCGAATTCGGCCCGACGACGGGTTCGATCGGATTGGGCAGCGGCGCACGGCATAGCGTCGTGGGAGCGGTCAGTATGTCGCGCGCACCATCGACTGTCGAGACGAACAGCACGTCACCGAGTCCTGGGAATTTCAGCAAAAACGGTTCGGTGTCGGTTGAATGACGCCGGAAGAATCCCTCAGGGTCGATACCAGCCCAGGCCGCACGAGCCGTTGTCGACGCGATCGCCGACAGGGTCGAGGCCACGTGCAGCAGGGCCATCCCAATCCCTGGTCTGCTAGCCATGGCCACCCCCGCCCGCCTTGTGGTGTACGCGAAACGATACCTGGCGCGGCGGCACCGAAGGTCAGCCTGCCGAATCGATACAGGCACTGGCCCTGGTCAGGCGTATTGGGCTACCCCGTTGCCGAACGACCAATTCTCCTTCGCCACTTCAGTTAACACGATCATCACGTCCTGCGGGCGAACGTTGACTTCGGCCGTGAGCCGTTCGACGAGGGTGGAGGGTGACCAGGGTGGCGTCGGCGCCCTTGCCGATCAGGCCGCGCGCGGCGTCATTGAGCTCCATTCGTCGTTCTACGGCCGCGCGTCACGATTCATTCCCGAATCCGGGCGGCATCATGACTATCGTCCTACTCGAAGGCGCGTCGGTGAGGAGTCCGCACGGTGGAGATCTGGGAACTGAGCGCCCGCGAGCAAATCCGGGACACCCTTGCGCGCTACAAATGGTCGGGCGACTCCGGCCGGCTCGAGGGCCTGGCGGAGACGTTCTGCACGGACGGCGTACTCGAGATACGCGGCGGCGCCGAACTACACGGCCGGTCCGAGATCGTGGCGTTCCTCGGCGGGGTCAGCGGAAAGATCTCCAGCATGGGCGACGTCAAGCCCGTGGTGCGGCACAACCTGGCCAACGTGTTGTTCACCGCCGTGACTCCCGACCAGGCGCTCGTGTCGTGTTACTTCACGGTGGTCACCCACATCGGGCTCGATCATTTCGGCCGCTACCGCGACACCCTGGTGCCCATCGGCGACACCTGGCTGATCAAGCACCGCAAAGTGTCGACCGATTGGGCGGCCCCCGAGTCAGCCATGGCTCGGCACTAGCACGTTTGGGGAGGCCCGCTCTGCGGGAGCGACACCCCTCGTCATGATGGCGACGTGGCATGGTGACATCCGTGACCAACACCAATGATCTCCGCGACGTCGCCACTCCTCAAGGCGTCCTGCGCTATTACGACTGCGGCGCTGATTCCGGTCCGGTGCTGCTGTTCCTGCACGGTTCGGGCCCCGGGGTTACTGGCTGGCGCAACTTTCGGGGGGTCCTGCCCACGTTCGCCGAACATTTCCGCTGCCTGATCCTGGAATTCCCCGGCTTCGGCGTCAGCCCCGACTTCGGCGGCCATCCGATGGTCACTGCCCAAGGCGCGGTGGCACCGTTCCTGGACGCACTCGGCGTGGACAGGGTGCACATCGTCGGCAACTCGATGGGCGGCGGCGTGGGCATCAACTTCGCCATCCAGAATCCCGGCCGCATCGACCGGCTGGTGACCATCGGCGGGATCGGCACCAACATCTTCAGCCCAAGCCCCAGCGAGGGCATCCGATTGCTGCAGGAGTTCACCGAGGACCCCACTCGGCAACGGCTCGTCGACTGGCTCAAGTCGATGGTGTACGACCAGTCCCTGGTCACCGACGAACTCATCGAGGAACGCTGGCAGCTGGCCACCGACGCGGAGACGCTGGCCGCCGCGCGCCGCATGTACGGAAAGGCCGCCTTCGCCGCGATGACGGCCGCGATGGAAGCCGCCGACAGGCCGATGCCTTGGGCAATGATGCACAAGGTGGCGGCACCCACCCTGCTGACGTGGGGCCGAGACGACCGGGTGAGCCCGCCCGACATGGCGCTCATCCCGATGCGCACCATTCCCAACGCGGAGCTGCACATATTCCCCAAGTCCGGGCATTGGGCGATGATCGAGGCCAAAGAGGCATTCGAAAGCACCGTGCTGGGTTTCTTGACCCGTAAATAAGGATCAGAATTGACTGTTGAAGCAGTGGTTCTGTGGTCTGCGGCGTGGACAACCCCAGATACGCACGATCTGCATCGCGATGGGAACGGGTATCTTCGCAGGCATCAGAGGACCGACGGTGCGGCATCTTGTTCCCGCTTGATCTCGAGTGCGATATCGATCAGTTGATCCTCTTGGCCGCCGATCAGCTTGCGCTGGCCCGCACGGTGCAGAAGGTGGTGCGCCGGGACGCCGTAGCGCTCCGATTGGCGGATGGCGTGCTTGAGGAAGCTGGAGTACACCCCCGAGTAGCCCATGACCAATGCGTTGCGGTCGAGCAGGCATTCGGCGGGCATGGCGGGCCGCACGACGTCCTCGGCTGCGTCGGCGATCTCGAAGAAATCGATACCCGTCTTGACGCCGATCTTGTCGAACACCCCGATCATGGCTTCGACGGGTGCATTGCCGGCACCGGCACCGAACCGGCGGGTGCTGCCGTCGATCTGCTTGGCACCAGCGCGGACAGCCTCGACACTGTTGGCGACGCCTAGACCCAGGTTCTCGTGGCCGTGGAAACCCACCTGCGCGTCGTCACCGAGTTCGGCGACCAGCGCGGAGACACGGTCGGCCACGCCTTCGAGCACCAGCGCACCAGCAGAGTCCACGACGTAGACGCACTGGCAGCCGGCGTCGGCCATGATCCTGGCCTGCTGCGCGAGCTTCTCGGGCGGGATGGTGTGGCTCATCATCAGGAAGCCGACAGTCTCCAGACCGAGTTCACGAGCGAGCCCGAAGTGCTGGATCGATACGTCGGCCTCGGTGCAGTGCGTGGCGATGCGGCAGATCGAACCACCGTTGTTCTGCGCCTCTTTGATGTCCTCCTTGGTGCCCACGCCGGGCAGCATCAGGAAGGCGATCTTGGACCCTTTCGCCGTCTCAGCCGCCAGCTTGATGAGCTCCTGTTCGGGCGTCTTGGAGAACCCGTAGTTGAAGCTGGACCCGCCCAGGCCGTCGCCGTGGGTCACCTCGATGACCGGGACACCCGCAGCGTCCAGCGCGGCCACGATGGAACTGACCTCGTCCTTGGTGAACTGGTGACGCTTATGGTGCGACCCGTCCCGCAGTGACGTGTCGGTCATCCGCACGTCCCACACGTCGTTGAAGAAGATCTCGTCGATGCTCATGCTTGCGCTCCTCCGGCTGTGGTCGTCTGCTCTTCGCGCAAGCGCTCATCGCCCGCAGCCAGGGATTCCTTCGCGATCTCTTCGCCGACCTTGGTAGCCGCCGCGGTCATGATGTCCAGGTTGCCTGCGTACGGCGGAAGGTAGTCGCCTGCGCCCTCGACCTCGACGAACGTGGTGACCACCGCCTGCCCTCCCGAGTGCATGGACGGGTCGTCGAACTGCGGCTCGTTGAGCAGTCGGTAGCCGGGCACATACGTCTGAACCTCCGCCACCATGTCCCTGATGGACTGGGCGATAGCTTCGCGGTCGGCGTCCTCGGGAATGGCGCAGAAGATGGTGTCGCGCATGATCATCGGCGGGTCCGCTGGGTTGAGGATGATGATCGCCTTGCCGCGCTTGGCGCCGCCGATGGTCTCCACGCCCTTGCTGGTGGTCTTGGTGAACTCGTCGATGTTGGCCCGGGTTCCCGGGCCTGCCGATGCGCTGGCAACCGACGCGACGATCTCTGCGTAGGGCACTCCCCCTTTTTCGACCAACGCGCGACTCACCGCGTAGACGATCGGGATCGTTGCCTGGCCACCGCAGGTGATCATATTGACGTTGGGGGCGTCGAGGTGCTCGCGCAGGTTGGCCGGCGGGATCACTGCGGGACCCACGGCGGCCGGGGTCAGGTCAATCGCTCGGATGCCGGCCTCGGCGTAGCGCGGCGCGGCATCGCGATGCACGTAGGCGCTAGTGGCCTCGAAGACCAGATCGGGTTTCTCCGAATGGGCCAGCAGCCAGTCGACACCCTTATGGCTTGTCTCCAAACCGAGCTTGCGCGCGCGGGCCAGGCCCTCGCTCTTCGGGTCGATGCCGACCATCCAGCGTGGCTCCAACCACTCCGATTGCAAGAGCTTGTACAGCAGGTCGGTGCTGATGTTGCCCGACCCGACGATGGCTACGGACGCCTTGCCAGGCGAAGCGGTGGACATGTTCTTGATCTTCTCTCTACTTGAAACTCAGCTGGACAGAGCCCAGTCCCGTGAGCTTTGTGATATCTCCGAAAGCGATTGTCATGCAGTATCTTTCATCGAGCATCAAACCGCCGGCAATACAGGCGCCCTGAATCATCGCGACGATCGGCTTTGGAATCTCCCGCCAGCGCCGACACATTCCCAAATAGACTTCCGCCTCCCGGGCGAAGCGCTGATCTCCTGCGGATTTTCCGACGTGATCCCACCACACCGCACGGTTGTCGTAATGCACATGATGGTCGCGTTCCGGCGTGCCAATATCGTGGCCGGCGCTGAAATGTTCACCGTTGCCGCCTAGCACGATGACACGAACATTCTCGTTATCGACAGCGCGGCCGAACGCGGCATCCAAGCCGTAGGTCATGGCCTAGTTCTGCGCATTGCGGTATTGCGGCCGGTTCATAGTGACCATGGCTACGCCACTAGTCACCCGATAGGTCACCAAAGCGTCCTCGCCCGCATCTGACCGCCTCTCGAATCTGCAAACACTCGCGCGCGGCACCATCGTGGCTCGCGAGCGCTCGCGGTCGACGCGTGCTGCCCACTGACTGGAAGTCGGCTATCTCACAATCGGCCAGATCCATCGCCTGTGACGCGTCGGTGCAGACGAGACCTCAGGCATGGGGTTGTCGACCAGGTGCCGGTGGCGGACAAACCGATAGAGGTAGGACGGCAACCCCGTGGCTGGTACGCGCGCCGGCCAGTCGTCACCGCGCAGATAGGCATCCGAGCCGCCGTCGACGAATACCACGCTGCCGCAAAGGAAGTCCGCAGCGTCCGATAGCATGAACAGCATCCAGTCCGCCAGTTGCCCGGCATCGCCGAATCCGCCGACCGGTACTGGGAAGCCCTGGATGGCTTTGGCTTCGCGCGGCGTCGCGAGTTGCCGTTGCAGCAGCGGCGTCATGATCGCCCCGGGGGCGAGCGCGTTCAGTCGGATACCGGCGCCGGCCCAGTCCGGTGTCACGGCGTGCCGGCGCACCCAGCGGGTAACCGCGATCTTCGAGGCCGCGTAGGCCATCGCCGGAGCCGCGCTGGACAACAACCTCACCGCCCGCACGGCCTTCTCATGGTCGCCCGCAAGTAACGCCCGCACGGCACGCCGGGGCACCAGCGGGACGGTGGTCGTCGAATTGCTCGAAACGACAACAACTTTTGCGTTGCCTGCCGCGGCGAACGCCGAGCGCCATGCCGCCAGCAGGTCGACGACGCCGGAGTAGTTGACCTCGCAGATGCGTGTCGGGCTGTCGGGGCCCGGTGTCGGGCCAACGCCGGCCGCGAGTACCGCACCATCGAGTCGACCGTCGCTGGCGACCAGGACCGCCTCGGCCGCGCTTTGCCGACCCGGGGCGCTCGACAGATCGGCAACCACCTCGGCCTCGCGTAGGTCAACGCCGATCACCGTGTGACCGTCGGCCCGTAGTTTCTGCGCGGCCTGGCGTCCCATCCCCGACGCCGACCCGGTCACTGCGTATACGCCCATGAAGTCCTTTGGATCTATCCGTGTTGTCCCGCAATGACCGCGACCGTGTCCATCAGGCGCCGGCTCGTCATGTCTTTTGGGTCAATCCGGCGTCGACCACGAGTTGAGTACCGGTGATGTAGCGTCCGGCATCGGAGGCCAGGAACACCGCCGCGTTGGCGACGTCGACCGGCTCGACCCACGGCACGGGCAAAAGGTTGCGCGCGGTCAGCACCTGCGCGGCGTCCTCAACGGTCGGGTTGCCCAGATCTGGCCGCAGCCGCTTGAACGTCTCCTCGTTGAGCAGGCTTGCGGTGCCGACGGCGCCGGGGTGCACAGTGTTTACCCGGATCCGTTGATGCCCTAGCTCATTGGCCAGCGTGCGGGCGAGCCCAACCACCGCGTGCTTGCTCGCGGTGTAGTGCGCGGTGTTGACGGTACCGCGCAGTCCGTTGGTTGAACTGATGATGACGATCGAGCCACCGTCGGCGCCGAGGTGGGGCACTCCCGCCTTCACCGTGTGCCAGACACCAGTGAGGTTGATGTCGAGGGTTTGCTGCCAGGATTGTGCGCTGAGCTCCCAAGTAGGCGCCCCGCCAGTGTGGACGCCGGCATTGGCGACGATGACGTCGAGGTGACCCAGTTCGGCCACAGCCGCATCGACGGCCGAGATCAGTGCGGTCAGCTCGCGCACATCGGCACACCCGACCACACAACGCCGGCCCCGGTCACGCACGCGGGTAGCGGTGTCGCCCAGATCGTCGGCAACGGCGGCGGCATCCAGTGCGATCACGTCGGCGCCCTCGTCGGCGAACCGCTCGCAGTGCGCGCGTCCGCTCCCCCGCGCGGCCCCGGTGATCATCACGACCTTGTCGAGCAATCCCGACATCACGACGACTTGATCAGGGTGAATCCCTTGTACCCCGCCTCGGCTACCTCGGCGCAGATGTCGTTGTAGACGGAGAATCCCCCGAGGAACAACATGAACACCCGCGGCTTGCCGGGCACGTTGGCGCCCATGTACCAGGAGTTAGCCTGGGTGAACAGGGTGGACTCGGCGCGCTGGGCGCATTCGGTGATCCAGTTGCCGACGGCTTCCGGACTGGCTTCGATGGCGCTGTAGTCGTGTTCGCCGAGATAGTCGATGGCCGCGGCGATCCAGTTCACGTGCGCCTCGGCGTGCAGCACCATGTTAGCCAGCACCGCAGGTGCGCCGGGCCCGGAGATCAGGAACAGGTTGGGGAATCCGTCCACACCCAGCCCCAGGTAGGTCCGGGGGCCGTGCTCCCAGTCCTCGCGCAGCCGCCGCCCGTCCCGGCCGACGATGTCGATTTTGGCCAGCGTCCCGGTCATCGCGTCGAATCCCGTCGCCAGCACGATGATGTCGAGGCCGTAGTGCGCTTCAGTCGTGTTGATCCCTGTCGCATCGACCGACTCGATCGGGGTTTGGCGCACGCTGACCAGCGTCACGTTCGGCCGGTTGAAGGTTTGAAAGTAATTGGTGTCGGTGCAGATTCGCTTGGTCCCGATCGGGTGGTCGGATGGGATCAGCAGCTCGGCCACATCGGGATCGTCGATTACGGTGCGGATTTTCTCCTCGTAGAACTTGCGGGCCTCGGCGTTGGCGGCCGGGTCGATCATCTGATCAGGGAACGTCTTGGAGAACAGCACGCCGCCGAGCTCCCAGCGTTTCTCGAACTGAGCGCGGCGCTCCTCGGGCGAGACCTCCATGGTCATCTTCGGGTATGCGATATGCGGTGAGCCGCCACCGCTGCGCCACGACTGCCGCCGCCGCTCGGCGTAGTGGGCTTTGATCTCGGCGAGCTCGTCGGCGCTCAGCGCCTTATTGCCAGCCGGGACACTGTAGTTCGGAGTGCGCTGAAAAACGTAGAGATGGGCGGCCTGCTCTGCGATGATCGGAATAGACTGGACCCCCGAGGATCCGGTACCGATGACGGCGACACGCTTACCGGTGAAGTCGACGGGACAGTGTGGCCAGTGCGCGGTGTGGTAGATCTGCCCAGCGAAGCTGTCCAGCCCATCAAACGGTGGCGTCATCGCCGCCGACAGCGGGCCGGTGGCCATCAGGCAGAACCGGGCGGTGACAACCTCACCGGTGTCGGTGGTAACCGTCCAGTGCAGCGTCGTCTCGTCGAGGACGGCCGAAACCACCCTGGTGTTGAAGGTGACGTCGCGGCGCAGATCGAGTTTGTCGGCCACCCAGTTGATGTAGCGCAGGATCTCGGGCTGGGTGGCGTACTTCTCGGTCCAGTTCCACTCCTGCTCGAGCTCCGCGGAGAACGAGTAGCAATAGTCGACGCTCTCCACATCGCAGCGCGCACCCGGGTACCGGTTGTGATACCACGTTCCGCCGACGTCGGGCGCAGACTCGAACACCCGTACCGATAGCCCCTTGGAACGCAGTTTGTGCAGCGCGTACAGGCCGGCGAAGCCGGCGCCGATAACCACCGCGTCCAAGTCTTGTTCAACCTGCTGGTCGGTCGCAACGCTCACAATGGTCACGCTAAGTCGGCGCGTAACCCCGGCCCGCGCCGTTTCCCGGTGACTGGACGCTTGCATGTGAAGCGTCCCGACCACCGGGCAACGGTGATGAACCGCCAATGTGCCCCGGCGACAATCGTGGCATGTCAGAAGTCGTACGTATCGACTCCATCACCGATGCCTCAGCCACGGTCGACTTGGACGGCGCCCACCACCGCCTGTCGTGGCCCCGGGACAGGACTCTGGTGGACACCATGCTGGACGCGGGCATCAACGTGCCCCATTCCTGCCGCGAAGGCCATTGCGGCTCGTGCGTGGCCACGGTCATTTCCGGGCGGGTGGAGATGGCCCAGTGTGACATTCTCGAACCCGACGACCTTGCCGATGGCCTCATCCTGGGATGCCAGGCGCGACCGGTGAGTGATGACGTGCACATCGAGTACTGACTTTCGCCGGCAGCCCCGAATTCGGTCCACTGACCGGGATTAAAGCCGGTGCGCGGTATCGACTGCGGTACACCATGAACAGCCCCTTAGGTTAGGACGTACACATGAGCGAGCGGGTACTCGACAGGGTCACCGACATTGCCGACCAACTGCGCGAACAGGCCTGGGAGGCAGAACAGCTGGGTCAGCTGCCCGACGCGACCGTCAAAAGCATGAAGGCGATCGGCTCCATCCGGCTGCTGCAACCCAAGGCCTACGGCGGATTGCAGGTGCACCCGCGGGAATTCGCCGAGACGGTCATGGCGACCGCCGCGCTGGACCCGGCGGCGGGCTGGATCAACGGCGTCGTCGGCGTGCATCCCTACCAGTTGGCCTACGCCGACCCCCGCGTCGCCGACGAGGTGTGGGCCCAGGACATCGACACTTGGGTCGCCTCGCCATACGCGCCGCAAGGCGTTGCCAAACCAGTCGATGGCGGGTACGTCTTCAATGGCCGCTGGCAGTTCAGCTCGGGCACCGACGCGTGCGACTGGATCATCCTGGGTGCGATGATCGGCGACGCCGACGGCAAGCCGCTGATGCCGCCACAGATGCTGCACATGATCCTGCCCCGCAAGGACTACGAGATCGTGCCGGACTCGTGGAATGTGGTGGGACTGCGCGGAACCGGGTCCAAGGACGTCATCGTCAAGGACGCCTTCGTGCCGTCCTACCGCACTATGGACGCGCTGGAAGTGATGGACGGCACGGCCCAGCGCAAGGCCGGGATGACCGAGACGCTGTACCTGATGCCATGGTCGACGATGTTCCCGCTGGGTATCTCGTCGGCGGTGATCGGCATCGCCGAAGGCGCACTGGCCGCACACCTGGACTATCAGCGCGAGCGTGTCAATTCCAGCGGCGTCGCGATCAAAGACGACCCGTACGTCATGTATGCAATCGGTGAGGCCGCCGCCGACATCAACGCCGCCCGCCAGGAACTGCTGGCCAACGCCGACAAGATTTACGACATGGTCGATGCCGGCAAGGAGGTGTCCTTCGAGGACCGCGCCGCCGGTCGGCGCACCCAGGTGCGCGCGGTGTGGCGGGCCGTGTCGGCCGTCGACGAGATCTTCGGCCGATCCGGCGGAAACGCGATGCGGATGGACAAGCCGTTGCAGCGGTATTGGCGTGACGCGCACACTGGTTTGGCGCATGCCATCCACGTTCCCGGAACCGTCTACCATGCCTCGGCACTCAGCTCACTGGGCGTCGACCCGCAGGGTCCGCTGCGGGCGATGATTTGACGTCCCCAGCCGACAGGAAGGACAAACCAGTGGGACTCATCAAGAGCCTGGGTTACGTCAAGGTGCAAACGGCCGACATCGAGCGGTGGCGCCACTTCGCCTTCGGCGTGCTGGGATTCGCCGAAGGCAACGGTCCCGACGAGTCGGCCTTATACCTGCGGATGGACGAGCGGGCGGGGCGCATCATCGTGGTGCCCGCCGACAGCGACCGGATTGTCACCATCGGTTGGGAGGTCCGCGACCGCGCCGCGCTCGAGCGTGTGAAGGCCGCCTTAAATGTTGCGGGCGTGCCGTTCAAACAGCTCACGCAGGACGACGTCGACGCGCGGCGCATCGAGGAGGGCATCGCGTTCGATGACCCGGCGGGCTCCCCGCTGGAGGTTTTCCACGGCGCGGTCCTCGATCACAGTCCTGTGGTGACGACGTTCGGCGCGAAGTTCGTCACAGGAAATCAGGGGCTGGGCCACGTCGTCCTACCAGCTCTGGATGTCGACGGGCTGTTCGAGTTCTACACCGAGGTACTTGGTTTCGTCTCCCGGGGCGCGTTCCGGGTGCCGACGCCACCGGAGTTCGGACCTGTGCGGGTGCGTTTCCTGGGAACCAATGAGCGTCACCACAGCTTGGCTATTTGTCCTGCGATGACTGTGCGCGATCCAGGCCTGATCCATCTCATGGTGGAGGTCGATTGCCTCGATACCGTGGGGCAGGCGTTGGACCGAGTGAACAAAGCCGGATTCCAGCTGTCGTCGACTCTGGGTCGCCACACCAACGACAAGATGGTGTCGTTCTATGTGCGCGCACCCGGCGATTGGGATATTGAGTTCGGCACCGATGGTCTGCGCGTCGACGAAAACCATTACACCGCAGAGGAAATCACTGCTGACAGCTACTGGGGCCACGCATGGGTGAGCGACCTGCCGGCGGCGATGCGGCCATGACCCCCCAGCATGACGTCACACCCGTGCCCGCCGCGGCGATCGGCGCCTGGGACCAGGAAGCCGACGTTGTGATCGCAGGCTACGGCGTCGCCGGCGCCGCCGCGGCTGTTGAAGCCGCCAGGGCCGGTGCCGATGTGCTGGTCCTCGAGCGCACCGGCGCCTGGGGTGGTGCGGCGGCCATGGCGGGCGGTTTCATCTACCTCGGCGGCGGAACGGCGCTGCAAAAGGCCTGCGGCTTCGACGATTCGGTGGACAACATGGCGGCGTTCCTCAACGCGGCGATGGGCCCGGGCGCCGACGAGAACCGGATCGCCGACTACTGCGCCGGCAGCGTCGAGCATTTCGAGTGGCTCTCGGGCTGCGACGTCCCGTTCAAGGCGGAGTTCTTCGGTGAGCCCGGTTGGGAGCCGATGGGCGATCAGGGCCTGATGTACAGCGGCGGCGAAAACTCGTATCCGTTCAACACCATCGCCACCCCTGCTCCGCGCGGCCACGTGCCGCAGATGTCGAACAAGAAGCAAGGCGAGGCCAGCGCCGGCTATATGTTGATGAAGCCGTTAGTGGAAACCGCCACCGCGGCCGGTGCGCGGGCGCTCTACGACGTCCGGGTGCAGCGCCTCATCGTCGAGTCCGACGGCCGCGTCGCCGGAATACAGGCACGGCGCTACGGCACTGATATCAACATCCGGGCGCGACGCGGTGTGGTGCTCGCGACCGGCAGCTTCGCCTACAACGACGCCATGGTGGCGCAGTACGCGCCGCGGATCGCCGGACGTCCGGCGGCCTCGATCGAACAGCACGACGGGCAGGCCATCAGGATGGCCCAAGCCCTCGGCGCCGATCTCGCCCACATGGACGCCACCGAGGTGGCGATATTCGTCGATCCCCAGCAGCTGGTGCGCGGGATCCTGGTCAACGGCCGCGGCCAACGCTTCGTCGCCGAAGACACCTACCCGGGACGGATCGGGCAGCTGACGCTGTATCACCAGGACAACACGGCGTACCTGATCATCGACGGCGACTCCCAAGAGGAAGCCATGGCAGCACCGTCGCCGCAGCTGATGATGCGCCCGCCCACCTGGGTGTGTGACTCGGTGGCCGACCTCGAACAGGAGATGGGTCTGGCGCCGGGCTGCCTGCAAGCCACCGTCGCCGCTTACAACGAGGCGGCCGGGCGCGGCGAGGACCCGTTGCTGCACAAGAAGCGGCAATGGCTCAAGCCCGTCGGCTCTCCGGTCGGGGCCATCGATCTGCGCGAGAGCACCGGGGGGTTCACCCTCGGTGGTCTGCAGACCACGCTGGACGGCGAAGTCCTGCACGTCAGCGGGCAGCCCATCCCCGGTCTTTATGCCGCGGGCCGCTCCACTGCCGGCCTGGCCGCCTGGGGATACGCCAGCGGCGTCTCACTCGGTGACGGCAGCTTCTATGGCCGTCGCGCCGGCGGGCGCGCCGCCAAGGGCTGACCAGACACCATCGCATTTGCCGCCCGCCACAAGGACTGTGCCGGGCGGCAAATTTTTCGGAGCTATGCGACACCGGCCACTCCGATATGGTACAAAAAGGTATATTACAACTAGGTATATATAGCCTGTGTCACACAGTTGCGGAGGATCCCATGACGTCAACGTTGCCCGTCGAAGCCACCACCCCCAGCGCCGTCATCGACCGCGTCTCCCTGGTGCTCGACTCCTTCGACGGTCCCGGCCGGCTGACGCTGGCCCAGGTGGTACGACGCACCGGGTTGCCGCGGTCGTCGGCACACCGCATGCTCGACCGGCTGGTTCAGCTGCGCTGGCTGCGCCGAATCGGCCGTGACTACGAACTGGGCATGCGCCTGGTCGAACTCGGTTCGCTGGCCGTGCACCAGGACCGCCTCCACAAGGCGGCGACCCCGCTGCTGCACGAATTGCACCGCGCCACTGGACTGGTGGTTCACCTCGCCGTTCTCGACGGCACCGACGTGGTCTACCTCGACAAGATCGGCGATCGGATGGCCGCGGCCATCCCGACCCGCGTGGGTGGCCGGCAACCGGCGCACTGCGCGGCCGTCGGAAAGGCGATCCTGGCCTACGGCCAGGATCCCGAGACCGTCGACCTGAACGCCCGCAAAACCCGCTTCTCGATCACCTCGCCCACCCAGCTGGCCATGGAACTGGCCAAGGTACGCGCCCACGGTGTGGCGTTCGACCGCGAAGAATCGCTGCCCGGCTTCGGGTGTGTCGCGGCCCCCATCGGTGAGCCCGGCGACGCGGTCGCGGCGGTGTCGGTGTGCGGGCCCATGAACAGGATGATGTTCGATCAGCGGCTGGCCGCACCGGTGCGGATGACCGCGATGGGAATTTGGCGCGACATCGAGGACGGCCCGCAACGCGTGGCGCCGACGCTGCAGCAGGCGCGCCCACTGCGGCCTCTCCCGGCCGCGCAGTACGCGTGAGCCTGGACCCCCAGATTGCCGGCCTGATCGGCGCGTTGGACGCCGGTTTCCCGCCGGTGCACACCATGACCGGCGCGCAGGCCCGCGCCACGATCCGGTCCCGGTTCGTACCCGCGGCCGACCCCGAGCCGGTGGGCGCCGTCAGCGACACGTCGATTCCCGGCCCGGGCGGTGACATCGCGGTCAGGATCTACCGCCCGGTGACCGATGCCGCCGCGCTGCCGGTCGTGGTGTACGCCCACGGCGGCGGGTTCGTGTTCTGCGATCTGGACAGCCACGACGGCCTGTGCCGAAACCTGGCGAATCGCATTGGTGCCGTGATGGTTTCGGTCGACTACCGGCTGGCCCCGGAGCACCCGTGGCCCGCCGCCGCCGACGACCTCTACGCGGCCGTGCGATGGATCAACGACAATGCGGACGCCTTGGGGATCGATGCGGGGCGCATCGTGGTCGGCGGCGACAGCGCCGGGGGCAACCTGGCTGCAGTGACCGCGCTGATGACCCGGGACCGCGGTGGGCCGGAGCTGGCCGGGCAGTTGCTGCTCTACCCGGTCATCGCCGCTGACTTCGACACCGAGTCCTACCGCGCGTTCGGCCGCGGCTACTACAACCCGAAACCCGCGCTGCAGTGGTATTGGGATCAGTACGTGCCCACGGTCGCCGAGCGCAGCCACCCGTATGCCTCACCGCTGGGCGCCGACCTGCACGGGCTGCCGCCGGCGGTCGTGGTCATCGCAGGCCACGATCCACTTCGCGACGAGGGTGTGGCATATGCCGACGCGCTCGAGACGGCCGGCGTGTCGGTGACGCGGTTGTCGTATCAGGGCGGGGTGCACGGGTTCCTCACGATGCCCATGCTGGATCTGGCGCAGCGCGCCCGCGCCGACATCAGCCGCGAAGTGGCACAGCTGGTTTCGCTACCCCCAACGCAGTGACCGGCCCGTAGCGCTGCTCGGGATCCAGCACGCAGTGGGTACGTCCGAACACCGTGACCATGCACTTGTTGTTGTGCGTGCACCGGCTGCGCACGGCGGGGTCGGAGTGCATCGCGTTGACCAGGCCGGGTTCGCGTAGCAAAGCCCGACCCATCGCCATGAAGCCGAAGCCCTCCCGCATACCCGTGTCGAGATGCTCGCGGTTGGTGATGCCGCCGAGCAGGATCAGCTTGGTGTTGCGCATCACGGGGACGAACTGACGCGCCGCGGGCAGCATGTACAGGTCCTCGTATGGGTAATCGCCCATCGCCCACTTGCCCACCACCCGCAACGGGAGCCGCATAGCTGCCGGCATCACTGTCGCGAACTCCTTAACCGGGACATCGCCGCGGAACAGGTACATGGGTTTGAACACCGAAGAGCCCTGAGTCAACTCGAGCGCATCCAGGGTCGCGTCTGCGTCCAGCAGTTGCGCGCTGCGCAGGGCCTCGTCGATCCAGATGCTGCCCGGCACACCGTCGTCCATGTCCAGCTTGGCGATGACCGCGATGCGATCTCCCACCACGTCGCGGACCCGCTGCGCGATCTCACGCACCAACCGCGAGCGGTTGTCGATATCGCCGCCGTATTCATCCTTGCGACGGTTGATCAGCGGGCTCAGAAACGAGCTCGGCAGATACAGATGCCCGAAATGCAACTCGACGGCATCGAATCCGGCGTCGATCGCGACCTCGGCGGCCGCGCCGAACTGGTCAATCACCACGACGATCTCGTCTCGGGTGATCTCGCGGCAGTACGCCATGGACGCCGGGTTGACGAACCTGCTCGGGGCCACCGGGGTGACACCGGTGAGCCGTTTGTGCGCCACCACCCCGGCGTGACCCAGCTGCGCGGAGATCGCCGCGCCCGCGGCGTGCACCGCGTCGGTCAGCCGTTGCAATCCCGGCAGTGCTGCACGGCTCATCACGATCTGACCCGGAGCGCTGGCCGCCTCGGAGGCGACACAGCAGTACGCCACGGTGGTCATCCCGACGCCGCCGCGCGCGTACCGCACGTGGAAGTCGATCAAGTCGTCGGTAACCAAGCCGTGCGGTGAGCGGCCCTCCGAGGTCGCGGCCTTGATCACCCGGTTGCGCAGCGTCACCGGCCCCAGCTGCGCGGGACTCAACGGGTCAAGCGTCGCGGCAGCAGTCATCTGCCCACCGTCGTGCTTGGGACCCGGCGGGTCAATTACGCCTTCCCGATGGGCGGGACGCGGGCACTATCACCGCTGCGAGCGTCCTACCCTCGGCCTATGTCCGGCGAGGTGTACGTCATCGACCGCGTGGTCACCCATCCCGGCTGCGCCCGAAAGTTCGTCGACACCTATCTCGCCGAATATGCCCCCGGTGCCCGCCAGCGCGGCATGACCCTGTGCGACGTCTTGGTCAGCCCACCGATCTGGTTCGACGACCAGCCCAACATCATCACCATCACCTGGTCGCTGCCCAGCCCGCAGGCGTGGTGGGAAATGACCTGGCAGGGCCGGCCGGACCCCGCCCTGGGCCCGTGGTGGGCCGGCGTGGCCCCACTGATCGAACAGCGCACCCGCACCGTGGCCGCCGCGGCCGACGACGTCGACGCGTTGTGCGATGTTTAACGTCACCACGCTCATCCACACCTACCAGCGTGAACCCATACTCGCCGCGCTGCGCGAGGCCGTGCGCGACGTGCCGGACGCCCTGGTCGAGCCCACCCTTCCCGGTGTGCGCAATGGCGGCGACATCCTGATGCACCTACAGTTCGCCGACGACGACAAGTGGTCCGGCGTGCAAGCCCGCGTCGAGGCGGTCCTGTCGACACCGGCGGTCAGCCATGTGGACAGCGCAAGCTACCGCGGTCACCCCATTGGTCCCGACAAGCCAGCTGGGTCCGTGTATCGCGCACTGTTCCTGCGGGTGGCTCCCGACACCGCAGACGACGTCGTCGCACACTTCGAGGCCGACCTTGCCGCCATGCCTCGCTATGTCCGCAGCATCACCGCGTGGCAGCTCAGCCGCGTCGAGACCGCCACCGGCACCTCTGCATGGACGCACGTGTTCTCGCAGCGGTTCACCGACCTGGAAGGTCTGACCGGCCCGTACTTGATGCACCCGATCCACTGGGCATACGTCGACCGCTGGTTCGACCCCGAATGCCCGGACTACATTGTCCGCGACCGGGTGTGCCACAGCTTTTGCGCAGTAGACACGTCAGTGATGGGCTGACGGCGGCGCAGCGATCACAGACCGGCGGGAATGATGTTGGGATTGGCCGTCACCGGCGGCTCCAGCGGCGGCAGCACCTCGCGGCCGTCGAGCGTGTGCACCGGAAGCTGTAGCGACCAAGGGTAATGCAGGCTGAACGCCACCAGACCGGTCCGCTGCGCGGCAGGAAGATGGCACATCGCCAGCACGGTTTCGGCCAGATACTCCACCGGCTCGGTCGGGAAGGCGTCCGGAATCAGTTGCGCTGCACCCGGGGTGCGGATCGCCGTGGATGGACCCACGCAGTTCACCGCGATGTTGGCATCCAGCACCTCGGCGGCCACTCCCTGGGTGAACCGGTGCAATGCCGCCTTGGCCGACGCGTAGACGACGTCCCCTGAAGACTTGTTGTAGTCACGGTAGGGACGCACCGGCGCCAGCCCGGTGACCGATCCGATGTTGACGATCCAGCCCGCCCCTTGCTTCCTCATGTGCGGGATCGCCGCGCGAGTCAGCACGAACGGCGTGCGCAGGTAGTGCTCGAGCGTGCGGTCAAACGTTTCGATACTCATCTGCTCGATCACCGAGTAGTCGGCGAAGCCGGCATTGTTGACCAGGATGTCGATCCGGCCGGTTCGATCAAGAACCTCGGCGACGAGGCTGTCACGCTGCTGAGCGTCCTCCAGGTCGGCGGCGACACCGATCGCCGAGCCGCCGGCCTTCTCGATCAGTTCGACCGTCTCGCCGATGGTGCCGGGCAGCGCGGTACCGTCGCCGCCGCGGATCGACAGCGTCGGCGCGTAGGACCGCGCAGTGACCACGACGGTGGCGCCCTCGGCGGCCAACCGCTGGGCAACGGCCCGGCCGATGCCACGACTACTGCCGGTCACCAACGCTATTCTGCCGGCCAGCTTTTGGGTCATCGCAGTAGGAAGTCGTCTTCGATAGGAGCCCGGTGCTCATGCCAAAGGTCAACGAGGCGAAACGGGGTGGCGACCACGACACGGCCGGAACCGGAGCGGTAATAGGTGTGCGCGTTGGGCGTGTGACACCACACCGTGCGACTCATCGCGTCGTCGATCGCCGCCACGTAGTGCTGGTAGGCCTTTTCGGTGACCTCGATAGTGGTCGCGCCACGCAGCGCCATCAACTGCAGGCACTCGATGATGTAATGCGCCAGCACTTCCATCGAGAAGTTGGCTCCCGCGCCGTGTCCGGGGCTGTAGTTCGGCGCGGAGGTGATGAACAGGTTCGGGAACCCGGGCACCGTTCCGCCGCGGTAGGCGCGCGGGCTGTCGCCCCATTCATCCGCCAGCTTCCTGCCATTCCGGCCGCGGATATCCACCGTGGACAGAAAGTCGAGGTGATAGCCGGTGGCGTAGATGATGACGTCGAGGTCGATCTGCCGACCGTCTTGAGTGACAATGCCCATCGCGTTCACCTCGGCCGGCTCGCTGGCCTCGACATCGACGTGCTCGCGGGTCAATGCCGCGTAGTAACCGCCCGGATCGCGGATGATCCGCTTACCATACGGCGCGAAGTCCGGCGTCACCTTCTTCGCTAATTCCGTTCCAGCACCGAATGTCTGCTCGATGTAGTCCTGGCAAATCTGCAGCAATACATCGTTGGCCGGTGAGATCGACAGATGGTCCTTCGCCCATTCCGGGTCCTGCAGAATGATCGGATAGTTGTTGTCTGCAGTGCCCCAGTACGACTTCAGCCGGTGCCAGTTGGCGTAGTACGGCAGATGGCGGCCCAGGTAGCGGCGGTGTGGGGGAACATCGTCGGTGAGCCGTTTGCGCGGTGCGACCCAATGGGGCTGCCGCTGGAACACCGTAAGGTGCTCGACCTGGTCGACGCAGGCGTCGACGATCTGCACGGCGGTACATCCTGCCCCGATGATCGCGACCCGCTTGCCGGTGAGATCCAGCGATGGATCCCACAGCGCGGAGTGGATACTGGTGCCCTCGAAGGTTTCCCGGCCCGGAAACTCCGGCCAGCGCGGCCGGTTGAGGTAGCCGGCCGCGGTGATGACGACTCGGGCGTAGCTGATATCACGGGCGCCGTCGGCGCTCACCGAGTGGATCTGCCACTGTTTGCGTTCCTCGTCCCACCAGAGGGCCTCGACCTCGGTGCCGAACCGAGTGTGCTCGCGTAGGCCGTGCTTGTCTACCAACGACACCAGGTAGGCCTGGTACTCCGCGCCCTCCGGGTAGTAGCTGCTCCAGTCGGGGTTCAACTCGCGAGAAAGCGAGTAGTACGCCGACGGGGTGTCTACGCCTATCCCGGGGTAGTACGTGGTCAGCCAGGTGCCACCGACCTCGTCGTTGCGGTCGAAGATTTCGTAGGAGACACCTTCGTCGGCGGCCGCCAGCGCGGCGTTGATGCCGGCGATACCCGCTCCGATGATGGCCACGTTGGTCGTGTCCGGAATCGGCACCGTGCGCGGCAGCGTGGGCCGGGACAGCTGGAAACCGCCTTGCTCCAAGAGAAGTGGCACCTGCTCGTCGTCGACCTCGGAGCCCAGAGCCAGCGGCAGCAGCCGGGCGAAGAACTCCGGATCCTCGGCAGCAATCGCGTCAGCAGGGCGCGGCGTGCCTAGCGCCTCGATCACGGCGGTTGCCAATTGCGTGACGGTCTCCGAGTCGGTGACCCCGGCCCGCTCGGGCGGATCGGGAACATGCGAGATCTTGGACCCAAACCTGTCGATGACTGANNCGGTCAGGGCGGCCTCGGGCGCTGAAGCGGTGGTCATAGTAGTCAGTATCGGAGTGCATCGGCGGCTCGGGCATCGCATTGTCTACTCAGTGGGAGACAAGCCGACCGCAGGCCGCGACGCGCTTACCCTTCGGCACATGCAACGCGTGCAATACGGCGGGCATAGCCGCCCAGTCGATCGATGCGCGGCCGGTGCCGCAGCCACTGCGCTGTGGGTGTCGCCGATGAGGGTGCGGGCCGACGTCGCCCCGGCCTGCGCCCAGGTCTATGCGCCATGGTGAGCACCGACTTGGACGCGCTGATCACACGGGCACGCACTCATACCCTCGGCGATATTCCCCGCCGGTCGGCCCGCCGGCAGCCGGACAAGATCGCGATCATCGACGGCGATGTCGTGCTGACCTTCGCCGAGTTCGACCATCTCGTGAACCAGGCTGCAGCCGCCTTGTGCGACAACGGCTTCCGGCCCGGAGATCGGATCGCGCTGTTGGCGCACAACTGCTGGCAGTACGCCGTGCTCGCGTTCGCCACGGCGCGCGCCGGGGTGGTCCTGGTCCCGATCAACTTCATGCTCACCGCCGAGGAGATCGCCTACATCCTGGGCCACAGCAACGCCAGCGGGTTTGTCGTCGAGGCCGATCTAACGGCGGTAGCCGAGCACGCGATGCGGCTGGGCGGCGCGGTCACGACAAAGGCCGCGTTGGCGCCGGCAGGGCGCACCACACCCGTCGGCTGGGACGACTTCGCCCAGTGGTTGACGACCGGTACCGACGCGCCGTGCCCGGAAATCGACGACGACCAGCTGTTGCGACTGATGTACACCAGTGGCACCGAATCGCGCCCCAAGGGGGTCATGCACAGCAGTCGCAGCCTGATGTGGCAGTACGTCAGCACCATCGTGGCCGGCGCGATGTCCGGCGACGACGTCGAGATCCACTCACTGCCGCTGTACCACTGCGCACAGCTGGACAACTTCCTGGCCACCGACATTTATCTCGGCGCGACCAGCATCATCGTGCCGCGTCCGGACCCCGAACTGGTACTGCGCACCATCGAACGGTACGGCGTCACCAGCTACTTCGCCCCGCCGACAGTGTGGATCAGCCTGCTGCGCTGCCCCATCTTCGACGACGTCGACCTGTCCAGTCTGCGCAAGGGCTACTACGGCGCCTCAGCGATGCCCACCGAGATCCTCAGCGAGATCCGCGACCGGCTGCCCCATCTGAGGCTGTGGAATTTCTACGGCCAGACCGAGATGGCGCCGCTGGCCTCGGCGCTCGGTCCCGACGAGCAGGACACACACGCGGGGGCAGCCGGACGCCCGGTGCTCAACGTCGAGACCACGATTCTCGACGACACCGACACCCCGGTTCCGGTCGGTACCGTCGGCGAGATCGCCCACCGCAGCCCGCATTTAATGCTCGGCTACCTCGATGACCCCGCCAAGACCGCCGAGGCGTTCGCCGGCGGCTGGTTTCACTCCGGGGACCTCGGCTGCTACGACGAGCACGGTCTGCTGCACGTCGTGGACCGCAAAAAGGACATGATCAAAACCGGCGGCGAAAACGTTGCCAGCCGCGAAGTCGAGGAAGTGCTGTACCGGCACGCCGGGGTGCAGGAGGTCGCGGTATTCGGGCTGGCCCACCCGGTGTGGGTGGAAGCCGTCGTGGCCGCTGTGGTCCCCCGCGACGGGGTGCGCCTCATCGAGGCCGACATCCTGGCCCACTGCCGGGAGCACCTGGCCGGTTTCAAGACACCCAAACACGTGTTCTTCGTTGATGCCCTGCCAAAGAACCCGAGCGGCAAGCTGCTCAAAAGGACGCTGCGGGAGCGTTTCAGCCTNNCCTGCCCGAGGTGGCGCCCGGTCAGATCCTGATCCGGGTCACCCGGGCCAATATCTGCGGTTCAGACGTGCACGCCTGGCATGGCACATTCGCCACCCGCGGCCTGGGCGGTCAGCTGCCCACCGTGCTGGGGCACGAGATGGTCGGCACCATCGAAGCGCTGGGCGACGGTGTCACCGCGGACTCCAACGGTGCGCCGCTGGCCGTCGGCACCCGCGTGGTGTTCCCCTACTTCTTCTGCTGCCACACCTGCCGCAACTGCCTGGCCGGCCGGCGCAACGCGTGCCTGAACCTCACAATGGCGATGCTTGGCCGCGCCGACGAGCCCCCCTACTTCGTTGGCGGTTACGGCGACTACTTCCTGCTGCCTGCCGGCGCGGTGGTCTACACCGTGCCCGACGCCGTCTCGGACGCGGTGGCAGCCGGCGCGAACTGCGCACTGTCGCAGGTCATGTACGGTCTCGAACGCGTCGACCAGCAACTCGGTGAATTCGTCGTGGTACAGGGTGCGGGCGCACTGGGCCTGTATGCGGTGGCGGTGGCCAAGGCGCGGGGGGCAGCGCGGGTCATCGCGGTCGACGGGGTACCCGAACGGCTAGAACTGGCCACCGCGTTCGGCGCCGACGCGGTAATCGATATCAACGGCGTGCCCACCGCCAAGGACCGGGCCAAGGCGGTGCGCAAACTCACCGACGGTCAGGGCGCCGACGTCGTGGTCGAGGTAGTTGGCCACCCATCGGCCATCGACGAGGGTCTGCAGATGCTGGGCCAGTTCGGCCGCTACGTCGAGATCGGCAACATCAATATCGGCAAGACCTTCGAATTCGATCCGTCCCGGTTCGTGTTCGGCAACAAAACGATGGTCGGCGTCTCGCTGTACGATCCCGCCGTGCTGTCGCAGGCGCTGACGTTCCTTGCGCAGCAACAAGACACGCTTCCCTTCGACCGCCTTGCCGCAGCCTCCTATTCGCTCGATGACATCAACGAAGCCTTTGCCGCTGCCGAAGCCAAGCACGACGTGCGCGCCAGCATCGTGCCCTGAAAACCCACATACCCCGAAGAGGCGACACCATGCACAACTACACCCGCACCACGCTGTTCATCGACGGACACTGGGTAATACCCGACGGCACTGGCGCCATCGAGGTGATCGACCCGTCCACTGAGCAGCCGATCGGATCCGTGCCCAACGGCTCGGGCGCCGATGTCGACGCGGCGGTGGCTGCCGCACGGCGCGCATTCGATCCGCTGATCAGTGTCGCTGAGCGCCGCGAACGCGTCGCGGCGGTGATTACGGCCATGGAGAAACGCCTGCCGGACATCGCCGAGACGATCACCGCCGAAATGGGCGCGCCGGTGCGGATCGCCCAGAGTGTGCAGACCCAGGTCCCGCTCGCGGTGGCCCGCGGCTTCGCAGCCGTGCTGGACTCCTTCGAATTCGAAGAGCGCGTGGGCAATTCGCTAGTTGTGCGGGAACCATACGGTGTGGTCGGCGCGATCACCCCGTGGAACTACCCGCTGTACCAGGTCATCGCCAAGGTGTTACCGGCAATCGCGGCGGGCTGCACCGTAGTGCTCAAGCCGAGCAACGAGGCACCGCTGTCGGTGTTCGAGTTCGTCGAAGCCGTCGAGCACGCCGGCCTGCCCGCAGGAGTGGTGAACCTGGTGTCCGGCCCCGGCGCGGTGATCGGCGAGCGGATCGCCGAGCACCCCGACGTCGACCTGGTCTCCTTCACCGGCTCTACCGGCGTCGGGGCGCGGGTCGCGGAGCTCGCCGGGCGCTCGGTGAAGAAGGTGGCGTTGGAACTCGGCGGCAAGTCGGCCAACGTCATCCTGGAGGGCGCCGACCTGGCGACCGCGGTCAAGGTCGGCGTCGGCAACGCCTTCCTCAACGGCGGCCAGACCTGCATGGCGTGGACCCGCATGCTGGTCCCGGCCTCCCGATACGGCGAGGCGTTGGAACTGGTCGAGGCAGCAGTCGCGCGCTACACCGTCGGGGACCCGTGGGATCCGGGCACCCGGATCGGGCCGTCAGCCTCAGCGTCGCAGTACCAGACGGTGCGCGGCTTCATCGAGCGGGCCCAACGTGACGGCGCGCGGCTGCTGACCGGCGGCGCCGAGAAGATTCGCGATGTGGGCTACTACGTCGCACCGACGGTGTTCGCCGACGTCGACCCGGACTCGGAGCTGGGCCAGGAAGAGGTTTTCGGTCCGGTCCTCGCGGTCATCCCGTTCAGCGACGAGGACGACGCGCTGCGTATCGCCAACGGCACCCCGTATGGTCTGTCCGGCGCCGTGTGGGCGCAAGACGTCGACCACGCCATCGCGTTCGCCCGCGGTGTGCAGACCGGTCAACTCGACATCAATGGCGGCACGTACAACCCGGTCGCCCCATTCGGCGGCTACAAAAAGTCCGGCATCGGCCGTGAACTCGGCCGTGCGGGCTTCGAGGAGTACCTGCAGACCAAGTCCCTCCAACTACCGGAGCGAGCGTGACCGGTCCCCTTGATGTCGCCACCTGCGGACCGACGCAGGTCTGGACCATCACCCTGCCGGAGGTGGGCAACGCGATTACCGATACCGAGTTCATCGCCGCCTTCGAAGCCGCCGTCGACACCGCCAACGGCGACAACGGCGTGTGCGCCGTCATCCTTACGGGAGCCGGCAAGATCTTCTCCGCCGGCGGCAACGTCAAGGACATGGCCGATCGCGAGGGCATGTTCGGTCTCGACGCGCTCGACCAGCGGCGTGCCTACATCGACGGAATCCAGCGGATCCCGCGGGCATTGGCACGCTTCGAGGTGCCGTTGATCGCCGCGGTAAACGGGCCGGCCATAGGCGCCGGCTGCGATCTGGTGATGATGTGCGACATCCGGATCGCCTCGGAACGTGCGTCGTTCGCCGAGAGCTTCGTGCAAGTGGGTCTCATCCCTGGTGACGGCGGCACCTGGTTCCTGCCGCGCGCCATCGGCCAAGAACGGGCCGCCGAGATGACGTTCACCGGCGATCGCATCGACGCGGCGACCGCGCTCGCATGGGGCATGGTCAGCCGTGTCGTACCGCACGACGAACTGCTGAGCCAAGCCCATGCGCTGGCTGAGCGCATCACCAAGAACCCCGCGCACGTACTGCGGATGGCCAAACGCCTGCTGCAGGAGTCCCGGACCGGATCGCTGGAATCGACACTGGGCATGGCCGCGGCCATGCAGCCCCTCGCGCATCACGATGACGAGCACGAGCAGCGCATCGCAAAGTGGCGGACCCGGTGACGGCTCCCCAGTCGCTGCCGAGACTCGTCCCGCCGGCAACCACCGATCCGTCGAGCACCGATGGCCTGCGCGCCGAGGTCCGCTCCTTCCTCGCCGAGCAGCTCGGGGCCGGTGCGTTCACCCCTTCGGTGGACGCCTGGCTGTCTGGCTGGGACGAGGCCTTCACCGCCGCGCTGGCCGCCCGCGGATGGCTGGGCATGACGGTGCCGACAGAGTATGGCGGACATGGACGTTCGTTCCTGGAACGATTCGTTGTCACCGAGGAACTGCTGGCTGCCGGTGCGCCCGTCGCGGCGCATTGGATAGCCGACCGGCAGATCGTGCCGTCGCTACTGAAATACGGAACCGACGACCAGAAGTCACATTTCCTGCCGCGCATCGTGGCCGGCGAGTGCTTCTTCGGAATCGGCATGAGCGAGCCGGACTCCGGGTCCGATCTGGCCAGTGTGCGCACCGGCGCGGCGCGGGTCGACGGGGGCTGGTCGCTCACGGGCACGAAGGTCTGGACCTCCGGCGCCCACCGTGCGCACGCGTTCATCGTGCTCGCCCGCACCGCGCCGATCGACCCCGCGCACCGTCACGCCGGCCTGAGCCAGTTCATCGTGGAACTGCGCGGTCCGGGCGTCGAGATCCGCCCCATCATCTCGATGAACGGCGCCCACCACTTCAACGAAGTGATCCTCGAGGACGTGTACGTGCCCGACGCCATGGTGTTCGGCCAGATCGGGGCGGGATGGCAGCAAGTGACCTCCGAACTCGCCTTCGAGCGCAGCGGACCCGAGCGGTTCCTGTCCACCTTCATGCTGCTCGCGGCCACCGCCGAGCAGATGGCCTCCCACCGCGTGGCCCGAAGCAACGACCTGGGCCGGCTGGTGGCCCGGATCGCGGGCCTGCACCAGATGTCGAGTGCGGTGGCCGGAGCGCTGCAGCGCCACGATCCCGCCGACGTGCCCGCCGCGGTGGTCAAGGTGCTCGGCACCACCACCGAGGGCGACATCGCCGACTTCGCGGACTTGCATGCCGACGGCGTCGGCTCCGATCTCGCATTCGTCGAGCTGGTCTCGGCCGCGGTGGATCAGCGTCCGGGTTTCACCCTGCGAGGCGGGACCAACGAAGTGTTGCGCGGAGTAATCGCCCGCGGATTGGGGATGCGATGAGCGCCACGGAGCTCACCGCAATCGGCGTCGACACGGCCGTGGTCGACATGATGAACGCGGTCTTCGCCGACTACCGCGACACCCATCCGCCGGCCGCCGGCATCATCGACCGTGACCCCACGCTGTGGCGAGCGCTCGACGACCTCGGTTTGGTGCGCCTGACCGGTGCGGAGTCCGGCGGTGGCAGCGGAGCCGGGTGGTCCGAGGCCGCCGAACTGCTGTCCGCCGCCGTGCGTCACGGCGTGCGGATTCCGTTAGCCGAGCATGATCTGTTGGCGTGCTGGCTGCTTGATGCCACCGGGGTACCGTGCAACGCGGCGGTGCGTACGGTGTCTCTGCTCGACGGTCAAGGGGTCGCCACAGCGGTGCCCTGGGCAGACGGCGCCGAACGGATCGTGGTCGTGTGGCACACCGCGGACAAGTACCGGGTGGCCGACGTAGAGGTCAGTGCTGTCGAGATCACGCGCGGCACCAACATGATCGGCGAACCCCGTGACACGGTGATCGCCGACGTCAGCACCTTGCCGGGGGTGCCCGTGACCGCTGCGCTGGTCGCCGAGCTAAGGCTCAAGTCGGCTCTGGTGCGGGCGATCCAGGTATGTGCCGCACTGGACCGGATCGTCGCGCTTTCGATCGAGCACACCACGTCGCGCATCCAGTTCGGTCGTCCGCTAGCGAAATTCCAGACGATTCAAAATCTGATCTCGGACATCGCCGCTGAGGCCGCGCTCGCTCGGTCGGCGACCGAGGCCGCGCTCACCGCGGCGATCAACAGCGACTGGTCGACGGACCGCCTTGATTTCCTGGTCGCGGTGGCGCGATCATGCGCGGGACATGCAGCCTCGGTGGTCGTCCGCAACGCCCACCAAGTCCACGGCGCCATCGGCACCACCCGCGAACACCGGCTACACGAGTTCACCCGGCCCGCGCTGGCCTGGCGTTCAGAGTTCGGGTCGGTTGCGCACTGGGACGACCAGGTGACCGACGCGGCGCTGCAAGCGGGTGCGGCCGGACTGTGGGGTGTGGTCACCGGCTGACGAATGTTCCACTGATCGGACAACACCGATGTAACCGGCGACACAGTCGAGTTGACTCGCTGCCATGAGCAACGAGATCACGCTGTCGGAGGTCCAGGAATTCATCGCCGGGTTCTGGTACCACTACGACCAGGGCCATTTCCACGAACTGGGCGCCCGTTTTGGTGACGAGATCGAATACGTCAGCCGGTCGGAGTCCGGCAACTGCCCCTTCGAAAATCTGCTCGCCGCCGAACTGCACGGCGGCGCCCAGACCCTCGAATGGATGATCGCGCACCGCAACGAGAACCCCTACCCGCTGCGCCACCACGCCACCAATATTTTCCGCACCGGCACCGACGGCGATGTCACCACGGTGCGCTTCTACCTCTATGTCAACCAGATCACCAATTCGGTGCCCTTCGACGTGTCCAGCGGTGTGGTCGACGCCGGCATCCGCCGCGGGCCCGACGGGCTGGTGTTCACCTCGTTGAAAGTCGTCCTGGACGCCGAGGATTCGATCCCGTTCGCCGAGCACAGCGCTAAAGCCGCCGCCTCCGCGGCGAGCTCCTAAAACCCGATGTCGGCACGGGACATCTTTGGTGGCGGGGTCGCCGTCATCACCGGCGCCGGCGCAGGCATTGGTGCCGGGCTGGCCCGTCACGCCAGCGCATTGGGCATGACGGTGGTGCTCGCCGACATCGACGGCGCAGCGGCAGACACGCTGGCCGAGGAGCTCACCGCAGCGGGTGGTAGCGCCCTGCCGACAGTGTGCGACGTGCGCGATCCCGACGCCGTCGCCGCTTTGGCCGAGCGCACCTACGGCGACGTCGGTCCGGTGCGACTGCTGGTCAACAACGCCGGGGTCGAGCAGTTCGGGTACCTATGGGACACCCCGGTGGAAAACTGGAACCGGGTCGTCGACGTCAACGTCAGCGGCGTCTTCCACGGGATTCGCGCGTTTCTGCCCAGAATGATCGAGGCGGGCATCCCGACGTGGGTGTGGAACCTCTCCTCGATTGGCGGCGTCGCCGTCGTTCCCCTGCAGGCGCCCTACATCATGAGCAAACACGCCGTGCTGGCGCTGACCGAATGCCTTGCGCTCGAGGTGGCCCACGCCGGGCACGACCACATCCACGTGCAGGCCGTGTTGCCGGGCGCGGTGGTCTCCAACATCTTCGAATCCGCCGGTGGCGTCGATGGAGACGGCGGCGACGTAGCGGCGGCGGAATCCCAGCGCTCGGCGATGCTCGACATCAAAGCCGAGGCGATGGACCCTGTCGCGGCAGCACGGGTGGTCTTCGACCAGGCCGCCGAAGGCCGGTTCTACCTGCTCACCCAACCCGAATATGTCGGGGCGGCGATGACAGAACGCGCCAATGTGCTTGCCAGTCAACGGGCTCCGACGTTACGGACACAACGCCGATTCGATCCCGCAGCACAGTGACAATCATGCGACCCGCACTGGACCCCGACGCCGCCGCCCGGGCCGCCGCCTTCGGCGTCCTCGCACCGATGCGCCAGCGCGGCCTGGCCGCCGTCCGCGACGGCCTCGAGTCTGCTCCCCTACCCGACAACATGCCCACCATGGCTGCCGTCGAAGACCACGTGGCGCCCGGTCCGGCCGGCCCGATCCCCGTTCGCCTCTATCGACCCGCGAGCGCCGCCACCAAGGCAGGCGTGCTGTATTTCCACGGCGGCGGAATGGTTTTAGGCTCCAACCATTCCTTCGAACCACTGGCCAGGATGCTGGCCGCGGCCAGCGATGCGACCGTGATGTCGGTCGATTACCGGCTGGCACCGGAGAATCCAGCACCCGCACAGTTCGACGACGCCTACGCCGCCACGACGTGGGTGGCCGACAATGCCGAGACGCTGGGTATCGACTCAGCGCGACTCGCGGTGGCCGGCGACAGCGCCGGCGGCTCCCTGGCGGCCGCGGTGGCCCTGGCCGCGCGCGACCAGGACGGGCCCGCTATCTGCGCCCAGGTCCTGATGTACCCGGGCCTGGACCGCGACATGACCGCGCCGTCGATCATCGCGCTGGCCGACGCCCCGATGCTGTCGCTTGACGACATCAACTACATGCATGAGCTGGCCGACAGCGGGGCTGGCGCACCGCATGACGCCTACCTGGTGCCCGCCTACGCCGCCGACCTGTCGGGGTTGCCTCCAGCGATCGTCGCGACGGCGGCATGCGACCCGATCCGCGACTGGGGGGAACGATACGCGGCCCGATTGCGCGATGCCGGTGTGCAGACCACGCTGACCCGCTATCCCGGTATGTACCACGGATTTTTGATGCGCGCCGACGCGACGGCGCGCGGTCGGTTGGCGATCGCCGAGATCGGCGCGCTGCTACGGGCGAAATTCGCCCACCCGATGCCGTTTTGACCACGTTGGCGTCCCAATCACCGGACAACGCGGCTTTCCAGCACTGAGATCCAGCCCACAATCGACCCACCAGTGAACGACCAGAGGAGACATCATGCTCACCGATGAACGGCGGATGGAGCTGTCCGACGTGCTGCGACCCGCCTCGCCGCCGGCCGAGGTCAGCAATGTCTACACCGACGACCAACGCGAGCGACTGTTGGATGTTGTCCACAGGGAGGGGCCGTGGAAGCTCATCATCGCCCAGCACTTCGCCTCGGCCGACGAACTGATGGCTACCATGAGCGGAGCGTTCCCTGAAGGATTCACGCCCTCGCTGGATCTGTTCCTGACGCCGACGTTCCGCGGATACCTCGCGAACTATTCGGCGGTGCTGTACCCGGAGCTGCACGACTGCTTCTACAACGAGACCTTCATCGAAATGGCCAAGTCCTACTGGAACGCCGAGTATGCCAAACCTCAGTTGATGTTGTTCAACATTAACGGCCCATGCGCCAACCGCGATCCCGGGCATCTGGATTCGCCGAGCTTCCGCGGCGTGCGGCATGAGAACGCGCCGACGTGGCTGTCTAGCGTCATGGGTAAGTCCGGTCTGTTCCAGGATTACCTGATCAAGATGGCCCAGGTCATCACCTGGTTCTCCCATGACGAAGGCAGCGGATTCACCTACTGGCCCGACGGGCCCCTCAAGCAGCCGCGGCGCCTGCTGCCCCCGGTGTACAACCGCGGCGTGGTGGTCCAAAACGAGATGATGGTGCATCGAGGCGAAGCCAACGGACCACTGGAGCAGCAGATGCCTGCCGGCCTGGCGTTCGACACGGTGTTCGGCGGGGATCCTGACGATCGAAATATGTGGCTGCTGAAGAACGATGATCACGTCATTGCCCGGCATCACACCGACGAACTGCGATTCTTGGTGCACTGGTCGGCCGAGGTGTTCTCCGACTTCGACGAATTGAAGAAGAACATGGACGGCTCCGACGATCTGACCATCGACAAGGCGATCGACATGCTGGTCGACAACCTCGCTAAGACGGGCATCAAACTCGATATCCCGTCCGCGCCATTGCACGACCCGGCGTTCATCGGCGCCCTCAACGCCGCCTACGACCTGGGTGGTCCTGCCGCGTATCCCGCTGAGGCCCCTCTCAGCGCATTCCAGTTGGCTTGACCCGAAAGAGGTTGAAAAATGGAACGTTTCACCGATCGTAGGATCATCGTGACCGGCGCAGGATCCGGCATCGGAGCGGCCACCGTCGCCCGCCTGCTCGACGAAGGCGGCACCGTCGTGGCATACGACGTCTCCGCCGACGGATTGGCCGCCACTGCGGCAGCTGCCGACGATGCCGGTACCGGCAAGCGGCTGACAACTGCAGTCCTAGACGTGTCGTCCGAGGACGCGGTAAGCGCGGCGCTCGATACGGCCGTCAACGAACTGGCTGGCTTGGACGTTCTGGTCAACGCGGCGGCGATCCAGCGCTGCGCGCACACCCACGAACACACCCTCGCCGACTGGAACGCCACCCTGGCGGTGAATTTGACCGGGACATTCCTGATGGCCCGCAAAGCACTGCCGGCGCTACTCGAATCCGGTCGTGGTGTCGTGGTGAACTTCACCTCCACTGCAGCGTCGTTCGCACACCCTTACATGGTGGCCTACGCCGCCAGTAAGGGTGGCGTGCTGGCAATGACCCATTCCCTGGCGCTCGAGTACTCCAAGCAGGGTCTGCGCGCCGTCAACATCCAACCCGGCGGGGTGGCAACCGCTTTGGCGATGAGCACCCTGGACAAGATGCCCGATGGGTACGACCTCGGGTTGTGGTCCAAACAGACCCCACTGATTCACGGCCGGGATAACGAGATACTCGGCGATCCGAGCGCGGTGGCCGCGGTGATCGCCATGGTGGCCTCCGATGACGGCCGGTTCATCACCGGTACCGAGATCCGGGTCGACGGCGGCGCCCACGCCTGATGTCCGCGACACTCAACGCGATGTCACGTCTTCAAACGCTGCTAGACGAGCGCGACATACACCGCGCGCTTGCCCGCTTCGCTCGAATCGCAGACGCTAAGAAGTTCGACTCATTGGCCGAGGTCTTCGCCGACGATGTCCAGTTCGACTACGGCTCAGGGCAAGTTGAACACGGTATCGCCGCACTGCGGGCGCTGTTGCGCCGTCACCTGGACCGCTGCGGCGGAACCCAGCATCTGATCGGCAGCGTATTCGTCGATGTCGATGGCGACCGCGCGATCAGTCACGCCTACGTTCAGGCACGCCATCAGCGCATCGACGATTTCGTGGGCCCCGTGTTCGACTCGAACGGCGAATACACCGACCACTGGGAAAGGCGTTCTGCAGGATGGCGAATTGTGCAGCGAAATGCCATGTGGGCGGTAAACACCGGAGAACCCGCAATTCTCGCCGAAGACGGCAAACTAGGCTAGGCGTCAGGGGGACGCAGATCAGCCGACGGAGGCCGCGGCTTGGGATGGATGAACACACCCTCGGCCTGCACGGTGACTCCGTGCTCATCGCTGATCTCGCCCTCGGCGAAGGTTTTCACTCCTTCGATGCGCTGGACGCGCGCCTCAGCGCGCAGCGGCCCCAACCGCGTGCCCCGCACGTACCGCACGGTCAAGGTGCCGGTGTAGGCGGGCCGGCCGGGTTGGTGCGCGGTGGCACCGAGCACATGATCGAGCACGAGCGCGCACACGCCGCCGTGTACATGTCCGGCCGGGCCCTCGTAGGCCGCACCGAGCACGAACTCCGTCCACACGTGACCGTCTGGCTCGTGGTGCACCACCAAGGGAGGTGCCACGGGGTTGCGGATGCCGATCGCGACATTCCCCCAGGCACTACCTTGCCCGTCGGGTGCCATACGGAGACCGAAAGAGCCCGGCATGAGCGCCGCGCTCAGCTGTCGGCTTGCCGCGTCAATCAGTTGTCTGGCTGCGAGCACGGTGGCGGCGTCTGCCTCGGTGCGAATGGTGACGTCGATGAGAGTGCGGACCGAGGTGGCCAGGGGCTCGTATACGCCCTGCAGATCGTGGTCGTGGATATCTGAGGCGCTCATCGGTCTCCATCGCTGTCGGCTGTGACTGGCAGCGTGTCCGATGCGCGCAGCCCTGCGCAACTCGGCCTCCCGGCCAGCGGTCGGCGCACCGTCGCCGTGGTGCACGCGTTGTTAGTCTTTTGAAATGGACGGCCAGGATCCCGCGGCGAAGACTTCTCTGGCCGCGACCAGTTGGGCGATCCTGGCCATCTTGTCGTACGAGGACGAGCTCTCTGGGTATGACGTGAAGAAGGTGACCGAATGGAGTATTCGGTACTTCTACTGGAGCCCGCAGTTCAGCCAGATTTACGCCGAGTTGAAGAAGCTCGAGAAACTCGGGTTGGTCACGTCGCGCCTCGATCACGACAACGGCGCGCGTAGCCGTCGCCTCTACAAGATCACCGAGGCCGGGCTCGAAGCAGTGACGAGGTGGGCCAACGACAGCCCCGCCGAACCGCCGATGCTGAAACACAGTGTGCTGCTGCGTGTTGCATTCGGACATTTGGCCGGCGCGGCGAAGCTCAAGGAGCTACTGCAAGAGCATGTCGACTTCGCAGAAAGTATGCAGCGACAGGCCGCGCATGACGCGCACGGCGCCGAAACCCTGGATGCATGGGCCTATCCCCGTCTGGCGCTGGAGTGGGCCTCGCGCTACTACGCCAGCGAGCGTGAGCTCGCCCAGCAGATGATCAAGGATCTCGACGCGGCTGAAGAGGCGTATGCCCGTTCGGGAGGTGCGGCCGGGGTGCCTCGTCCCAGTCCGCGTTACTGGCACGAGGTCGAGCAGCAGCAGGTGGCCGCCGAGGAGGACGAGCAGGCCTAGCGGACTGCGGCCGCGTCCCGGGCGGCGATGTAACCGAAGACCAAACCTTGCGCAATGGTGGCCCCGGCACCGGGGTAGGTGGCTCCGAATGCGTTTGCGGCGGTGTTACCCAGGGCGTAGAGGCCGTTGATCGCGCTGCCGTCTTCGCGCAGCACCCGGGCACGGTCATCGGCACGCAGCCCGCCACAGGTTCCCAAGTCACTGAGGACCATCTTGACCGCGTAGAACGGGCCCCGGGTCAGCGGCCGAAGGTTCGGGTTCGGGGTCACGGTGGGATCGCCGTAGTACCGGTCGTAGGCGCTTTGTCCGCGGTGGAAATCGGGATCGTCGCCGGCGCGGGCCCCGTCGTTAAATCTGGCGATGGTGTCCAGGAACCGTTCTCGTGGTGCACTGATCAGGTTCGCGAGCTCTCCCATGTCGTCGGCCTTGTGGGCGATTCCGGCCTCATACCAGGCCTGCGGCAGGGGCATCCGCGGAAACAATTCTGCGGCAAAGACATAACTGTTGCGGTACTGCTGATCGAAGACGATCCATATGGTTTCCACCGGGCGGCCGGCACGTTCCCTGGCAAGGACGCACTGCCCGAACGACATGTAGTCGGCGGACTCGTTGGTGAAGCGCTCACCTTCTTGGTCGACGATCAGCGAGCCGGGCAGCGACCGCTCGGCCAGCATCACTGCCGGCGACCCGCCCGGCAGTGGGGCGACCGCGGGGAACCACCAGGACTGCTCCATCAGGTCGATGGCCGCGCCAACCTCTTGCCCGATCCGGATGGCGTCGCCGGTGTTCGTCTCGGCGCCCAGGCTGGCATGTGACGCCAGCGCCTCGGACTGAAACTTCCAC
>PLSK01000045.1 GCA_003165155.1 Mycobacterium sp. | reverse complement strand
GTTCGCGGTCAACCCGTTCAAGCCCTGGTGAGAGGCACCTTTCAGCTCACAGCTGGTACTTAAGTTGCGCATAGCGGTGACTATTGTTTACCCAGGCATCATGCGTCTCATGAGTGAAACATCTGAAACCCCAACAGTGCAGACTGCAACTGCAACAGCACCACCACCTCCGCCGCCGGCCGAGGTGGTCCACCGGACCCCCAGGGTCTTCCAATTCGCGGCGTGGGTTGCCATCGTCGCCGGGATCGTNNGGTCATGGCGGCGGCTTCCATCACGGTCACCACATGGACCACGCGATGATGATGCATCCGCACGGCCACGGTGGCCCGGGCGGCGGCGGACCATCGGCAATCCCTCAGGGTGCGCCTTCGTCTGTGCGTCCGAGCACCGGCCCCGGCGGTCCCGGACAGATTCCGTTGTCGGTCTATCCGTCCGTGACAGCGACGCCCTAGAAGGAGAACCCCAGCGGGCCAACAAATCCACAAACCCACAACAAGTAAGCCCGGCGCTCGCCGAGAGCGCCGGGCTAACTCCATTTGTCGCCGCCGAACGCGCGGCGCCGATTCACAGCAAGTTTGTTACCGGAATGTCGCCGTGACGACTGCTGCCCGGGCAATATGAAGGCATGAGTGAAACACCTGAACCTTCAACCGTGCCGCATCCTGTCGCCGCCCCTCCGCCGCCGCGGGTCAAGCCGCCCGCGCTCTACGCGGCCGCTGCGTGGGTGGTCATCGTCGCCGGCATCGTCTTCATCCTGTCTGTCGTGTTCTTTGCCGGTGCCATGGTCGTCATGGGGGCCTGCCACGACCACCATCACGGCATGATGTTCAACCACGAGGGCCCCGGGGGGCCGTGGGGCGGCCCGTGGAGGTTTGGCGGACCCGGTGGCCCGGGATGGCAGTTCGGCCCATCCGGTGGTCCGGCTTTCGGTCCGGGTGGTCCGGCCGGTCCCGCTCAACCACCGGTGACCAGTGCCCCGAGCCCGGCTCCCGCCCCGCCGGCGCCGCGCCCGTAGCGCTACTTCGCCGCGCTTGAGATTCGCGCGCTTGGGTACCCGTGTACACCATGACGCAACGCTTTACCACCACGGACGCAGGTATCCCCGCACCCAGTGACGAGCAGTCGCTGACGATCGGTCCCGACGGTCCGATCCTGCTGCAGGATCACTATCTGATCGAGCAGATGGCCCAGTTCAACCGGGAACGCATCCCGGAACGCCAACCCCACGCCAAGGGCGGCGGCGCTTTCGGTCACTTCGAAGTGACCGGCGACGTCAGCAAATACACCAGGGCGGCGGTCTTCCAGCCAGGAACCAAGACCGACACATTGACCAGGTTCTCCACTGTCGCCGGCGAACGCGGCAGCCCAGACACCTGGCGGGACCCGCGTGGCTTCGCGCTGAAGTTCTACACCACCGAGGGCAACTTCGACATGGTCGGGAACAACACGCCGGTCTTCTTCATGCGCGACCCGCTGAAGTTCCAGCACTTCATCCGATCGCAGAAGCGGATGGCCGCGACCAACCTGCGAGACAACAACATGCAGTGGGACTACTGGAGTCTGTCGCCGGAGTCCGCGCATCAGGTGACGTGGCTGATGGGCGATCGGGGGATCCCCAAGAGCTGGCGGCAGATGAACGGCTACAGCAGCCACACCTACAGCTGGATCAATGCCGCCGACGAGATCTTCTGGGTGAAGTACCACTTCATCAGCGATCAGGGCGTTGACTTTTTGACCCAGGAGGATGCCGATCGGCTGGCCGGCGAGGACGGCGACTACCACCAGCGGGACCTTTATGAGGCGATCGAGCGCGGTGATCATCCCAGCTGGACGCTCAAGATGCAGATCATGCCGTTCGAGGAGGCCAAGACCTACCGGTTCAACCCGTTCGATCTGACCAAGGTGTGGCCGCACAGCGACTATCCGTTGGTCGACGTGGGCAAGCTGACGTTGGACCGCAACGTCACCGACTACCACTCCGAGATCGAGCAGGCCGCTTTCGAGACCAACAACACTGTGCCCGGCACCGGGTTGAGCCCGGACAAGATGCTGCTGGCCCGCGGCTTCTCCTATGCCGACGCGCATCGCGCACGGCTGGGAACCAACTACCGGCAGATCCCGGTCAATGCGCCGAAGGTGGAGGTGAACAGCTACTCCAAAGACGGCGCGATGCGGATGAAAAACGCGTCCGATCCGGTGTATGCACCTAACTCCTACGGCGGTCCCCAGGCGGACCCGGCGCGCGCCGCCGAGGTGCACTGGCACGCCGACGGGCAGATGATCCGCTCGGCCTACACGCTGCACGCCGAAGACGACGACTTCGGCCAGGCCGGCACTATGGTCCGTGACGTCTTCGACGACGACGCGCGGGAGCGGCTGGCGCACAACATCATTGGCCATGTCTCCAAGGGTGTCAAAGAGCCGGTGCTGTCGCGGGTGTTCGAGTACTGGCGCAACGTCGACGCCGACCTGGGTAAGAAGGTCGAGGAGGGCGTCCGGGGAGCCTGACTCGACGTTCGCGCTGCAGATGGCCGCCCTGGCATGATCCAGGCATGCGGATCAGCACCGCGGCGCTAGGCATCAGCGTGGCTTTCGCAGGCGCGGCAGCGCCGGCAATCCCTGTTGCTTGGGCCCATCCCTCCGAACCGGGGGTGGTCTCCTACGCCGTCCTCGGCAAGGGGTCGGTCGGCAACATCGTCGGTGGGCCGATGGGCTGGGAGTCGGTGTTCACCCAACCGTTCCAGGGGTTCTGGGTCGAGCTCCCGGTGTGCAACAACTGGGCCGAGATCGGGCTGCCCGACGTCTATGACGACCCCGACCTGGCTTCGTTCAACGGGGCCACCGCGCAGACGTCCTCGAACGACCCCACCCACTTTGTCCGGCAGGCGGTCGGGGTATTCGCCACCAACGACGCCGCGGGCCGGGCTTTCCATCGAGTAACCGACCGAACCGTGGGCTGCTCGGGGCAGACCACCGCTATGCACCTCGGTGACGGGACCACGCAGGTGTGGTCGTTCGACGGCGGGCCGCCGAGCGCCACTGACGCGGGTCGGTCCAAGCAGGAAGCGGGCACCGACCGGCGCTGCTTCGTTCAAACCCGGCTGCGTGAAAACGTGTTGCTGCAGGCGAAGGTCTGCCAGTCTGGCAACGGCGGGCCCGCGGTCAACGTGCTGGCCGGGGCGATGCAGAACGCGCTCGGGCAGTAGTCCTGATGAAATTGGGTACCTGTGTAAGCCGTACAGGAAACACGACCGGGAATATGTCGGTGGCTTCTGCTAGATGAACAGGTGGCGGTTATCGTTCCGATAGCTGCCAACGAAGCGGTCCGCGACCCAGGCTCGGGCCCGGAGGGAGCGTGATATGACGTTCGCCGCCACCACCGTCGCTGCCTCGCGGCGCAAAGATGCCGAGATAACCAGTTCTGCCGCCGCCGCACAGTACATCGCCGACGGTTGTCTGGTCGACGCTCCTCTGGGGCATGTCGGTCTAGAGATGGAGGCGCACTGCTTCGACCCGGTGGATCCGTACCGCAGGCCGAGTTGGGACGAGATCACCGAAGTCCGTGAGCAACTACCCGCACTGCCTGGCGGCAGCGCGGTGACCGTCGAACCCGGTGGCGCCATTGAACTCTCCGGGCCGCCGGAAGACGGCATAGTGGCGGCAATCGGCTCGATGAACAATGACCAGGCCGTGCTGCGAAAGGCTTTCGCCGACGTCGGCCTGGGCCTGGTCTATCTGGGTGCGGACCCGTTGCGGGTGCCCAGGCGCGTCAACCCGGGCGCGCGGTACGTCGCTATGGAGGACTTCTTCACCTCCAGCGACTCCGAGGCGGCGGGCGCGCGGATGATGACGTCGACGGCCTCGATTCAGGTCAACCTGGACGCTGGGCCGCGGGCCGGCTGGGCGGCGCGGGTACGGCTGGCGCACGCCCTGGGGCCCACGATGATCGCGATCGCCGCCAACTCCCCGATGCTGGGCGGCGAGTTCACCGGTTGGGTCTCCACCCGCCAGCGGGTCTGGGGCCAGATGGACTCGGCGCGCTGCGGGCCTATCCTGGGGGCCAGCGGCGACGACCCCGGCACCGACTGGGCGCGCTATGCCCTCAAGGCTCCGGTGATGATGCTCAACAACCCGGACGCCTCGAAAACTTCAGCCGTGACGCATTGGGTGCCCTTCGCCGACTGGGCGGACGGCCGGACCCTACTGGGAGATCGCCGCCCGACCATCGCCGACCTGGAATATCACCTGACCAC
>PLSK01000328.1:8920-48981 GCA_003165155.1 Mycobacterium sp. | reverse complement strand
AGCCAGCCGTGGCGGTGGGTTGCCAGCACCACGAGTGTCGACCTATTCGTCGATCCACAGCGAACGCTGACATCGACTGACAAGTCAGGTCGCGAAGCGATCATCAGTTGTGGCGCCTCGCTCGATCACTTCCGGGTGGCCATGGCCGCGGTGGGGTGGGACGTCAAGGTGGAGCAATTTCCCAACCCGAACAATCTTGACCACCTGGCATCGATCGACTTCGCTTCGGTCGACCATGTGACGCAGGCCCGGCGCGACCGCGTCGACGCGATAGTGCGTCGCCGGACTAACCGGCTACCGTTTCGTGCGCCAAAGCACTGGTCGTCGTTCGAAGTAGTGCTGCGCAGCTCATTGGAAAACGAATTGGTGACCCTTGACGTACTATCCGATAATGTGCGCTCGCGCCTGGCGGAGGCGTCGCGGCTCACCGAAGCCCTGCGCCGCTATGACGACCATTATCACCGTGAATTAGATTGGTGGACAGCGCCGTTGAAGGCGTCAGAAGGGATACCGCAAAGCGCCCTGGTGTCGGAGTCGGACGGCCGCAGGGTGGACGTGAACCGTCGGTTCCCCACTGACCCCTCCGATGAGCGGAGTTCTGCGGGTACCTACGACCAAGCGAAGATCCTCGTGCTGTCCACACTCAGGGATACGCGCGTCGATGCCCTGAATTGCGGCCAGGCGCTTTCGGCGATCCTGCTGGAGTGCACGGTGGCTGGACTGGCATCGTGCCCGGTTACGCACATCACGGAGCTGGAGGCGAGCCGCGACATTGTTCGGGATTTCACCAGCGGGCCCGCGGCCGTGCCTCAGGTTTTGATCCGCGTAGGTATCGAACCCGAGGACGAGTTCGTTTCCGAGCCGACGCCACGGCGGCCATTGAGCGACGTATTGGAGATTCGCCGCTGAGCTCCATGGGTTTGGTGTCCGTCTCGCTTGACCACTGCCACAGCGCACCGTAAGAATGTCGGTGCGCGGAGCCGGCCTAATAAGACCGGGCGGTGGCCAGTGAGGTGATCCGCATGAATCTCAACACGCTTTCGCGGGCAATCCCCAGCCCGACGTACGGGCGGATCGGCACCAAAGCGGCGGGCGTGCGCAAAGACCAGGAGACTCAGCCGGGAAGCAGGTTTGACCTGGAGCTGCTGGATGGCGCGGCCGGCAATCCGATCGAGCTGTTCACCCCACACGTGAGTCGAACCACTGCTACGGGGGTCGCGTCATGCTGGTGAGCCGGCGCGATTTGTTGAAATGGGGCGGTATCGCCGCCGGTGGTCTGGGCACCGTGGTCGGGTGTTCGCCGCCATCGCCATCGCCGTCGCCGCCGAACGGCAAACCCGACTACACGCTGCGCATCGGCACCGGCACCGTCGAGTTGGCGCCGGATCGTGTGGTCTCAACCGTCGTCTACAACGGGCAGTTCCCAGGGCCGCTGCTGCGGTTCAAGCAAGGCCAGACCGCCTGGGTAGACATCCACAACGACACCGACACCCCTGAACAGCTGCATTGGCACGGCCAGCAGATTCCGGTAGAGGTCGACGGCGCCGCCGAAGAAGGCACCCCGTACATCCCCGCCCACGGCATGCGACGCATCTCGTTTACACCCGGGCCGCCAGGATTCCGCTTCTATCACACCCACCTCGCCGCACGCGCCGACTTGGCGCGGGGCCAATACAGCGGCCAAGTTGGTCCGGTCTATATCGAGCCGAAGCAGAACCTCGGGGCTTATGACCAAGAAATCTTCCTCGCCCTCAAGGAGTTTCAACCCTCTTTTAGCATCCAGGGCGACATGGACGCCGATTTCCTGGCCGGCGACCAGGACCCCGACCTGAAGACCAAGGGGGAGTCGGCGATGGCCGCCTCACTCGCGCGGGGCATGCCGCACGGCTACGAGGTGGGCTACGACGCATTCGCGATCAACGGACGCATGCTCGGCCACGGCGAGCCGATCCGCGTGCAAACCGGCCAGCGGGTGCTGCTGCACGTGCTCAACGGCAGCGCCGGTGAGAACCGCAGCCTGGCCCTGCCCGGACACAGTTTCACCGTTGTTGCGTTGGACGGCAACCCGGTTCCGCACCCCGCGCCGGTGCCGGTGCTGTGGCTTGGTGCCGCCGAACGGATCTCGGCGATCGTGCAAATGAGCAACCCTGGGGTTTGGGTACTCGGGGATCTTGCCGACTCTGACCGCCAGAACGGCATGGGCATCGTGGTCGAATACACCGGCCGCAGCGGCGATCCGCAGTGGGCCCCACCGCCGCCGTTCAAATGGGACTATCGCTTGTTCGCCACACCCAACCCGGCTCCGCCGGCCACTCCCGATCACAGCATCGACATGCTCATCGAGAAACGCAACGCCGCCGACAATGGTTTCAACGTGTGGACGCTCAACGACAAACCGTTCGACATGGACACCAATCAACCCGTCTACGACATCCAGCTGGGCAAGCGCTACCGGATCCGTTTGCGCAACGCCACCGACGACATCCACCCCATCCACCTGCACCGGCACACCTTCGAAATCACCCATGTCGCCGGAACACCCACCGCCGGGGTGCTCAAGGACGTCGCAATGCTCGGCGGTTACCAGAGCATGGACATCGACTTCCTCGCCGACCAAGCGGGCTTGTCACTGTTTCACTGCCACCAACAACTGCACATGGACTACGGATTCATGGCGCTGCTGCACGCGAGATGACTCCAGCCAGCCGCAGCTGATTAGACACAGACGTGGCTTCACCATGCGTTACGATCGCGACCGCAGGCCGCCGCCACCATCTGCCAGGGAGTCCCATGAATGTTGTCAACGGCCTGCCGGCCCATGTCCTCCTCGTGCACTTCATGGTTGTACTCGCACCACTGACTGCTCTGCTTGAGATCGCTTGCGCGCTATGGGCCGCCGCGCGCCGGGGCCAGCTAGTGTGGCTCACGCTGATCCTAGCCATCGTCGTCACCGTATTGACGCCAATCACCACAGACGCCGGCGGATGGTTATATGACCTAAGGCGCAACCCTGATCCGATCTTGCGCGAGCACGCCGAGCGGGGCGACACAATGATCTATTTTTCTCTCGCGCTACTGGTCGTCGCGATCGCACTTGTGGGATTTCGCTATGCCGAACGCCGAGCTCACAAGTCCGGATTAGTAACTAGAATACTCGTGGCGATTGTGGTTCTGGCCGTTGGGGTCTCGTCGATGGTTCAGATTTACCGCATCGGTGATGCCGGAGCCCAGTCGGTATGGGGCAACGAAATCGCACATCTGAAGAAGTCCAACGGAACCTAGCAACCGCCGGTCGTCGCGAATCACACCAGCGGGGGACCGCGTGACGACCACACTTGAAGATAATTCTTCACCCCGAACAGGTCATAGGTCCGTCCCCCCTCAGGCCGAAGCTGCGGGGCAGCCACTTCTGCGCAGATGACCTCGGGTCGCACCACTCGCCACTGTTAGTCCTCCTTGCTTCCCGCAGCAGCCAGACACTGAAGCCGAACCCTTCTCGAGCTTCGTGAGAGGGCATAAGGACCTTGAGGCGAGGACCAAGGCCTCTGATCGATCGCCGGCGTCATCCGTACCGTTCTGCATAGTGTCACTAATGTCCTTCGTTGCTGGGAGTTCGCGATGTTCGATCGGTATCCACCGAAGTCAGTAGTCGTTGGGGTTGACGGGTCGCAGGCGGCAATTCGCGCCGCCCGGTGGGCCGTCGACGAGATAGCCGGAACCGACATTCCGCTTCGTCTGCTCTACATCACCAAAGCCAACCCAGGTGCCAGCCCGAGCGAATCAAGGGCGGCACTGGCAGCGGCCGAAGAGGTTGTGCACGACGCCTACACCGCCATCGATGTCATGGGCAAGCCATTGAAGGTTGAGATGGAAGTCATTGAGGGACAACCGGTGCCAGCGCTGATTGCTGCTTCGCGTTCCACGTCATTGCTATGTGTCGGCGACACCGGTTCCGCGCAGCACCCAAAGAGCTGGATAGGTTCCACTGCAAAGGAAGTGGCGCAATCTGCCCATTGCTCGGTTGCTATCGTCCGAGGCGACCCCCACGATACGGGCACCAGGGGCCGCGGTTGTATTGTTGCGCGCGTTGATGACTCACCAGATGACATCGACGTTCTGGATCTAGCGTTCAACGAGGCCTTACGGAGACGCGCTCCGCTGCGGGTGCTGACAACAGCACAGTCGCTGTCCAATACCCTTCGGGATGATCGGGGTTTCATAGCCAGCAACATTCACCTGAGGCGCTGCAAAGACAACTATCCCGATGTCGAAATCGACATCGTTCTTCTCGGAGGCTCCTTTCTCGACTATCTCGCCGAGCATGCAACGTCAATCCAGCTGGTCGTGGTCGGCTCTGATCGGTCTGGCGAAGTCCAACAGCTCCTCGGCGGTCCTGGCGCTCTGGTCCTGCGTAATAGCGGTTTCTCGATGTTGCTCGTCCGTCTCTAACGCCGGCGCAGTATTTCATTCGGGACGGGGCTTCGGCCGATGAGAAAGGGATGGAATCGATGATCGAACTACTGCCAGACATGCCGGAGGGGGTGACCGGCATCCGCGTGTCTGGCCGCCTGCTTGGTGCCGACCTGCGCAAGTTCAAGCCGGTCATAGAGGAGTCACTGAAAAACGGCGAGGAAATCAGGATCGTGGAGGTCATCGCATCCAATTACGAGGGCTTCGGGCCAGGCGGGTTCGTCGAGGACATGAAGCTGGGCTTCGGTACCCTCTTGGCCCGTCATTCGGCCCTCAAGCGAATCGCGATAGTGACTGACAAGGAGTGGGTCGCCCATACGCTACATGCGCTGGCGTGGATGGTTCCCGGCGAGCTCGCCCTGTTCGCCCTCGACGAGTTCGACCGCGCCAAAGAGTGGGCCGCCGGCTGAGGGGCGGCCTCTTGATCATTCGAGAACTGCCGAGGCCTCGAGTGCTCGATGCCGCCGATCAACCGGTCCCTGCCCATCACCCTGTGCTGGTGGCCCCGGAGCCCCGCAGTCGTTGTGGCTGACGCCGAATGCGCCGGCGACGCTCATCCTTTTCTCGTCAGGCACCAGCCGCCGCGCCCGAAACCCCTAGCCCGCAACGCTGCCACCCTTAGCCACCAATAAATGACCCTCACTCGTGGACCGGATCCGGGGGTCCGGCCAGCCTTTCTCGCCAGATCGTGTGATGCGTAGTGGAGCCCACCAGCGTCGATGGGCAAATGAGCGCGTCAATAGGTGACTTCAGACTCTATGCCGAGCTGTTCACCGCCGAGACCATGGGACAACGCAGGGACTCAGCTAGAGTGCTGGTCGCTTACGCAAAGGACGTGGAATGGGTGCTATGTCAGGCGATTCGGCTCTGTTCTCTAACTCCGATTTAGATGTGCTGGTGTCGCAATTCCTGGACTCCGCCTACGCCGAAAAGACGTATGCGGATTGGCCGCTGGATCGACGCCTCGACGGGTTTCTCCGTCGCCGGGGCATGTTCCGTATCGCCGAAGACGGCGATGCATACGACCTCGTCCTCGACCGTGTCATGAGGCACGTCGGCATGGCGTCCCACTCAGGCTTTGAATAGCCGAGAGATCCGACGAACGGCCCTCGCGCCGGGGACTTCGGTCCCTATCGCCGAGTGTGGCGGGCTGGTCGGATGGACATTATCCGTTGGGACCAACTGCAAGATTCAGGAGACATCATGAGCACCCTTCCCGTTCGCCGTCATCACCCGAGGTCGCTCTTCCCTGAGTTTTCCGAGCTATTCGCCAGCTTTCCTGCCTTGACCGGACTCCGTCCCGCCTTAGACACCCGCGTGATGCGGCTCGAGGACGAGATGAAGGATGGCCGCTACCTGGTGCGCGCGGAAATGCCGGGAATCGACCCGGCGAAGGACATCGACATCACAGTGCGCGATGGACAACTGAACATCAAGGCTGAGCGTACCGAGAAGAAAGACTTCGATGGGCGCTCGGAATTCTCCTACGGCTCATTCGTTCGCACCGTGTCGCTGCCGGCCGGCGCTGACGAAGACAACATCGAGGCCACGTACGACAAAGGCATCCTCTCTGTCTCGGTAGCGGTTTCGGAGCCGAAACCAGCTGAGCGCCATGTCCAGGTCCAGTCTGTCAACTGACAAATGACCGTGACAGTGGCGCAAGATGACTAGGGCAGCCGATGTAACCCGGCACTCACCGCGGCGCGTGTTCCGCGACCGCCGCGAGGCCGGCAGGGTGTTGGCGGACCTCCTGAGCGCCTATCGTGATCGACAGGATGTGATTGTCCTGGGGTTGGCCAGGGGTGGAGTGCCTGTTGCATGGGAAGTGGCAGTCGCGCTGCACGCCCCGCTGGATGCCTTCATCGTCCGCAAACTCGGTGCCCCCGGCCATGAAGAGTTTGCGGTCGGAGCGTTGGCAAGTGGGGGCCGCGTCGTAGTCAACGATGATGTCGTGCGGGGATTGCGGATCAGTCCGCAGCAACTGCGCGACATCGCCGAGCGTGAAGGCCGGGAGCTGGTCCGGCGGGAGGCCGCCTATCGCGGCGGACGCCCGCCCATCGATCTGACCGGCAAGACGGTCGTCCTTGTCGACGACGGTTTGGCCACCGGCTCAAGCATGTTCGCCGCGGTGCAGGCGTTACGCGAAGCCGAGCCCGCGCACATCGTGATTGCGGTGCCAGCAGCGCCGGAGTCCACCTGCCGGGAATTCGCCGGCCTCGTCGACGACGTTGTATGCGCCACCATGCCCACCCCATTTTTCGCAGTCGGAGAGTCGTTCTGGGACTTCCGCCAGGTCACTGACGAAGAAGTCCGCAAGCTGCTCGCCACCCCGACGACAAACGGCTCGACGAGCAGACCCGCCGTACGGACAGCGGCCGAGATCGTCAGCAGCGTTGCTATCGATGCTCCTGCGGGTGTCCCGCCGCGCGAGACGTTGGAGGAGCTGATTGGCGATGCGCGCATCGTATTGATCGGTGAGAGTTCGCACGGGACGCACGAGTTCTACGATGCTCGGGCCGCCATCACCAAATGGCTGATCGAGGAAAAGGGATTCTGCGCCGTCGCCGCGGAAGCGGACTGGCCAGACGCCTACCGAGTGAATCGGTACGTTCGTGGTCTCGGCGAGGACAAGAACGCCGATGAGGCGTTGAGCGGATTCGAACGCTTTCCGGCCTGGATGTGGCGCAACACTGTCGTCCGTGACTTTGTCGACTGGCTACGCACCCGCAACCAACGCCAGCAGGCAAACGGTCAACGGCAGGCCGGCTTCTATGGACTGGATCTCTACAGCCTGCACCGGTCGATGAACGAAGTGATCACCTACCTTGAGAAGGTCGACCCGAAGGCGGCGGCGCGGGCCCAGGCCCGTTATGCCTGCTTCGACCACGCGTCGGCCGACGATGGTCAGGCTTATGGATTCTCGGCGGCGTTCGGCGCCGGCCCATCGTGCGAAAATCAAGCGGTCGAGCAACTGGTTGAATTCCAGCGAAATGCAATTGCCTATGCGCGCAGGGACGGATTGCTCGCCGAGGACGAACTGTTCTACGCCCAGCAAAATGCTCAGACGGTGCGCAACGCGGAGGTGTACTACCGTGCGATGTTCAGCGGTCGGGTCACTTCGTGGAATTTGCGTGATAAGCACATGGCGCAGACCCTTGAGGCCCTTTTGACACATCTGGACCGCCACCATGATGGGCCACCCGCGCGAATAGTGGTGTGGGCCCACAACTCCCATGTTGGGGATGCTCGGGCGACTGAGGTTGGCGCCGACGGGCAACTGACGCTCGGTCAACTTGTTCGTCAGCGATACGGCGGCGAAGAGTCACGCCTCATTGGGCTCAGCACGTATGGGGGCACCGTCACCGCTGCAAGCGAGTGGGGCGGCATTGCCGAGCGCAAAGCCGTCCGGCCGGCGCTCAACGGGAGCATTGAAGAACTCCTACACGAGACTGGCCGGAGTGCTTTCCTGGTGTCGGCGCGCATTCGCCCGGAAGCCGCAGACGCGCTCAGTGCCGTTCGATTGGGGCGCGCCATCGGAGTGATCTATCAGCCCGCGACCGAACGGCAGAGCCACTACTTCCACGTGCGGCCCGCCGACCAATTCGACGCGATGATTCACATCGACAGGACCCGGGCGCTCGAACCTCTGGAGCCTACGAGTCGCTGGATTGCCGGCGAAACGCCGGAGACCTACCCGAGCGGGCTTTAAGCTGTGATGCAAGAGCCAGCGACACCCGGGTCGGTTTTCGTGGGTATCGACGGCTCAAAGACAGCGATACGGGCAGCACTTTGGGCCGTCGATGAGGCAGCTAGTCGTGACGTCCCGTTGCGCCTCGTTTACGCGGTTGAGGAGGGCGAAGCGCACAAGCTCGGCGCAGCAGAAAACGCACTTCGCCAGGCGCTCACGGCAGTCGAAGCCGGCGGACAGCCAGTAAAGATCGAGACGGAGATCGCGCACGGACCCCCGGTCAGTTCGTTGATTCGCGCATCGGCATCCGCGGCCATGGTGTGTGTGGGTGCGGTCGGATTACGTCACTTCCAACCGGGCCAGGTGGGTTCCACCGCTGCGGCACTGGCCATCTCGGGGCGATGCCCAGTGGCGATTATCCGAACTCGTGACGAGCACCACCGACAACCAGATGAGATTGTCGTCCATGTAGACGGGTCTCCTGACAACGGTTTACTGCTGGGCGCCGCCATGGAGGAAGCTCAGTTGCGCAACGCCGCAATTCGGGCGATTACCTGCCGGCAGACCGTATCGCATGATGACGAAACAGACTGGGATTACGATCGCCAAGCATGCGCCGACCTAAATCGTCGGTTGGCCCGTTGGCGGCGACGGTATCCGCAGGTCGAGGTAGAGTCAATGGCCACGCGAGGCAGCCTTCTGGACTACCTGGCTCGCAACCGCCGATCGGTGCGGTTGGTCATTGTCAGCGCCCACAACCTTCAGCAATTAGGGGAACTTCTTGGACCAAGCGGGACGGCCATGCTGCAGGACGCTGATTGTTCGCTCCTCATCGTGAATCACCCACATTTGTGAATTCGGGCGATTATGAAGTTATGGGATATTGAATCTGACTCGCGTGACCATCAGGAAGGACCCGCAATGGTTAGAGTTTTCTTGGTCGACGACCATGAAGTCGTTCGCCGCGGGCTTGCTGACCTGCTCGCGTCGGACCCTGAGCTCGAAGTCGTCGGCGATGCGGGCTCAGTCTCCGAAGCCAAGGTCAGAATAGCCGCGCTGAAGCCCGACGTCGCCGTGCTTGACGTTCGCCTTCCCGATGGCAGTGGAATCGAACTATGCCGAGATTTGCTGTCCGACCTCCCAGAGCTGCGGTGTTTGATGTTGACGTCGTTCACGTCAGATGAAGCGATGCTCGAGGCGATTCTCGCCGGCGCCAGCGGTTACGTCGTCAAAGACATCAGAGGCATGGAGCTGGCTACTGCGATCAAAGACGTCGGCGCGGGTAAATCGCTGCTGGACAATCGTGCGGCCGCTGCCTTGATGGCAAAGCTCCGCGGGTCCGCAGAGCGCCAAGATCCGCTCTCCGGTTTGACCGACCGCGAGCGGACGCTACTGGGACTTCTCAGCGAAGGACTGACCAACAGGCAGATCGCCACCCGAATGTTCCTGGCCGAGAAAACGGTGAAGAACTACGTATCGCGGCTGCTGGCCAAACTCGGCATGGAGCGGCGGACCCAAGCGGCGGTGTTCGCCTCGAAGCTGGGCCAACGGTCCGCCCCGCCGACTACGGATACAGACGCACCGCCGGGTTGGCCGGCCACGTCGACATAGCGGCGACTTCCGGCCTCTGCGTTCTTGGGTGGTGTCCGGTTCAAACGGGACTAAGCTGATCAAAGGCACGTTCGCGTTGTCGCCCCACGCAAGCTGCCAGGGGCTGAAGTTCTCGTGGAGGTAGCGCGTCGGGTGAGCAGCGAGGAAAGTGGCTCGGCTTTTGCCGGATTAGGCCAGCGTGGGCTGGTCAGCAGGATGCATGAGCAACTCGACGAGTTGCTGGCAGCGCGCGACCAAATGGAGCAATTGCTGCGCGTGATCGTCGAACTCGGTTCCGATCTCGATCTGGACGCGACGTTGTGTCGGATCGTTCACGCGGCCAGGCAATTGACCGCTGCCCCCTATGGCGCCGTGGCCGTACGTGATCCCGACGGCGTGTTGCTCTCGTTTGTCCACGAGGGAATCGACGCTGACACAGCGCGGCGAATCGGGCCCCTGCCGGTTGGCAAGGGGGTCCTCAGTCTGTCGCTCCTCGGTACGCCGGCTTTGCGTTTGGATGATCTGACCAAGTACCCGGCTGCGGTCGGGTTTCCCCAGCACCATCCTCCGATGAAGGCATTTCTTGGAGTGCCGATCACCATCCGGGGGGCGATATTCGGCAACCTCTATCTGACCCACGACGAGCCGGGACGGCTGTTCTCCGAATCCGACGAAGTCGCCGCTCGCGCGCTGGCGTTGGCGGCTGCGGTCGCCATCGATAACGCGCAACTATTCGAGCGCGAGCGCACGTCGGTGAAGTGGATGGATGCTAGCCGGGAAATCACAACCGCCCTGCTGTCTAGTGTCGAACCGAGCCTGACTCCTTTGCGGTTGATCGCCGAACGCGCGCGCGCCCTAACCGAAGCTGAACAGGCGATCGTGCTCCTTCCGGTTGACGCCGACCTACCTATTGACGAAGTCGACGAGCTGGTTGTCTCTGCGGCGGTAGGGCTGAATGCCTCCGAGGTTATCGGCCAACGGATTCCGGTGGACGCCTCCAGCAGCGGCGCGGTTTTCCGCTCTGGCAAGCCGCTGATCACCGAGGCGCTGAGTTATCCGATCCACGCATTCACCGATGTTGGGCAGCGCAGCGCGATTTTGATGCCATTGCGGACTCACGATGAAGTCATGGGCGTGATCGCGGTTGCGCGCAGCGCAGACCAGCCACCGTTCGACGACAGTTACCTCGACCTGGTGAGCGATTTCGCCACCCACGCTGCGATAGCGCTCATGCTCGCGTCGGGCCGCGAGCATGCGCGCCAGCTAACCATTGTGGCAGAGCGTGAGCGCATCGCGCATGACTTGCATGACCATGTCATCCAAAGGTTATTCGCCGCAGGCATGGCTCTGCAGGGCACGGTCGCCCGGGTACGCTCACCCGAGGTTACTGATCGGCTCAACCGCACGCTTGACGATCTGCAGACAATCATCGAAGAGATCCGCACCAGCATTTTCCAGCTGAAAACCCCGCTGGAGCCTGGTGGCGGCTTTCGGCATCGGATTCAACGACTGGTTGCCGACCTCACCGAGGACCGCGACATTGCCACGACCGTGCGCATGCACGGACCGACGACCGCCATTGGCGGCGAACTCGCCGAACATGCCGAGGCGGTCACCGCGGAAGCTGTCAGCAACGCCGTTCGCCACTCCGGCGCTTCACGACTTACTGTCGAGGTGAGTGTCGCCGACATGTTGACTCTCGACATCATTGACAACGGATGCGGAATGACCGTCGACAATCCGCGGCGCAGCGGCCTAGCCAATATGTCGTACCGCGCTGAACAAGTTGGTGGCCGCTGCGAGATCAGCAGTCCGCCTGAGGGCGGAACCCGGGTTCACTGGACCGCTCCGCTGGCCGATTACTAGCTTCAGGCGAAATCCAACGCGTCCTCCTTTGCGGGTCCCCAAATCTGTCGCCGCGCCGGTCTCGCGGGGGCGGTCGATATAAAACCGAGTCGCGGACATACGGGACCATTGGCCCGAGGGTGGAGTCTAACGGCTCCTATCAAACCCTGTAGAGCAGGCATAACGTCAATTTGAGACTAATCGAGTGACGTGAGGACGGATGATGAGCAGTCAAGCGGTGGAATTCGCCACCACATCTCGATTGCGAGACGGGCGCCTTATAACGTTGCGTCGCTTGAGTGCCGACGATGCCGACGCCGTCGTGGCGCTTCATCGACACCTCACCGATCATGATCGCTACTACCGCTTCTTCACTCTGAATCCTGTTCAACTCGACCAGCTCGTTAGCAGGTTGATCGAGCCTGAAAATGGGCAGTGCGCTCTTGGAGCATTCGATGGAGACCAGCTTATTGGTGTAGCGAACTACACGGTCTCCGATGACCCAGGTAGTGCCGAAATCGCGATAGTTGTTGCGCACAAAGATCATTCGCTTGGCGTAGGAACGGCCCTACTCAAGCATCTGGCCCAGATCGTTCGAACCCATGGAATTCGGCACTTCGAGGCCGCCGTCCTCGCCGATAATGACCCCATGCTCGTGGTCTTGTTCGACTTCGGCTGGCCGAGTAAGCGACTTAATCACGGCTCAGTTCTCCATCTAGACATCGAGATACCCGATTACGTGGGCGAGGCTTCGACGGCCTCCAATGAAGTTCCATAGCAAGGAGTGGGAAATGTCCGAGCAGGAAACGAAATACGGGATTTTGGTTTGCGTCGATGGGTCGGTGGCTTCTGATGCTGCCATTGCCTGGGCAAGCCGCGAGGCTGTCATGCGCCAGTTGCCTATCACGCTGATGCACGCTATTCCCCCCGTGGTCGTCGGCTGGCCGGCGGGTCAGCTATATGCGGATGTACCCGATTGGCAGAACGACAGTGCACAGCATGTTATTGATCAGGCCCGCAAGACTCTTAACGCCAGCCTGAGTGAGTCTGAGTCACCTGAAATACGCACTGAGATGGTGTATTCCAGCGTTGTGCCGACACTGATTGATGCATCCAAAGATGCCTCGATGATCGTCGCCGGCAGCCAGGGACTGGGTTCGCTGGGCCGCCTGTTGCTCGGCTCGGTCACTACCGCACTGACGCACCATGCCCACTGCCCAGTCGCGGTCATTCATTCCGACGGAAGCGGGGCCCGTAGCTCCAATGCGCCCGTGCTAGTGGGCATCGACGGATCGCCCGCCTCGGAAGCCGCGACCGCGCTGGCCTTTGACGAAGCCTCCCACCGCGGGGTTGGGCTGTTGGCGCTGCACGCGTGGAGCGACGTGGGCGTGTTTCCGATGCTGGGGATGGACTGGCGAGACAGCGAGCGTAAAGGGCAGGAGATCCTGGCCGAGCGTCTCGCCGGTTGGCAAGAGCAGTATCCGGATGTGCATGTCGAGCGATTGATCGTCTGCGATAAGCCTTCGCGGTGGCTGGTTCATGCGTCCGAACGTGCCCAGCTGGTCGTGGTCGGTAGCCGTGGGCGCGGGGGGTTTGCCGGCCTGCATCTGGGTTCGGTCAGCTCTACAGTCGCTCAGTCGGCAACTGTTCCAGTGATCGTGGTTCGCGGCAATTAACACACGCAGGAATACAGCCCTTGCATGGCAGGGTCTTTGGTCCCAAGTAATGAGGACATTTGGTAGCAGCCTGCCCTGTCCCGCGTCAACTACTCTCATTCGCTATGACCTATGTGATCGGCAAGGCGTGTCTAGATGTGATGGATAAGTCTTGCGTTCAGGACTGTCCGGTCGACTGCATCTACGAGGGTGCTCGTTCGATGTACATCAATCCCGATGAGTGCGTGGACTGCGGCGCTTGCAAGTCGATTTGTCGCGTTGAGGCGATTTACTGGGAGGGTGATCTACCCGATGACCAGAAACAGTACCTCGATGACAACGCCGCCTTTTTCAGCCAGGTGCTCCCCGGCCGAGATGCCCCCCTGGGATGTCCGGGTGGCGCCGCCAATGTAGGTCCGGTAGGCGTTGACACCACGTTAATCACCGCGATGCCCGCGACCGCGCGTGATGCCTCCCGCCACTTGCCGCACTAAAGGGCATTCGGTTCGCGACAGCGGCGGCCCCTAATCGAACGCACGTCTTCCGGGCAGATGTCGAGTTTTTCGTACGCTCCGGTTTCCAGGTTGCGGCGCCTCATTGCGGCTTGTCCGATTTCTGTCAGATCGCAGCAAACCCGGTTCTCACTGCGTTGCTTCTGCCAAACCAAGGTCGTCTTTGTACTCGTCGTGCACCACCAGCACTGAGCACCCCGCGTGTCCGAAGCGGGGAGTAATTGGGCCTACTATTCCAGCGACATTGCCGGCGTCTGAGCTGCTCACAACCGCAAGTCGAACGGATTCCGTTGTGCTGCTCAAAAAGTCAGCAGCTCCGTGTCTGGCCGCAGCTGGACGGACATGCACCTCGGGATACTGTGCTACCCAGCGGCCGAGCCGATGATCCAGCTGGNNTTGAAGCCGTATTCGAGCACCGCGTCATTATCGGGTGATTCGTCAACGACGACTGCGATCGATCCAGAAGGTACCTCCTCAGCTTCGCGATTGCTGCGGATCACCGCGACTGGGCAACGTGCATTCTGCGCGACGCGCTCTGCGGTCGAGCCGAGGACTTTGCGGGCGACGTGCCCGATCCCAATGGACCCGATGCAGACCAACGCCGCGTGCCGTGATTCGTCAATCAAAACGCTTGTAGGCGATCCCTCCACGATATCGGCTTCAATTTTGACTTGCTCGCGCATGGCATGGAGGGCGGCCGATGCGGAGCGCAGCACCGTTTCGCCGTACTCGACATCCAGACTCTTCTCGCCCGCGGGTTCACCGGGCTGTCGTTCGGGGATCGCGTGGATGAGACGTAGCGGGATGCCGCGGCCGACGGCCTCAGCGACCGCCCACTTGGCCGCATTCACTGCCGCGCCTGAACCGTCGATACCCACGACGACCCGCTTTCGCGCTTGGTTCATCTCGTCCTCCGGGTTGAAAGGCAAGGGCACCGGAAAGCCCGGGCCCGTCACCGATCGACTCTATGAGACGTCAACCACTTTCCGGCAGGGTCGTTTGGCTCCTGCGTTGCGGAAAATGGTCACCTGTGTGGGCTGCGCGTGAACACCATTCCATTAACTCCAGCCGCCGAGCCAACAAGGTCTCAGTGCCATGCGGTGTGTGACTAAAGGCTCATGACCGGCGACCTCCGGGTTAATTAGCGTTTTCGGTAACGGACAACAACGGAGAGACAAAATGTCTTCACCCATAAAGCGTTACGGCATCGTGGTCGCAGTCGATGGATCGGCAGCGTCGGATTTCGCAGTCGGCTGGGCTGCGCATGAGGCGTCGATGCGCCATATTCCGTTGACCTTGGTGCACATGGTGAACTCCGTCACCATGTGGCCGCAGGTGCCGATGTCAGCTGAAGCTGTGGTCTGGCAGGAGGACGACGGTCGCCGAATCCTCGAAGAGGCGGTCAAGATCGCCGAAGACGCCACGAAGACCTGCCGGAGGATCGAAAGCTCGAGCGAACTCAGGCATTCACCCCCGGTGCCGACGCTGGCCGAAATGTCCGAGGACGCCGAGCTGGTCGTCGTCGGCTGTTACGGGCGCGGAGCGGTCGGCCGGGTGTTGTTGGGTTCGGTTAGTTCCGGCCTGGTGCGACGGGCCAGCTGCCCGGTGGCGGTCATTAGGGACGAAGATCCGTTGATGCCTGATCCGCTCCACGCTCCCGTGCTGGTAGGAATCGATTGCTCGCCGGCCTCGGAGCTGGCAACGGCTATCGCGTTTGACGAAGCGTCGCGTCGTGGGGTTGGGCTGACGGCTTTGCACGCGTGGAGCGACGTTGCGATGTACAACCGTCCTTGGCTGGACTGGAAGTCGGAAGGGGAGCGGAGTCTGGCCGAGTATCTGGCGGGCTGGCAAGAGCGCTATCCCGATGTGCAGGTGCACCGAATCGTCGTTTTGGATCGCCCGGGTCCAGCGCTGCTCGAAGAGTCGGAATCAGCCCAGCTGGTTGTGGTGGGCAGCCACGGTCGGAGTGGAGTTACCGGCATGCTGCTGGGTTCGGTCAGCAATGCGGTCGTTCACGCTGTCCGAGCGCCGGTGATCGTGGCGCGGCCGGCCTGAGAGCGCGAAATCGCAATAAGGAGCCTTTTGTCCATGTGGGGTAGGACTTCTGGCTCCTGACTGACAGCGGCCGTATCCCTAGGGTCGTAGCCATACCCTGCGGATGCAGTTGTCACCCGGTAACGGAATTTATGCGGATTGGAGTGATCGTGATGGGTTACAACATGACATTTTTGGCGGTTGTAGTGGTTGCGGTGATGCTGCTCTTGCTAACCGCCTCGATTCGGGTGGTGCAGCAATATCAACGTGGTGTGCATTTTCGCCTCGGCAGGGTTATCGCGGTTCGTGAACCCGGGCTGCGGTTGATCATCCCGGTCGTCGACCGCCTGTGGCGGGTCTCGATGCGGATCGTGACGATGCCGATCCAGTCGCAGGGCATCATCACCCGCGACAACGTCAGTGTCGACATCGCCGCGGTCGCCTACTTCCGTGTCGTTGATGCCCGCAAATCGGTGGTCGTGATCGAAAACGTTGGTGCTGCAATTGATCAGATCGCGCAGACGACCCTGCGCAACGTCGTCGGGCAACATTCCCTGGATGAGGTCCTCGCCCAAACGGAGAAGATCAACGCCAGCATCCGCCAGATCCTCGATACCACCACCGTGGAGTGGGGCGTGGAGGTGACCCTCGTCGAACTCAAGGACATCCAGCTTCCGGATAGCATGAAACGCGCCATGGCGCGCGAGGCCGAAGCCGAGCGGGAGAAACGAGCGAAAATCATTGCTGCCGAAGGCGAAGCGCGCGCTGCCGCCGCACTCGGTGACGCTTCCGACACCATGATGCAGCACCCGCTGGCATTGCAGCTGCGGAATCTGCAGACACTGGCAGAACTGGGGGTGGAGAAAAACACCACCGTCGTGTTCCCCGCGCCGATGATGAGCGCGATCGGAGAGCTCACCGGCTTCCTAAACCGCGAGCGGACCGCCGCGAGTTCGAGCCAACCTAACGGGCTACCCGACGAACTACTCACCCATGCCGCGAAGGTGCGCTGAACGCCGTAACCCTGCATGTGTGGCGTATATCGGAGGCCGGACGGCCACACACAGCAAAGGACCAATTGCTCCTTATCCTGCTGCTGGTCCAACGATTAGAATTATCGATATCGCGTCACGTAATTGAGTGGGTCTAGCTGAAGGTGGACACGAAATGACCAGGCATGCAACAAAACTAGGTGTGATGGTCGGAGTCGACGGGTCATCGTCGTCTAGGAGGGCTGTTCAGTGGGCTGCGCACGAGGCGGCGATGCGCAATGTACCGCTCACCGTGGTCCACGTGGTCGTCACACCGTCCTGGGGTCCGGCCCCCTGGCTCTTGTCTAATGCCCCCCTTCCGGTTCCCGCTGAGGAGGACCCGGCATTGGAAAAATCAGGTCGGAAGATCATTGCGGATGCGATCAAGATCGCCGAAGGCAGTACTCGTGGAATTGGCCGGCCTGAAATCAACAGTGATTTGTTCTTTTCGGTGCCAGTGCCCACACTTGTCGACCTGTCTAAAGAGGCCCAGATGGTGGTTGTGGGCCGTCGAGGGCAGCACCGTCTGCGCGGAGTCTTGCTCGGATCGGTCAGCACGGGCCTGATCCACCATGCGCACTGCCCAGTCGCGGTAATCAGCGACGTGGCTCCAACCAGGCCGAAGGATTCCAGGCGGCGAGTGGTGGTTGGTATCGACGGGTCGCCCGCCTCGGAACTGGCCACCGCGATCGCTTTCGACGAGGCATCCTGGCGACGAGTGGACTTGGTCGCCATGCACGCCTGGAGGGACCCGGATTTATCAAACGGGTTGAGCCTGGAATGGTCGGCGCAGCAATCGATCGCGAGTAAAGACCTGTCTGAGCGGCTAGCCGGCTGGCGGGAACGCTACCCGGACGTCACCGTCCATCCCCGCGTCGTGTGGGACGATCCGGCCGGTCATCTTCTTGATGAGGCCAAGTCGGCCCAGCTCCTCGTCGTTGGCAGTCATGGCCGAGGTGGATTCGCAGGGATGGTTCTGGGATCAGTTAGTACTGCCGTTGCGCATGCTGCCCGGATTCCCGTGATCGTGGCCCGACAGCGCTAACCGCATCCGATCCCGTGACCACGCGGACACCGCCGCCCGGCGAGCCGGCCGTTCCCGAAAAAAGCGACCCTCCCTCCTGGCTGTGTGGTCAGTCGCCCCGGATGGACACCGTATTCGCGGAACGTATGGTCCGTCCGCCAGAGGATTACAGTGGTGCCGGTGAAACTCGGACGGGAGTGTCGCCGGCCGCCACTTTGGTGCCGTGGCCGAAAGCACTCTGCTCGTCGAATCGGCACTANNGAGGTGCTCTTGTGGCTCGACACCTCGGAAGGCGGGCTGTCCGGCGTGGAGGCATCGGCCCGATTGCTGCGCTACGGCCCTAATGCTGTTCGCACTCATCAGGTGAGCGCGATTGCGGTGCTGGGGCGCCAGTTGCGCAGCGCAGTGTTGTGGCTGCTGGCGGTCACCGCCGTAGTGTCGTTCTTCCTCGGAGACAGCAAACAGGCGATCATTATCGGCATCATCCTGTCCGCCAGCATCGGGTTGGGTTTCGTCAACGAGTACCGCGCCGAACGCGCCGCGGCTGCACTACATTCGGGGGTACACCACACGGCCGTGGTGCTTCGTGACGGGCACTTCACGAAGGTCGATGTGAGCGCCTTGGTGCCCGGCGATGTGATCCGGCTCGCGCTGGGTGAAGTGGTGCCCGCCGACGTGCGGCTCATCGAAGTCAATGGTCTGGAATGCAACGAAAGCATCCTGTCTGGCGAGTCAGCGGCCTCGGAGAAGTCACTGTCGCCGGTCAATGCCGATGCGGGCCTGACTGATTCGACCGATCTGGCATTCATGGGCACCATCGTCAGCGCCGGCGAGGGCCTCGGTGCTGTGTACGCAACCGGCGTGAACACCGAGTTCGGCCGTATCGCCGCCGGTTTGGGGGATCGGCAACCCGAGACGGAGTTCCAAGCCGGTCTGCGCCGATTCTCTTATCTGCTGCTGTGGGTGGCGCTGACCCTGACCGCGCTCATCTTGGTCACCAACCTGTTGCTGCGTCGGTCGGTCATCGACTCAGTGTTGTTCGCGCTGGCGATCGCGGTGGGCATCACGCCGCAGCTGCTGCCGGCGGTGGTCAGCACCAGCCTGGCCACCGGGTCGCGGCGGTTGGCGCGGCTCAAGGTTTTGGTCAAACGGTTGGTCTGCATCGAGGATCTCGGCGACATCGACATTTTGATCACCGACAAGACGGGGACTCTGACCGAGGGCCGCATCAGCCTGGTCGATGCCGTCGGCCCCGCGGGTGCGCACGATGACGCGGTACTGCGCGCGGGTCTGCTGGCCACCGACGTCGACGCGGCATCGGGCGGTGTCAGCGCCAATGCGATGGACACCGCACTATGGGAGTCCCCAGCCGCTGTGGGCGTGTCGACGGCGAGCGTCCACCGAGTCGCCACGCTGCCGTTCGACCATGCCCGCCGGGCGACCTCGACACTGGTCGATGACGCCGGCGGCCGCGTGCTGGTGGTCAAGGGTGCACCCGAGCAAGTGCTGCAGAAATGCGAGGGGGTGCCCGACGCGGCGCAGGCCACGCTGGCCGGGCTGTTCAGCAGCGGCCGCCGGGTGGTGGCGGTGGCCAGCAAGCCCGCGCCGGAGCTGACCGTCCTGACCGTCGATGATGAGTGCGGCCTTGTGCTGGACGGGTTCTTGGTGTTCGCCGACGAGCCGAAGGCTGCGGCGCGCGATTCGTTGGCACAACTGGCGGCGCTGGGCATCGAACTCAAGGTGGCTACCGGGGACAATCCGAAGGTCGCCGAAAAGGTTTGCGCCGATTTGGGGTTGCCGTCCAAGGGCACTATCACTGGCGCCGAGGTGGACGCCCTCGACGACGCCAGGTTCGACGACGCGGCGCGCGGCAACACCATCTTCGCCCGGATCTCGCCCGAGCAGAAAGCCCGGCTGATCGTCTCGTTGCGGCGCACCGGACGGTCGGTCGCCTTTTTGGGCGACGGTGTCAACGACGCGCTGGCACTGCACGCGGCGGACGTCGGGATCTCGGTGGACACCGCCGCCGACGTCGCCAAGGACGCCGCCGACGTGGTGTTGCTCGAAAAGGACCTGGGTGTGCTGGCGTTGGGTGTGGCCGAGGGTCGGCGCATTTTCGCCAACACCATCAAGTACGTACTGATGGGCACATCAAGCAATTTCGGAAACATGTTCAGCGCAGCCGCCGCGTCGGCGGTGCTGACGTTCCTGCCGATGCTGCCCAGCCAGATCTTGCTGAACAACCTGCTCTACGACAGCTCCCAGTTGGCGATCCCCACCGACCGGGTGGACAAGGAGCAGTTGCTCGCGCCGTCGCACTGGAACATCGCGTTCATCCGCCGGTTCATGCTGACGTTCGGTCCCATCAGCTCGCTGTTCGACTTCCTGACATTCGGATTGATGCTGGGTGCGCTGCATGCCGGGCCGGTGGAGTTCCGCACCGGCTGGTTCGTGGAGTCGCTGGCCACCCAAACGCTGATCATCTTCGCGATTCGTACCCGGCGGGTGCCGTTCGTCCGCAGCAGACCCGGTCTGGTGTTAACGGTGGCCGCCGTCGCGGTCGTCGTCATCGGCGTTGCACTCACTGTGTCACCGGTGGCCCACGATCTCGGGTTCACCACATTGCCGTGGCTGTTCTTCGCCGCGCTGGTCCTATTCACGATCGTCTACCTGGTACTCGTCGAGTTGACCAAGAGGGTGTTCTACGCCGATCCGCTGCACGCGACCGGACGGCCACTCCGCACCCGCGGACACACCCACCGCATCCAGCGGCGCGCCGCCCGCTTCAGCCACGGCGGGCGGATCGTTCCGCCATCTTAGGTAAGGATCAACGCTGAGTGGTCAGCCGAACCGGCCGGAAATGTAGTCCTCGGTGGCCTTTTCGTCAGGATTGGAGAAAATCTTCTCGGTGTTGTTGATTTCGATCAACCGTCCGGGCTTGCCGGTGGCCTCCAGGTTGAAGAACGCGGTCTGATCGCTGACGCGGGCGGCCTGCTGCATGTTGTGGGTCACGATGACGATGGTGTAGTCGCGCTTGAGCTCTGCGATCAGATCCTCGATCGCCAGCGTCGAGATGGGGTCAAGCGCGGAGCAGGGTTCATCCATCAGCAAGACGTCGGGCGAGACGGCGATCGCCCGGGCGATGCACAGCCGCTGCTGCTGGCCACCGGATAGGCCGCCGCCGGGCTTGTCCAGCCGATCTTTGACCTCGTTCCATAGGTTCGCCCCGCGCAGCGACCGTTCGGCGAGCTCGTCGATGCCCTTCTTATTGTGCACGCCTTGCAGTTTCAGTCCGGCGACGACATTGTCGCGAATCGACATGGTGGGGAAGGGGTTTGGCCGCTGGAACACCATTCCGACGATGCGGCGCACGCTCACCGCGCTGATCTGCTTACCGTAGATGTCCCAGCTGTCGAGCAACACCGATCCTTCCACGCGGGCGCCCGGGATGGTCTCGTGCAGACGGTTCAAGGCCCGCAAAACGGTGGACTTGCCGCACCCGGATGGTCCGATCAACGCGGTGACACTTCGGGGATTGACCGTCATATTGAGATCGGCCACTGCCTGAAAGGAGCCGTAGTAAATGTTGAGGTCCCGGACCTCCAGCCGTTTGGCGCCCTTGCGCAGCACAGGGGCGCTGTCGGTCACCGGCTCCGTCGTTGCGGGTGCTGCCGGGTCTGCGTGTTTGGGACTCCCGATTGCCACGCCATCGGTTGTCATGTTGGTGTCCTGTGTCACGCGATCCTCCTGTGATGTCGTTCGCGTTCAGATCCGGCCGGCGGACCGTGCATTGTTGTTGTGGGTTTGGCCGAACCCGCCACAGCCTCATCGCGGCCGCGGGCTCATCCTGCAGGGTCGGTCAACGTCGGCGACCAACGCTGGACCGGCTGGCGATCAGCCGAGCCGCCACGGTGAACAGCAGGACTATCAAAACCAATGTAAGCGCTCCCGCCCAGGCACGGGCTTGGGCGGCTCTGAACCCAGTGATCGCGTTGCCGAAGATCTGCAAGGACAGTGTCGACATGCGCTTGGTCGGGTTGAGTTCGATGAACAAGTCGTTGCCGAGTGCGGTCAGCAACAGCGGCGCCGTTTCGCCCATCGCGCGGGCGAACGCGAGCATGACACCGGTGATGATTCCTGAACTGGCCGTGGGGATTACGATTGACAGGATGGTGCGCGCCTTGGATGCGCCTAGCGCGACTGAGGCTTCACGCAGATCATGGGGCACGAGTCGCAGCATCTCTTCGGTCGAGCGGATCACCAGCGGCAGCATGACCAGTCCCAGGGCTATTCCTCCGGCGATGCCGGAGAACCCGAAGAACACCACCCACATCGCGTAGACCAGTGCGCCGGTGACGATCGTTGGCACGCCGACCAGGATGTCGGTGAGAAAGCGTGTCACCCGGGCCAGCCGGCCGCCGTATTCGACGAGGTAGATCGCCGCCGCGATACCGACCGGCATCGACAGCAGCGTCGCGATGCCGGTGACGATGAGGCTTCCGATGATGCCGTTGAGGAACCCGCCACCGGGCTGGCTGGGGTTGCCGGGCGGGGTTTGGCTGAGGAACTCCGGGCCCAGGTACTTCAGTCCCTGTCCGGCGACGTAGGCCAGCACCCACACCAGCACGCCGACGGTGGCCATCATGACCAGTAGCAGCACGGCGTGCATGAGCAGGTTGATGATTTGGCGACGGCGCTCCCCGGGGAACACGGTGAGCGCGGGCAGTTCCTTGAGTGGTTCTTTGTCGATGATCATGCTCATGCGATGTGCTCCGAAACCCGGCCGACGACGCGCTTGCCGATGATGTTGACGACCAAGGACAACAACAGCAGCGCGAAGGCGACGACGAACAGTGAATCCAGATGGAAAGGCTGGTTGGCTTCGGTGAACTCATTGGCGATGACGCTGGGCATGGTGGATCCCGGGCGCATTATCCCGTGCGGGATGGCCAACACGTTGTTGCCGATCAGCATGGTGACGGCGATCGTTTCGCCGAATGCGCGGCCCAGTCCCAGGATCGCGGCGCCGACGATCCCCGATCGCGACCGCGGCAACACCGCGATGCGCAGCATTTCCCATTTGGTCGCGCCGACCGCGAGCGCGGCCTCCTTTTCGTCGACCGGTGCGGTGTCGAAGACTTCCCGACAAATCGCGGTGACGATGGGCAACACCATGATTGCGAGGACCACGCCGGCCGCGAACACGGAATATCCGAAAAATGGGCCTTGGAACAACCAGCCGATCACCGGGATTCCCGTCACCGACGTCAATCCGCGACCGATCGGCCCTAGTGCGGGGATCAGCGCGAACACCCCCCAAAAGCCGTAGACCACGCTGGGGATCGCCGCGAGCAGGTCGACCAACGACGACAACGGTCGGCGAAGTACCGCTGGTGACAGATTGGTGATGTAGAGGGCCACCGCGATAGCAACCGGCACCGCGATCACCATCGCGACCAGCGAGGTCACCACGGTCCCGTAGAGGAACTGCAGGATGCCGTAGGGATTCGGCTTGGTTAAGGTGGCCACTGCCTCCGATGGCGCCCACCGAGCGTGAAAAAAACTCAGCGGCCCATAGTGCGACAGCGCCGGCCAGGCCTTTATCAGCAGGAACACCGCGGTGGCCACTAAGACCGCGATCACGGTCAGCGCTGCAGTGGCCATCAGCCTCCCGAACAGGCTGTCTCTGAACCGGCTGGCCGATGACTGGACGCACGTGTCGGGCGGGGCTAGGAGCTCCGCTGTCACAACTTCCCTTTCAGGACATCCCTGATCACTACGCGACCGGGCCGCCGTTCAGGGTGATCTTTTGAACTAAGCCCGTTGCCAAACCCTGCAAATCCTTGCCCAGCGGGGCGTAGTTGACGCTGGCAGCCTCGTCCTGACCGTTAGATAGGGTCCAGGAGAAGAAGTTGACCAGCGCCTTTGCTTTCGCCGCGTCGGTTTGGTTCTGATACACCAACCCGTAGACGGTGCCGGTGATCGGGTAGGCGTTCGGATCGGACCCGTCGGTCAGGCTTACCCGTAGGTCGGGCGGGTAGGGGATGCCTTGGGTGCCCGCGGTGATGGTGGCGACGCAGGGCTGGATGAAGTTGCCTGCCTTATTTTTCACCAGCCCGTAATTGAGGTTCTGCGCCAACGCGTAGGACAACTCGACGTATCCGATGCTTCCATCGGTCTGGTTGATCACCCCGGAAACGCCCTCATTGCCCTTGCCGCCGATGCCCACTGGCCACGCGATGTCCTTGCCGAAGCTCTTATCCGGGCCGCCAAGGGTTTGCACCCAGGTCGGGCTCTCCTTGGTCAGATAGTCCGTCCACACCGCGGTGGTGCCGGAGCCGTCCGAGCGGTGGGCCACCGCGATCGGCTGGTCGGGCAGGGTCGTGCCCGGGTTCAGCGCGACCAGCGCCGGATCGTTCCATTTGGTGATCTTGCCGGCGAAGATCTTGCCCAACGTGTCGCCGTCGAACTTCAGGCCGGTTTGGATGCCCTTAACCTTATAGGCGGGTACGGCAGCGCCCAGCGTCAACGGGATGTGCAGGATCGGGCCCAATTTCGCGGCGGCCAGTTCGGTGTCCTTCATCGGGGTGTCGGATGCGCCGAAGTCGACCGTGCCGGCAACGATCTGCTGCACACCGCCGCCCGACCCGATTGGCTGATAGGCGACCTGCACACCATCGGATTCCGAGTAGCTCTTGGTCCACACCGACATGACCGGCGCCACGAACGTCGACCCGGCGCCCGACAAGCTGGTCGCACCACCGCCGATTTTGGGGATTGTCCTGGGGTAGCCGGGCTTGGCGGCCGCCTGCTGGCCGCAGATCTGGCCCGCTTGGGCCTGCTGGCTGGTGCCGGCGGCCTCACCGCCACTGGTGCTTCCACACCCGGTGAGACTCGCTACAACAATGGCGACCACGGCTGTGATCGTCAGCTTGGGGAACATCAACCCCTCCTGATCCCGCGATGCCCGTGCATCTTCTTACTCATTCAAGACCCTCGATATGAACAAACGTCGTATCGGACCTGGCGCGGAAGTGAACCACTCAACTCCGCTGCAAGCCGGCGAACCATCCGCAGGAGTCATGCACCGCCCGGCTTATCTGCACTGCAACCGGGATTTGAACCTGGGAATCAGGTCCGGCGCGATCGTGCTGTCTAGTGCAAGGGATAGGTCGCGGATTTTCGAGAAGACTTGTCGTCGTCATGTTTTCGGTGGTGACGTAAGCATGGTGTTGTCGGTCCAGCAGGCCCGCCGGCACCATTACCACCGGCATCACCAGACCAGGCGCTGAGGCCGCCGGCCCCGCCGTTGCCGCAGGGCCTCAGCGTCCAGGACGCCTAGCAGCGGTTGGATGTCGCAATCGGGTGGCGTGGCCACGCGTGAGCGCTCCTGGATCGACCCACGACGAGCCAATAAGGTCTCAGGGCCGTGTGGTTAGGGACTAAAGCCTCATGACCGAAGATCGTCGGGTCAATAGCGTTTTAAGTGACCAACCACCAGGGAGCACAAAATGTCCACAACCGTGAAGCGTTACGGCATCGTCGTCGGGGTGGATGGATCGCCTGCGTCGAATTTTGCCGTCTGCTGGGCCGCGCGTGATGCGGCTATGCGAAATGTCCCACTGACCCTGGTCCACGCGTTCAGCACATATGTGCCGACGCTTCCGCAGATACCAATGCCGAGCGGAGTTGGCGTATGGCAGGCAGACGACGGCCGGAGGGCTCTCGAGGAGGCGGTCAAGATCGCTGAGGATGCCATGAAGCCACACGGCAAGGTCGACGTGGCGAGTGAGCTGAAGTCTTCGCCCCCTGTTCCGACGCTGGCCGAGATGTCGGAAGAGGCGGAGATGGTCGTCGTAGGCAGCAACGGTCGCGGAGCGGTAGGCCGGGTGTTGTTGGGTTCGGTCAGCTCCGGTGTAGTGCGACGGGCGGCCTGCCCAGTCGCTATCATCCGCGACGAAGACCCGTTGATGCCTGACCCGCTGCACGCTCCGGTGCTTGTGGGTATCGATGGATCGCCGGCCTCGGAGTTGGCAACGGCTATTGCGTTTGACGAAGCCTCGCGTCGCGGTGTCGAACTGAAGGCATTGCACACCTGGAGTGACCAGATACTCGAACTTCCTGGGCTGGACTGGGCGGGGGTGCAGTCTGAAGCCGAGCGCAGCTTGGCCGAAAGCCTCGCGGGCTGGCAGGAACGTTACCCCGATGTCACGGTGCAGCGCATTGTTGTTCGTGACCGGCCGGCTCGACAGCTGATCGAGCAGTCGGAGTCGGCGCAGCTTGTTGTTGTGGGCAGCCACGGCCGAGGCGGCGTCACCGGCGCGTTGCTGGGCTCGGTTAGCAATGCAGTCGTTCATGCGGTTCGCATGCCGGTGATCGTGGCGCGGCCGTCCTAAAGGCCGCGGGCGAAATCACCGTAGCGAACTTAGAGTCACCGGGGTCGCGGTCATGGCCAGCAGGCTTGCCCAGTCAGCCAAGACAACGACGGCCCCCTACATCGACGTGCATGAAACCCACACGGGTGTAGTCATGCTCGCCGGTGATCGGGCGTTCAAGGCGAAGAAACCGGTGTTGACCGACTTTCTCGATTTCCGCACACCAGAGCAGCGCGAACGTGCGTGTCTGCGCGAAGTCGAGCTCAACCGCCGACTGTCTCCCGATAGTTATCTCGGGGTAGCGCATCTCACCGACCCCAACGGAGGTCCCGCGGAACCGATCGTGGTCATGCGGCGGTACCGTGACGACGACCGGTTGACGTCCATAGTGACAGGCGACCGGCCTGAAAAGTCGGTTCTGGGCGTACTGGACCGGATAGCTGGCGTGCTAGCTCGCTTTCATGAAAACGCCGAGCGGAGTTGGGTAATCAGTGCCCAGGGTAAGCCCGGAGCGATCGAACGACGCTGGGACGAAAACTTGTCGGAGCTGAAGCGTTACGCGGCAACGGCGAGTTCGGGGCTCTCGGACCTCTCGCTATCTCGGATTCAGCATCTTGTCGACGAATTCATTTCGGGGCGAGCGGCTTTGCTCATGAACAGAATAGAAGGAAGATGTATCCTCGACGGCCACGCTGACCTGCTCGCCGACGATATTTTCTGTCCGGACGGCGAACCAGCCCTGCTCGACTGCCTGGAGTTCGACGACCAGCTTCGCTTCGTCGACCGCATTGATGACGCTGCCTTCCTCGCGATGGACCTAGAGTTCCTGGGCCGCAGAGATCTTGGGGACTACTTCCTCAGACGGTACGTGGAATACTCGGGCGATACCGCCCCGTCGTCGCTGCGAGATTTCTATATTGGCTATCGCGCCGTCGTGAGAGCAAAGGTCGACTGCGTGCGGGCAACGCAGGGCAGGTCGGAAGCCAATACGGACGCCGTCAGACACCTGGACATAGCGCTCCAGCGCCTGGAGAAAGGCGCAATACGGCTGGCGCTGATCGGTGGTAACCCGGGCACCGGAAAGTCCACCCTCGCGCGTGCAGTCGCTGAAGATGTTGGAGCGCAGGTTATCTCGACGGACGATGTGCGTCGGCAACTACGAGAGTCGGGCGCTATCACCGGAAGCCCGGGTGTTTTGGACGCAGGACTGTACACCCCGGACAACGTCGCGACCGTTTACGAGGAAGCCCTGCGGCGGGCGCATACGCTTTTGGGCAATGGACAATCAGTGATCCTCGACGCCACTTGGCGCGATCCGAAACTGCGCGCAGACGCAGGAATTCTCGCCGCGAAGACGCACTCGGCGCTGGTTGAGCTCACGTGCGTAGCCGAGGTTGACGTGGCGGCGAACAGAATAAAAACGCGGCGGGCAGGCAACTCAGACGTGACCCCGGGGATCGCGGTGGAGTTGGCCGCCCAAAACAACGGGTGGGAAACCGCTTACCGCGTGGATACCATCCGCGGGCTCGACTATTCAGTGCTGCGTGCTCACGATGTCTGGTTCCAGGCTACGCACAGCCGCAGGTCTCCTCTCCGTCGCGCAAATGCAAGGTGAGTCTGGTCGAAGGTGGGCGTTGTCGCACCACGCTTTTGATGGCGCGCAGTCCGTTCGCCGGAGGGTCTAAAGCCACCATTTTGGGATCAGGGACCAAGGACTCTGCCGCCGCGCAGGTAACAAAAGCAGTGTCGGTGATGAATCAGTACGTGATGGGAGAACCTGATGATGTCAATGACAAAAGTAGCGACGGATGTGTTGGCGCGCGCGGTGGCCTTGGCATGCAGGGCCCCTTCGTACCACAACAGTCAGCCCTGGCGCTGGGTTGCCAACCGCGACGGGCTGCATCTTTACTTGGATCCAAGTCGGCTAGTGCAGACGGACCCCGACGAGCGCCAAGCACTCATCAGCTGCGGAGCGGTCCTCGATCACTTGCGTGTCGCGATGGCAGCTGCGGGTTGGAGAGCGCACATCGATCGCTTTCCCGACACCGAGAACAGCGAGCACCTCGCCTCGATCGGCTTCACTGAAATGCCCGCAGTAACCGACGAAAGTCGGCGCCGCGCCGAGGCTATCGTCACGCGCCGCACCGATCGGCTGGCCTTCGGTCCGGTCACGGACTGGGTGGGCTTCGAAACCGTGCTGCGGAGCCGGCTCGAGGGCATGGTCGCGCTGGTGGACGTCGTCAGCGACGCTGATCGCCACCGACTGGTTCAGGCCACGGATTTGACCAACGCGTTGCGCTTCTACGACACCGAATACTTCAGAGCACTGCAGCGGTGGACGGCCCCGTTCGAGGCGAGCGAGGGCATTCCGTATGACTCGCTGGTATCGGCCGCGGAGGGGGACCGTGTCGACGTGGGGCGTACGTTCCCGGTGACCCATCACCCTGAGCGACGTGATGAGGTGCCCAACGATTTCTCCACGATCGTGGTCATCTCCGCGCATGAAGACACCCGGAGCGGCAAACTCGTCTGCGGAGAAGCATTATCGACGGTGTTACTCGAAGCCACCGTGGCCGGGCTGGCCACGTGCACCCTGACCCACTTAACGGAGTTGTCGACCAGCCGGCATCTCGTCGAAGACGTGACCGGACGGCCCCTACCGCAGGTGCTGGTCCGCATCGGCTACGCGCCTGAAGGAGAACATTTCCCGCCGCCAACCCCGCGCCGCCCGCTAGCCGATGTATTGACAGTCAAGCTATAGGGCGATCCTCGTGGCGTGGACGACGTTGCAGGGCAGATGAACTCGCGCGCCATCGATAAGCGGCAGGATGCTGGCCATCCGTTCGGCGCTCAGGCGCATTTGTTCGGCCTGCCCGGATGGCATCCGTAGCAGAACCGCCTCGGGGAGCTTCCCGAAACTGCCCGAGAAACCCGCGGCGTTGCCGACAAATGTTGTAGGTCCGAGGAAGTCGATACGCCAGCCGGCGTTCGCCAAGGCGGCGCGGATGTCGGCCTCGGTCACGGCCTCCATGGGCGCGGTGACGCCGTTGATATTGGCGTCCGAGAAGCAGTAGATGAACCAGCGCGCTCCCGGCGTAGTCACGCGGTGGACCGCAGCAGCATAGGCGTGTCTGTCGTGGTCGTTAAGGCAATGGTAGAGGGCGCTGTCCACGACCGTGTCGAAGCATCCGTCGAAACCGGTCAGTTCTGTGGCGTCGGCGACATCGAAACGTACCTCAGCACCGGCGTCAGCGGCACGGGTGCGCGCCTGCTCGATCGCTGTCGGCGAGCTGTCGAAGCCCGTCACCTGGTAGCCACGACGAGCCAAATAGATTGCGTTGTCGCCAAGGCCGCAACCAGCGTCAAGCACCTGTCCGCTGATTGCGCCGAGCGCTTCGAGTTCCATAAGGCGAGGCTGGGCATCCCGGATGTCCCAAGGGATGGCGTCGGGGGCGGGTGCGCCCGGGAATGCGGATTCTCCGCGGTAGAGGCGGTCGTATGATTCGCGGTCGTGGCTGGCGGTTTCCAACTCGGGACGGCTCACACTCTTACGGTACGGCCCGCTACCAAACGTCCTCGGTTGCGCCCGGATACCCGATAACAACCATCACCGACGCCCCGCCTTTCTGGATTTGCAGGCCCTGCCAATTACGCTGCCACCTGTACTCACCAATACGCGTTTCTTGCGCGCCGTGGACAACGACAAGCGGTACAAGTTGCGCAGTACTGCGTCACCAAGGAAAGGACAATTCGATGATCGAAGGACTGCCGGACATGCTGGAGGGAGTGCACGTGCGTCAAAGTGCAGCCAGCACCGCTTCGATGTCCAATGGATGCGCCAGTTGTGACCAAAGACCCTAGGGGCCGGTCCGAGCATCTTTAGGCTCGAAGTTAGACGCGACCGCTCTGACTCGTCAGGTTTTATTCGCCAACAGCGTGTTTGGAGGAACGAGATGCACCGCAGCAATTCACCCTCTCGCGACGGAGCAGATTCAACGATGAGTATCTCGGTCAAGAAATCGGGTGGACGGACTGACGCTAAGGTCGAATTGCACTGGGCCGGAAAGACCCTGGCTGGGCGCGGAGCTGCGTTTCGGCACCCCGCCGATTGCCTGACGGACGAAGTCGGTCAGAGACTGGCGACCGCACGCGCCCTATCCGATCTTGCAGGCCGATTGCAGGTTGCAGAGGGCGCCTCCGGGGATCACGTGGTCAGGTTGCAGCTCGTAGAACGCTGAACGCAGGTCGGCGGGCTGGCGGTGAAAGCTATGCAGAGCTGCCAGATGAATCCTCGCCCACAACCGCCGCGCGTGAAGTAGCGATCGGGCGAAGCGATAGATGGGTCGGATGGTGCCGATGGGTAAAACCCCGGCACCGATCAGTCCGATCGCGATGTGGTCGGCTGGTGGCGGCACCCAACTTCTGTCCCTCTAGCGTTCCAACGCAGAATCGCCTCCCTGTTGCGGCTGCGATACGGACCGCGCAGACGATGCCTGCTACACGCGCCTTGAACAGCAAGACAACACCACATCTGAGTTCCTTTCTGGGACTTTCGGCCTCCCGTTCGAGGCCCAACGTCATCCAATAGCCGTGCCGTTTGGCCGTCGTTTGCGTTGTCTCGTTAGCGAAACATCGAAGTCACGATTTGGTTTTCGAATTGAGCTATTGAGTGAGATAGGAGGGGCGATGGCCAGCCCTGGTATCGCGCAGCAGGCCAGAGACCCACGCGTGACCGCTCTGCACGCCAGCGCATTGACGATCGCTGTCCTATCCGGCACGTGTGCCCTGGTAGCGCTGGTTGCTGGTTCGCCGCTTGAATTCGGTGTCGCGTTGGCGCTGTGCGGCGCTGGATGGATCGCCGCCGATTTCATCGACTGGGCGGTAGAGGACGCGCATGCCGACCGCCGATGCGCAATTCCTGCTGCAGGGATTGGCCCGGATTACGGGTCTCCTCGCTTGGTGTTTATCGGCAGCGGTGAGTGCTCGTCACGCCCAATGCGCCGCGCCGAAATCAGTCCAGCGGCCTCGCATTTCTGCGCGAGTGCGCCGATCGAGATGACCACATTTCGGCAAAGTGCATGAAAAGACCTTTGATCTAGGGGGTGTCCACGGCTCGTCAACGTGGACCGCAATAAAGCGTAACTGTTGGGCACGCAGCAGCGGGGCCGCTCCGACGAACCTTAAGGGGAAACTGATCAAACATGGCTCACCATGCATCGCCTGCCTTCGTCGATTTGTCCGCCCTGCTCTCTTCAGTGTCAGACCGGGCATTGGTCGCCAATCCGGCGCTGCAGGCACTAATGACCGAATACTCTTGTCACCAAATATATTTGGCGGACTGGCATGCCAGGCAGCCAACCCGGCGCCACCCCGAATTCAACGACTGGATCATCGAAGGCCGTGCGCTGTTCGATGGGCTCGATGCACTCAAAAAAATCGCCCTCAGCTACCTGCGACGAGACTGACACGCGATCGGCATCGGGTGAACGTACAAGAGAACGGAAAGCCTTCGTGGTATTGATAATACGTCCGGCGAGCCCAGCCGATGTGCCGGGGTCTGGCCGTATCTGTTACGACGCTTTCGCTTCAATCGCTTCCCAGCACGGATTTCCGCCCGATGTCGCGTCGATCGACGCCGCGAACTGGTTGATGTCGGGGTTGATAGCGCATCCCGGTTTCTTCAGCGTGGTCGCCGAGTGCGACGGGCGAATCGTGGGAACCAGCTTTCTTGACGAGCGCTCGGCGATCGCCGGGATAGGTCACGTCACCGTCGCTCCGGACGCGCAGGACCATCGAATAGGCCGGGCACTCATGGGTACGGTGCTGCAGCGATGCGAACACCGGCGGGTACCGGGCGTGCGCTTGTTGCAGGCCGCATATCACTACCGCTCGATGAGTCTGTACGCCAAACTCGGCTTCGACGTGCGGGAGCCGTTTGCCGCGATGCAGGGCGACCCAGTGGCGCTGCACATCCCCGGATACGGGGTCCGCACGGCCACAACGGGTGATATAGAAGCATGCAACGCCTTGTGTTTACGCGTGCACGGCCACGACCGCGGCGGTGAGTTGCGCAGCGTGCTCATCTACGGTGAGGTCAGGGTGGTCGAACGCGGCGGTCGCATCACGGGGTACACGACCGGCATCAGCTTCTACGGGCATTCGGTGGCTGAAACCAATGATGACCTGCAGGCATTGATCGGCGCCGCCGAGTCATTCGCGGGTCCCGGGTTTCTTGTCCCGATGCGTAACACCGAGCTGCTGCGGTGGTGTATGGCCCGTGGATTGCGGGTGTTCGTTGCGGTGAATCTCATGACGATCGGCCTATATTCGGAGCCGCGCGGTGCGTTTCTCGCATCGACATGGTATTGATGGCCGGCTTTTCGAGCTGGTACTCGGCCGAGGGCCGAAAGTCGGTCCTGCTCAGGCCGAATGGCCCCTATGTAGTAGCGAGATTCACTCATACCTTTGGCACAGGTCTGAATAACACGAAGGGCAACACGAATGGGTGTCAACACGACGGTTGCAATTGCCGGTGCCAGCGGCTACGCGGGTGGAGAGATTCTGCGTCTGCTGCTAGGCCATCCGGCATACCGCGACGGGCGATTGAACATCGGCCCACTGACCGCCGCCGAGAGTGCGGGCACCACGCTGGCCGAACACCACCCGCACCTGCTGCCGCTGAGCGATCGGGTGCTGCAACCCACCGACGCCGACGTGCTGGCGGGTAGCGACGTGGTGTTCACGGCGTTACCGGCCGGCCATTCCGTTGGCCTCGCTGCACAGCTCGGAGAAGAGACGCGAATCATCGACTGCGGCGGTGATTTTCGGTTGCGCGACGCTGCGGTGTGGGAGCGGTTCTACGGATGTGCGCACGCGGGCACTTGGCCTTATGGTCTGCCGGAACTTCCCGGCGCTCGCGACCGCCTGCGCGGCGTCACCCGGATCGCCGTGCCCGGTTGCTATCCGACTGCCGCGCTGCTGGCGCTGGTGCCGGCGGTGGCTGAAGGCTTGGCCGAGCCTTCAGTGACCGTGGTGGCGGTCAGCGGTACTTCGGGCGCCGGACGCGGGGCCAAGACGGAGCTGCTCGGATCGGAGGTCATCGGATCTGCTCGGGCTTACAACATCGGTGGGGTGCACCGCCATACTCCTGAAATAGCCCAGGGCCTGAGGACGGTGACGGATCGCGATGTGTCTGTGTCGTTTACTCCGGTGCTGATCCCCATGACCCGTGGCATCCTCGCAACCTGCACTGCACGCTGTGTCGCACCACTATCGCAGGTGCGCGCCGCCTACGAAAAGTACTATAGCGGTGAGCCGTTCGTGCACCTGCTGCCGGAAGGCCGGCTACCCCGAACCGGCGCTGTCATCGGCAGCAACGCAGCGCAGATAGCAGTGGCGGTCGACGAAGAAGCCGAAACGCTGGTGGTCATTTGCGCAATCGATAATCTCGTCAAAGGTGCCGGCGGAGCGGCCGTGCAGTCGATGAATCTCGCTCTGGGCTGGCCGGAAACAGACGGGCTGTCCGTTGTGGGGGTAGCGCCATGACCGCGACGGTCGCCATAACCCGCGAAGACCGGGCCGAGGTGCTGGCTGAGGTGTTGCCGTGGCTCAAGCATCTCCACGGCAAGATCGTGGTTGTCAAATATGGCGGCCACGCCATGATCGATGACAACCTGCGGCGTGCGTTCGCCGCCGACATGGTGTTCCTGCGCAACTGCGGCATTCGACCGATCGTCGTGCACGGCGGGGGACCACAGATCAGCGCGATGCTCAAGCGGCTCGATATCCCCAGTGAGTTCAAGGGCGGCTTCAGGGTCACCACTCCCGAGGTGCTCGACGTGGCACGGATGGTGCTGTTCGGCCACGTCGGTAGGGAACTGGTCAACCTGATCAACGCCCACGGACCTTATGCGGTGGGTATTACCGGCGAGGATGCGCAATTGTTCACCGCGACGCGGCGTTGCGTCATGGTCGACGGGGTGCCCACCGACATCGGCTTGGTCGGCGATATCCAGAGCGTCAACACCGCGGCCGTACTGGATCTCATTAATCAGCGCATTCCAGTGGTCTCGTCCATCGCCCCGGACGCGGAGGGGGTGGTGTACGACATCAACGCCGACACCGCCGCAGCCGCCTTGGCTCAAGCGCTGCAGGCTGAGAAGCTGCTTGTTCTGACCGATGTCGAAGGGCTCTACACGGACTGGCCGGACCGGGGTTCACTGGTCAGCGAGATCGACACGGTAGCGCTGACCGCGAAGCTGCCGTCGCTGCAATCCGGCATGGTCCCGAAAGTCGAGGCCTGCCTGCGTGCGGTTGAAGGCGGAGTACCCAGTGCACACATCATTGACGGGCGGGCCGAACACTGCGTGCTGCTCGAGCTGCTCACCAACGACGGCGCCGGAACCAAGGTCTTGCCCGCATGACCAGCACCGACACGCTGCTACAGCGATGGGAGTCTGTGATGATGACTAGTTATGCGACCCCGCCGATTGCGTTCGTCTCCGGTGACGGCGCAGTGCTTACCGACGTCGACGGCAAGACTTACATCGACCTGCTCGGCGGAATCGCAGTCAACATCCTGGGCCACCGTCACCCCGCAGTAATCGAAGCCGCGACGCACCAGCTGAACACGCTGGGCCACACCTCCAACTTGTACGCCCACGAGCCCGGTATCGCGCTAGCCGAAGCTCTCATCGAGCTATGGGGTGTTGACGGCGCGCGGGTCTTCTTTTGCAACTCCGGCACCGAAGCCAATGAGCTAGCGTTCAAACTATCTCGACTCATCGGTCGCACGAAGCTCGTTGCCACCCAACGGGCTTTCCACGGTCGCACGATGGGCTCCCTGGCGCTGACGGGCCAGCCAGAAAAGCAGGCGCCGTTCGCTCCGCTGCCGGGCGACGTCACCCACGTCCCATACGGCGATGTTGAGGCATTGGCGGCCGTCGTAACCGATGAGACCGCGGCGGTGTTCCTCGAGCCGATCATGGGTGAGGCCGGCGTTGTCGTCCCGCCGGCGGGCTATCTGGTCGCCGCCAGGGAGATCACTGCCCGGCATGGCGCGCTGCTGGTGATCGATGAAGTGCAGACCGGAATGGGTCGCACCGGTAGGTTTTTCGCCCACCAGCATGATGGAATCATCCCTGACGTGGTGACTATGGCCAAGGGGCTTGGCGGCGGCCTGCCCATTGGGGCGTGCCTGGCAATCGGGCCCGTCGCGGAGCTGCTGACACCCGGCTTGCACGGCAGCACGTTTGGCGGCAATCCAGTCTGCGCGGCCGCGGCGCTGGCGGTGCTGCGCACGCTGGCCGGCGAGGGCCTGATCGAACGTGCCGATGCGTTGGGCAGGTCACTTAGCCAGGGCATCAAGTCTCTGAATCACCCCTTGGTGGGCGATGTTCGGGGCCGCGGCCTACTTCTGGGGGTGGTGCTGACCGCGAACGTCGCCAAGCATGTCGAAACGACCGCCCGCGAAGCCGGCTTTCTCGTCAACGCCGCCGCCTCGGACGTGATCCGGCTGGCGCCGCCGCTAGTAATTACCCAGGCTCAGATCGACCTGTTCGTGAAGAGTCTCCCAGATGTTCTGGACCAAGCCGAAATCTGACGCCACCCTGTCGCAGAAAGACCCAGTCGGCCTCACGCGTCGGCGATCAGTGACCCGATCAAGGCCAGCGCGCACACGCCCATGATTACGACGATCGCCCAACCCATGAGGTTGGCGAACCAGTTATTGACGTGCCGGCCCATGATTGCCCGGTTATTACCGACCAACGTGATCATCGCCATCAAAGGCGGCGCGAGCACCCCGTTGACCGCAGCGGCGTAGTAGAGCAACCGAAACGGTGGAATCCCTATGAAGTTCAGGCCCGCGCCCACCAGCGTTGCTAAGGCGAGCACCATGTAGAAGGCCCGAGCCCACAATAGCGTGCACACCTGGCCCCCATGGGGCCATCGGCTCTTAGCTTTGTGACTTTCGCCCGTATGGCTCGGGTGTATAGGCGATTAGCGTCCGTAGCGAAAGCAAAAACCAGAGATAGGGAGATCCGATATGACGGAGACCGCCAAGGCGAAGGCTGTGGTCAGCACTGAGCCAGAAGACCGTGGTGCCGTGGCAGAGCTGGCTGACGATGTACGCGAATCGGCCAAAGCCGGACAGCACGCCGCGAGCGAGGCGTTGCGCAAGTTCCGTAGAACAGTCGATGAGGCGATTCCAGAGACCGTCCAACCGCTACGCAAGACAATCGTTGATGCCGCTATTGAATTCGCCGACAAACTCGTCACTGCACAGTATGAGTTCAATCGGAGCATTGTGCGCACCGCGGACCGGGTACTGAGCAAGTCCGCCGACACAAAGGAGTGAATGCCCACCGCGCCGCATAGAACGTGGGACCCCGACGCGGTTAGTCTGGCGCCGCGCTCAGTCGAGGTCGTCGAGGTCGGTTGGTCGACGGATATTTCGTCGGCCGATCGCTCGATGAGTGGCCGTCTTAGAAAGCGTCCCTGTCGTCGGCGTCGGAGCCGATTAACCCTCCATCCGCCGTCTGACTCCCTGCTCGGCATCTGTGCGCCAAGACGGGCTGACACGGTTCGACAATCCGTATACACCGTGGACGGTTGCGCTGTGCATTCCGAGACGCGATGGCACCGCGGTAAAACGCGGTAGACAGGGCTTAGCCTTCAGCCCGAGACTGCGGTCAGAGCGTGGTGTGGCGTGAACTCCGATCTGTGCACAGGCTCGGCGCCACTGTTTCAGTTTCGGCGCAAGCACGGTCCGTTAGCTGTCGGCAAGCCCCTCTAACGGATAAGCATTAGGACCCATCCAGCCAGTACAAGTGTCAGGCAGAGTCATGGTCCCAAGTCCAATTCGTGATCGCGGGGTCGTCCTCGCCGAATTCCCTTGTGTAGCGGCGCGCGTCTAGCCGGGCATCGACCATCCGCTGTCGGAGCTCAGCGGCACGATTGCCCAGCCCGTCGACTCGGTCAATGACATCCATAACTAGGTGGAACCGATCGAGGTCGTTGAGCATCACCATGTCGAAAGGCGTTGTCGTGGTGCCCCGTTCCTTGAATCCCCGCACATGGAAATTCGCGTGGTTGGTCCTGCGGTAGGTCAACCGATGGATCAACCATGGGTACCCGTGGTAGGCGAATACGACGGGAGTGGTGGTCCCAAAAAGCGAGTCAAATTCCCTATCGGACAATCCGTGGGGATGCTCCGAGTCGGGTTCGAGTCGCATGATGTCCACGACGTTGATCACACGGACCCGCAGCGTCGGGAGTTCGCGACGCAAAATGTCCGCGGCGGCAAGGGTTTCCAAGGTTGGAACGTCCCCCGCGCATGCCAACACGACATCGGGCTCGCCAACAGCGTTGCTCGCCCATTGCCAAATGCCAAGACCGCGCGTGCAGTGCTTGATCGCGTCGTCCATGTTCAGGTAGGTCAGCGCCGGCTGCTTGCCGGCGACCACGACGTTGACGTAGTTGCGACTGCGCAAGCAGTGGTCGGCCACTGAAAGTAGGGTATTCGCGTCCGGCGGGAGGTACACACGCACCACCTCGGGTCTCTTGTTCGCGACGTGGTCGATAAAGCCAGGGTCCTGATGCGAAGCGCCGTTGTGGTCTTGGCGCCAGACGTGTGAGGTGAGCAGATAGTTGAGCGAGGCGATCGGTTCGCGCCACGGCAGCCGCGAACAGCTGGTCAGCCACTTGACGTGCTGGTTGACCATCGAGTCGACGATGTGGACGAAGGCCTCGTAGCAGTTGAAGAGTCCATGGCGACCAGTCAGCAAATAGCCTTCCAACCACCCTTGGCAGAGGTGCTCGGACAGCACCTCCATCACCCGGCCATCTGGGGCAAGGTGATCGTCGCCAACTGCCGTTTCGGCCATCCACGCGCGGTCGGTGCTGTCGAAGACCGCGGACAGCCGATTGGACGCGGTTTCATCGGGCCCCATCAGCCGGAACCGATCGCGGTTGCGGGCGATGATGTCGCGCAGAAAGGTGCCGAGAGCCTTCGTCGCTTCGGCGTTTTCAGTAGCAGGCTTGGCAACCGTCACCGCATAGTCGGCGAAGTCTGGAATGTCGAGATCGCGAAGCAAGAGGCCACCGTTGGCGTGCGGATTGGCGCTCATCCTTCGGGTGCCCGCGGGCGCTAGCGCTCGCAGGTCGGCACGAAGTGCTCCGTGTTCGTCGAAGAGTTCTTCCGGGCGGTAACTGCGCAGCCACTCGTCCAACTGCTTTCGGTGCTCGGGGTTAGTGCGAGTCTCTGCGAGCGGAACCTGGTGCGAACGCCATGTCCCCTCGACCTGCTTGCCGTCGACGATCGCCGGCCCCGTCCATCCCTTGGGAGTACGCAAAACGATCATTGGCCACCTTGGCCGGTCCGTGACGCCGTCGCTGCGGGCCGCATTCTGGATAGCCGCGATCTGATCGAAAGCCTGATCGAGCGCGGCCGCCATGCGCGGATGCACAATTTTCGGATCGTCGCCTTCCACGGTGATCGGCTGGTATCCGTAGCCGCGCAGGAGCGAATCCAGTTCCGCTGCCGGAATTCTCGCCAAGACTGTTGGATTAGCAATCTTGTACCCGTTCAGGTGCAGAATCGGTAGGACGGCCCCATCGGTGACCGGATTGAGAAATTTGTTGGAGTGCCAGCTGGTGGCCAGCGGACCCGTTTCGGCCTCACCGTCGCCAATGACACAGGCCACTACCAGATCCGGGTTGTCAAATGCCGCACCGTAAGCGTGCACTAGGGCGTAACCGAGTTCGCCGCCCTCGTGGATGGAGCCCGGCGTCTCCGGAGCCACGTGGCTGGGGATACCGCCCGGGAAGGAGAACTGGCGGAACAATTTCCGCATACCTTCGGCATCCTGACCGATTCCGCTGTACACCTCGCTGTAGGTGCCCTCCAGGTAAGCGTTGGCAACCAGGCCCGGCCCGCCGTGCCCCGGGCCGGTTATGTAGATGACATTCGCGTTGCGCTCGCGGATTATCCGGTTCAGGTGGGCGTAGATCAGGTTCAGCCCTGGCGTGGTGCCCCAGTGTCCAAGCAAACGGGGCTTGACGTGCTCGGCTTGCAACGGTTCCCGCAGTAGCGGATTGTCCAGCAGGTAGATCTGTCCCACCGACAGATAGTTGGCCGCCCGCCAGTATTTGTCGAGATGGTCCATTTCATCTGAACTCAGTGGTGTCATAGGCCAATTGTCAGTTATTGCCCGCGCCCTGCCTAGNNCACCGACAGGAGAGACGCAGTGGCAGAACGGTTGGCGGGAAAGGTCGCGCTCATCAGTGGCGGCGCGCGGGGGATGGGCGCCTCTCACGTGCGGATGCTGGCGGCCGAGGGGGCCAAGGTGGTGTTCGGCGACATCCTCGACGATGAGGGCAAAGCGATAGCCGCGGAGCTTGGCGACGAGGCCCGCTATCTGCATCTCGACGTCACGAAGCCCGAGGATTGGGAAGCGGCGGTCGCGACCGCCATCAGCGAATACGGCGGCATCGACGTGCTGGTGAACAACGCAGGAATTATCAACGTCGGCTTTCTCGAGGACTACGCGATCTCCGAATGGCAGCGCATCCTCGACGTCAACCTCACGGGCGTGTTTCTCGGCATCCGCAGCGTCGTGAAACCCATGAAAGAAGCTGGACGCGGATCGATCATCAACATCTCCTCGATCGAGGGGATCGCCGGCACCATCGCCTGCCACGGTTACACGGCAACCAAATTCGGCGTCCGAGGCTTGACTAAGTCGGCCGCGTTGGAACTGGGGCCATGCGGAATCCGGGTGAACTCGATTCATCCCGGACTGATCAAGACGCCGATGACCGAGTGGGTTCCCGACGA
>PLSK01000328.1:6664-8868 GCA_003165155.1 Mycobacterium sp. | reverse complement strand
CGGACTCGGGTTCCTTGGTCGGCGCATCGGTTGGTGTCGGCCAGGGCGAAGGGACCGGGCGTTGCCGGACGCGTTGTGGCCACCAGAACCACTTGCCCAGCAGCGCCGCAATGGACGGCGTCATCAGCGACCGGACGATCAGCGTGTCGAAGAGCAGNNCCGCCCATTGATCGGATGATGCCGGTGTTCAAGCCCGCGTGGATCTCCTCCTTGAACCGCGCCACCATGAGCAGGTTGTAGTCGGCGCCGACGGCAAGCAGGATGATGACCGACATCGCGAGCACCATCCACTGCAGTTCAATGCCGATGAGGTGCTGCCAGATCAGTACCGAAAGCCCAAAGGACGCTCCCAGCGAGATCAAGACAGTTCCCACGATCACGGCCGACGCCACGACACCTCGTGTGATGATCAGCATGATGATGAAAATCAGGCACAGTGAAGCGATTCCGGCGATCAATAGGTCGTAGTCGTTGCCGTCACTGAGGTCTTTGTAGATTGACGCGGTGCCCGCGAGGTAGATCTTAGAGCCCTCCAGCGGCGTGCCCTTGAGCGATTCGTAGGCCGCTTTTTTGATTGCGGCGATGTGCGAAATGCCTTCCTNNGGATCGCCGTCATGGCTGATGATGAAGCGCACGGCATGGCCGTCGGGGGAGATGAAATTCTTCATCCCCTTCTTGAATTCGGCATTGTTGAAGGTTTCCGGGGGCAGGTAGAACGAGTCGTCGTTCTTGGATGCGTCGAATGCCTTGCCCATGGCATTCGAGTTTTTCTGCGCCTCGTTCTGCTGATCCTGCAGGCCCTTTTGGGTCGAATACATGGTCAGCATCGTCGTCTTCATGGCGTGCATGTTTTCGATCATGCTGGGCATCAGCGCCACCAGCTGAGGCATCAGGGAGTCGAGGCGCTCCATAAGGGGCATCAGGCTTTTGATGTCGTCGGTCATCGTGTCGATGCCGTCGAGGGTGTCGAAGACGGACCGGATCGACCAGCACACCGGGACGTCGAAGCAGTGCTTCTCCCAGTAGAGGTAACTACGGAGCGGCCGCCAGGTGTCCTCGAAATCCGATATATGGTTCCGCAAGTCTTCGATGTCGAGAGTCATGCTCTGCATCTTCATGACCATGCCGTGGGTGGTTTCGGCCATCTGCTCGGTCAGGCTCGACATCTTCGTCATGCTGTCGATGGTCGTCTGCATCATGTCGGCCTGTTTGAGCATGTCGGACATCTGGTCTTCTTGATACTTCTGGTTCATCTGCTGGGTGACGCCCTGCATGCTGATTTGAAAGGGAATTGAGGTGTGCTCAATCGGTGTGCCCTCGGGCCGGGTGATGGCCTGCACGCGGCTGATCCCCGGCACCCGGAAGATCGCCTTGGCGATTTTATCGATGACCAAGAAGTCCGCGGAGTTACGCAGATCGTGGTCGCTTTCAATCATCAGCGCTTCGGGATTCATCCGCGCCTGCGAGAAGTGCCGATCCGCGGCCGCGTAACCCGCGTTCGCGGGCAGATCGGCGGGCAGATACTTACGATCGTCGTAGTTGGTCCGGTATCCGGGCAGGGTCAGCAGGCCGATAAGTGCAATGCCGATCGTCATGATCAGGATTGGTGCCGGCCACCTCACCACGAGGGCGCCGACTTTGCGCCACCCGCGAATACGTTGCGCTCGCTTGGGTTCGAGCGTCTTGCCGAAACGCGTTGCCACCGAGATCACCGCGGCGCCGAGCGTTAATGCCGCCGCCACCACGACCACCATGCCGATGGCCAGCGGGATACCCAGGGTCTGGAAATACGGCAGGTTCGTGAAGTGCAGGCAAAATGTCGCGCCGGCAATGGTCAAACCCGAACCGAGCACAACATGTGCGGTGCCGCGATACATCGTGTAATACGCGTCTTCTCGCGACTCGCCGACAGACCGGGCCTCCTGATATCGCCCTATCAGAAAGATCGCATAGTCAGTAGCGGCCGCGATCGCCAGTGTCACCAACAAGTTCGTGGCGAATGTCGACAGCCCGATGATCTTGTAGTAGCCCAGGAACGCGACCATTCCGCGTGCGGCCGCCAGCTCGAACACCACCATCGTCAGCGTCAGCAGCACCGTGATGATGGACCGATAGACCAACAGCAGCATTGCGATGATCACGGTGAACGTGGTCATCGTGATGATCTGCACGCTGCGGTCGCCGGCCATGTGCTGGTCCGCCGC
>PLSK01000328.1:0-6595 GCA_003165155.1 Mycobacterium sp. | reverse complement strand
GTCAGTGGATCGCTCCACATATCCTGCACGTGCTCAACGTGTTTGGTGTCGGCGTCGAGTTTCTTGACGAGCTCGTCGTAGTACGTGTGGGCATCGGCACCAAGGGGCTTTTGACCCTCGAGAACGATCATCGCCGAGCTGTTGGACTTGTACTCGTTGAACACCGCGCCCATGCGCTTTGTCGCGACCACCGATTGCGCATCGTCAGGCGCCATCGACACCGAGCGCATCTTCCCCACCTCGTCCAGCTGGGGGACGACGACGTTGAGCACCGCGATGATCCCGATCCAGCCCAGGATGATGGGTACGGCGAACTTCCGAATAAAACGCGGGATCCGTTGCCGCGCTTCAGCCTTCGCGACGGGGATGGCGTCGGTACGGGTGTCGTCGGCGTTCAAGGTTGTGCTCATGCTGATTTCACCAAGCAGAATGTCAGGGCGTGCACGCCGTCGGTAATTTTTTCGTCCTTGACTTCGTTATCGATGGTGATGCGGCAACCGAGGGTGTCGCCGTCGCTTTGCGCCGAAAGGTTCGGGAAGACCGAGGGCGCGGTTGTGCTGAGCACCAGCGTCCAGGGCAGCGACGCACCGTCGATCCGCTTGGGGTCGGCGCTGAGATCCAAGTAGTTCACGTTGGCGTGGCTTGCCGAGCCGAATACCTCGTATTTGACGACCTTGGGCTTGAACGGCTTGGAATCTTCCAGCCGTGGGCTTGTCAGCACGCCGGTGTCATTGGCGCCGAAGAACGACTTGACCCGGACCACGGCAAAGCTGCCGACGAGCACGACCGCCGCGATCAACAACGGCAACCACGCGTTGCGCACGAGCTTCGATATCTGCACCTCGGTGGTTCCCTTTCCATCACTCAACGGGGATGTGGTCGCCTTCGCGACGACCCCCGTAGGTCGCGAAGGCGAGTTACCTGGCGCAACTGTCCAAAATTGTTGAGATTTGTGCCGTTCGGCCGTCAGGCGCGTCGCCTCAACGAAGCATTGTCGAGCAACACACTTAGCATATATACATATTCTGCATAGTTTGCAGAGCCTGCAACTTTTGTGACTTGGGTTACAGGCTGGGCTCGGTGAAAATGCTGTTGACCAGCGCAGCAGCCCGCTCGACATAGGGCATCGGCGTGTCGTCAGGGTCCTTTGGCTCACCTGTGGACCAGCGCTCGATGCCCGAACGGACGGCCGTCAGCGCTAACGCGGAGATCAATGCCGGGATCTCTTCCTCGGGTTGCGCTAGTTGGCGCCGGGCAACGACGTCGGTCAGGTGATTCTGAAACCGCTCCAAATCGGCAAGAAATGCCGCCAACACCGCGGGGGTGGTTTTGGCCAGCTCCAGCATGCAGACGGCTTGATCGCGCCTCGGGGGCATGTCACGAAGGTGGTGGGCGGCCAGGGTTATCAGTTCTGCCAGCACGATCGAATACGGCGCGGGGCCGGCCGCGACGAAATCTTCGACAAGTGTGGCGGGGATGTCCGAGGGGCCGTAGGCGATTGCGGACTCTTTGTTCGGGAAGTAATTGAAGAACGTGCGTGTCGAAATCCCGGCTTCGACACAGATCTCCTCGATGGTCACCTTGAACCAGCCGCGTTGTTGTGCAAGACGAACCGCGGCGTCGCGGATGTCCGTGCTGGTTTGGCGGTGACGGCGCTCGCGCAGACCGATGGGATTCGCCATGACATCCATAGTTGCACAAAATGCAAAGTTTGCAGTCCATACCGACGCGTGATCCTCGTCGTGCGCGACTCCCGCCCCCCCCCGCAGCCGTACGTCCTAAGAGGGAAAACACCTTGGGCAAGCTCGCGCTCGTCACCGGAGCCAGCTCGGGAATCGGCAGTGCATACGCCGAACGCCTGGCCGCCGACGGCTATGACCTAGTGGTCGTGGGCAGGCGCAAGGAACGGCTGGCGGAGCTCGCCGACACGCACCCCGAAGTGGCCTCGTCGCCGGCGGCGGCGGCAGCGGTGGAAACGGAGACGGCCTCGGCGACGGCAGCGACGGTGAATCCGCCTAACAGTTCACGGGCCGCAACGGCGCCAGCTACGGCGGTGGTGGTGGAGCCTGGATAGTCGCCGCCCGCGAACTAGGAAATCGGCATGGTGAGCGCGGTCGCCGAGATCGCGGTGATTCTCGACGGCAGCGTCGCCGCCGCTACGAGTCGCGGGTTGAACTCTCCCGACTCATGGTTGCTGCCTTCGACAGAGAGCTGAAACGCATTGCGGGTTACCATTGCATGTCCAGGCGGCACGGGCATCTTGAGGCGACGCGCTGGCGGAATATCCAGTCCTCCAACATCTATGGAGATGTTGGAGGGTGCGACGCTGCCGGTCGCGGGCTTCGAGCAGTTCAACACCAACGCTATACACGCCGAAGACGTGCTGCTGAGAATGCTGCTGCGCAGAGGTCTGTCATTGGTCCCGCTGGGGAGTGGCGCTTCAGGTGATCGGAAACCAGTGCCCGACGGCGCGGGCGATCGCGATATAGAGCGGGATTCCGATCGTNNACGTTGTAGGAAAACGTCAAACCCAGTGATGCGGCCAACGGCAGGGTTGGACTGGCCTCGGGGATCGCCAGCCGCTGGACCGCCGGGACGGCGATGTAGGACGCCGCGCCGCACAGCACCGCGAACAGGACGTAGGTTCCTGGCTTGAAGTCAGTGTGGGTGAGGTAGGCGTAGCTGTGGGCGACGATGATCCCCAGCGTCGCAAAAATATTCGGTGCCAGCAAACCGAAGAAGATGAAACCCCAGCCCGCTGATCGCAGGTCCTGCAGCTTGCGGGATGCCGTCATGCCCATCTCAAGCAGGAATATGCACAGCACGCCCTGGAATGCCAACACGAAGAAGGTGTCGTCGTCGTGAATGACCTTCTGTCCCTGGAGCCCACTAATGAGGCCGATGATGATGCCCCCGAAGAGCAGGACGAGCCCAGGGTTGAGGAAAACTTCCTGGAAGAGCTCACGGGAGAAAATGGGCATTCTCTTCGGCTTCCCAATGGGTGGGCGTTGGTCGGGCTCCCAGTCCGGATGCTCCAGCCTTTCCATGGAGAACTCCAACTCCTGCTCGATTCCCCTTTCGTGCTCGGTCTCGAGGGACTGGCCTTTCAGGGGCCGCGCGGCCGTGCCGGGCCCGACCCTCACCGTGACCGGCGGGGTGTAGCCGGGCTCATCCGGCATGAACCCCGCGGTGTCCATCCCCCGCTGCCGCAGTCGCGCCACCAGGTACAGCGCCACCAGGCAGCCGGGAATCTCCATGACAGCCAGCATGACCGGCATCCAGGCGTTGAACGCGATGCCGACGCTGGTCAGGACGGCCACGCAGGCGGCAAAGGTCCCTGCTGAGTCTGACCCGTAATAACCGGCGATCGTCGCCTTGTCGACTCTTCGCAAGGAACTCATGAGTCTCAGCAGCAGGTAGGCCAAACCTCCGATGAGGAAGTTCAACAGGAAGCCCACGAGGATAAATCCCGCGAAGTTGTGGATGTCGGCCGGCTTGATCGTGGCGAGCTCCTCGCCTCCCTGCCAGCCGATGGCCACCAGCAGGTACAGGGTCAGGCCCTGATACAGCACATACGGGAACTCGAAACGCACCTTCAAAATCGGGATCAGGAACCCGAAGTAGAAGAACAGCAACAGGGGCGTGAAGAGGTTGTGGGTCAAGTTCTGCCAGAATTCGTGGAGCATCACTGCCTGCCTTGATTCTCGTTACATTCGGAATGTGACGGTGAATGCTTGGGCCGCAACTGACTTCTGCCACAACCGAACTCGTATAGGGACTACCACGCGAAACCATGGTTGATTTCCCACCACCTCGCAGCCGGAGCTGCGCGCGGGCGTCTGGTGACGGCACGAGAGAGCATCTGCTGCGGCCGAAAAGCCGCGCCGGACAACCCCTCTCGTCTGCACTTCGGCACCGTACGCAGAGAAATGCTGCGCCCCCAAGCGAGGGAAGTCAACCCGGCACCTACTACGCGTGCCAATCCCTGACGAATTCTTTATGGGATTGCCGATCGCATCACTACCTCGGCGCTCTCAACGCTCGAACAACGTTCCCGACACACCGAAAATCCCCTAGGGCCAAGCACTTATCGACGGTATTCGAACGGTCCTGCTGACGGTGTGTGCACTTTGATGTGTAAGGAAAGTGTTAATAATTTTGACGGCGACCGGGTTGGTCATAGACGATGGCAATACAAGCGTCTCGCTAGATGAGGCGTCTGCACAGACGGAGGCTACTGACCAGCGGTGCGAGAGGGATCCTGAATGTCTGCAGGGATGCGTGTGATTCCGAACGTCAGACTCCAGTCTCTTCGTGCCCCCGTGGCTTTGGCCACGCTCGCCCGCAGAATGCCAAATAGGACATGGGTATGCGTGGAAGTCCTCGCGCCATTTGGGCCAGCGGGCTGCCGGCCGGTTGCGCTGCCGGCGGAGTTGATCAAGACAGAAAAAACCGAGCGAATGGCCTTTATCGACTCGTGCTGCGGTCATCCACTCCCATGACCTCCATTGGCGGACCGCTTAAGCGGTTGCTGATCGGTCGGGCCTTGCGCAACGAGGCCCAACAAACACAGCTACTGCCGAAGTGGCTCGCGCTGCCGGTGTTTTCATCGGACCTGATCTCGTCGGTCGCCTACGCCACCGAGCAGATCCTGTTGGTCGCCGGGTTGGGTGGGGCAGCGTATCTGTGGTTAACGTCCCCGGTCGCGGTGGCGGTGGTGGTGCTGTTGGCGATCGTGGTGTTGTCCTATCGGCAAATCTGCCGTGCCTACCCCAACGGTGGTGGCGCGTTCACGGTCAGCCAGGTCAACTTCGGGGAGAAAACCGCGCTCACCGCCGCAGCCGCGCTGGTGGTCGACTATGTGATGACTGTAGCGGTGTCGGTGGTAGCCGGGGTCCTCGCGGTCACCTCGAAGTTCCCGAGCCTGCAACCGCACGCGGCGGTGTTATCGGTGGCGGCAGTGGCCTTACTGGCGGTGGTGAACCTGCGCGGTCTTAAGCACAGCGGCAGGGTGTTCGCGCTTCCCACCTATACGTTCATCGCGTTGGTGTTCCTGCTGCTTGCTACCGCCGGCTACCAGACGATATTCGGTGCGGGCGTGCCGTTGGCTTCGGGAGCCGGTGCGCACCTTGCGGCAAGCCAGCCGATCGGCAGTTATCTCACGGTGCTGCTGGCGTTGCGCGCGTTCGCCGCCGGCTGTTCCGCACTGACCGGCGTCGAGGTAATCAGCAACGGAGTGCCCGCGTTCCAGAAACCCAAATCGCGCAACGCCGCCATCACGCTGCTGATCATCGGTGCCCTAGCGATCGTCATGTTCACCGGTATCACCATCCTTGCTGAGCGGATGAGGGCCCACGCCTACCCCGACGGATTCCCTTCAGTGATCAGCCAACTCGGCGCCGGGGTGTGGGGTCCGAATGCGCCGGTGTACCTTGCGTTCCAGCTCGCCACCGCCGCAATCTTGATTCTGGCCGCGAACACCGTGTTCAACGGGTTCCCGATGCTCGCCTCGATTCTGGCGCAGAACCGCTATCTGCCCCGGCAACTGCACAATCGCGGCGACCGGCTCGTGTACAGCAACGGAATCCTGCTACTTGCCGGGTTCGCGATCGTGTTGATCGTCGGGTTCAACGCCAACATTGACAAACTGATCCAGCTCTACATCATCGGCGTGTTCACGTCGCTGACGCTGAGCCAGGCTGGCATGGTGCGGCACTGGCAACGCCTTAGCAGCAACGCTGCCTCCGCCGCCCTGCGGCGGCGGTACCGCGGCGCGCAGGTGATCAACGCCGCGGGCGCCGTGGTCACCGGCGCGGTTGTGCTGATCGTGGTCTGTTACAAATTTCTTGACGGCGCCTACCTCGCGATCATCGCCATCGTGGTGTTGTACGCGCTAATGAAAGCGATACGTTCCCATTACCGCCGAGTCACCGAAAAGCTGGCCGTCGCCGATGACGCGGAGTTGCTGCAGCCAAGCAACAACCACGCGGTTGTGTTGGTCTCTGCTGTGAACGCGCCGACAATGCAGGCCCTCGGCTATGCCAAGGCCACCCGACCCGCCCGGCTGACCGCCCTGACGGTCAAACTCGACGAAGCCGACACCAGGGCGTTGCGCGCCGAATGGGACCATCACAACATCGACATCCCGCTGACCGTGATCGACTCGCCATACCGGGAAATCACTCGCCCCATCGTCGACTACGTCCGCCGGATCCGACGTCAGTCACCGCGTGACGTCGTCACCGTCTTCATTCCCGAATACGTCGTGGGGCATTGGTGGGAACAATTGCTGCACAACCAAAGCGCGCTGCGCCTCAAATCGCGGCTGCTGTTTCAGCCCGCCGTCATGGTCACCAGCGCCCCCTACCAGCTTGAGTCCTTCCAACACGACACCGCCCCGAGCGACACGGGGTGACCTTGCTCCTTGCCATGCGCCCACTTACCGAAGCCGTCGGTTCCACACGAAGTGTCGCAAGTGAGGTGTGTTCACGATGAGCGGCGAAATGTCGTCTCGTTCGACACCGTCTCCGAGCCGAGGTCGGCTGCGGCTATATCTCGGCGTTGCTCCCGGGGCAGGAAAGACCTACGCCATGCT
>PLSK01000182.1:28211-36040 GCA_003165155.1 Mycobacterium sp. | reverse complement strand
TCCTGGGCAAGATGAAGGTGTCTGCGCTGCTGGAGGCGTTGCCGAAGGTTGGCAAGGTCAAGGCGCAGGAAATCATGACCGAGTTGGAGATCGCGCCGACCCGCCGTCTGCGTGGACTCGGCGACCGGCAGCGCAAGGCGTTGTTGGAAAAGTTCGGCTCCGACTAACTCGCCGACGATGCAGGCCGCATGGCCTGTGGGCATGCCGACCCCGGAGCTCCGATGAGCTCTAGCGGGGGACCGGGCAGGGGACGCGTTGTCGTCCTGTCCGGTCCCTCCGCGGTCGGCAAGTCATCTGTAGTCCGGTGTCTGCGTGAGCGGATTCCGAACCTGCATTTCAGCGTCTCGGCGACCACGCGTTCGCCGCGCCCAGGCGAGGTCGACGGCGTCGACTACCACTTCGTCAGTCCCGCCCGCTTCCGGCAATTAATCGAAGAGGGCGCTCTGCTGGAGTGGGCCGAGATCCATGGTGGGCTGCAAAGATCGGGCACGCTGGCCGAGCCGGTACGGGCTGCCACTGCGTCGGGGCTTCCGGTGCTCATCGAGGTCGACCTGGCCGGGGCCAGAGCGGTCAAGCAAGCGATGCCCGAGGCCATCACGGTGTTCTTGGCGCCGCCCAGTTGGGCTGACCTGGAGGCCAGACTCGTCGGCCGTGGCACCGAAACACCCGAGGCGATCAGGCGTCGTTTGGACACCGCTCGCGTCGAACTGGCAGCTCAAGACGACTTCGATGAGGTCGTGGTGAACAGGCAATTGGAGTCCGCGTGCGCGGAATTGGTATCCTTGCTGGTGGGATCTGCGCCGGACTCGGCATGACAGACTAGGCAGAACCGGACCACACCTAGAATTTCTAGTCACTTTCAACCGCTTTATGCAGCCAGGAGATTTTCTTAAGTGAGTAATCCGCAGTCCGACGCCTCGCTGGCCGCCGTACCCGCCATGGATCAGTTCGATCCGTCGGCCGGTATTCAAGGCGCGTACGACACCCCGCTGGGCATCACCAATCCGCCCATCGACGAGTTGCTGGACCGCGTATCGAGCAAGTACGCCCTGGTCATTTACGCAGCCAAGCGGGCGCGGCAGATCAACGACTATTACAACCAGCTCGGTGAGGGCATCCTCGAATACGTGGGCCCGCTGGTCGAACCTGGGTTGCAGGAAAAGCCGCTGTCCATCGCGATGCGCGAGATCCACGCCGACCTGCTCGAGCACACCGAGGGCGAGTAACAGGTCACCGCCGGTGGACGACCGCAATCGGATTTCAAAACGAGTCATTGTCGGCGTCTCCGGAGGTATCGCCGCCTACAAGGCGTGCACCGTGGTCCGTCAGCTCACCGAGGCGGGGCATGAGGTCCACGTCATTCCCACCGAAGCCGCATTGCGCTTTGTCGGAGCCGCCACCTTCGAGGCGCTCTCCGGCCAGCGGGTGCACACCAGCGTTTTCGACGACGTTCCCGCGGTGCCCCATGTCCATCTCGGCCAGCAGGCTGACCTGGTCGTGGTGGCGCCGGCCACCGCCGATCTGCTGGCCCGGGCGGTACATGGCCGCGCCGACGATCTACTGACCGCGACCCTGCTCACCGCGCGATGCCCAGTGCTGTTCGCACCCGCGATGCACACCGAGATGTGGTTGCACCCGGCCACCGTTGACAACGTGGCCACGTTGCGTCGCCGCGGCGTGATTGTGCTGGAACCCGCGTCCGGGAGGCTCACCGGCTCCGACAGCGGGGCGGGCCGCCTACCTGAGGCCGAAGAGATCACCACGTTGGCCGAGCTGCTCCTGGAGCGCCACGACGCCCTCCCTTATGACCTCGCCGGTCGCAAGATACTGGTGACCGCCGGCGGCACCCGCGAACCGGTCGATCCGGTGCGCTTCATCGGCAACCGCAGCTCCGGCAAGCAGGGGTATGCGGTCGCGCGGGTCGCCGCCCAGCGCGGCGCCGAGGTCACGCTGATCGCCGGGCACACCGCGGGGCTCACCGACCCCGCCGGTGTCGACGTGGTTCATGTCAGCTCCGCGGAGCAACTCGGAGATGCGGTCTCCAAGCACGCTGCCGCCGCCGACGTACTGGTGATGGCCGCCGCCGTCGCCGATTTCCGGCCCGCGCAGGTCGCGACCGCGAAGATCAAGAAGAAGGGCACCGAAGGGCCGTCGCCGATCGAACTGCTGCGCAACGACGATGTGCTGGCCGGCACCGTGCGCGCGCGTGCCCACGGCGAGCTGCCTAACATGCGGGCCATCGTGGGGTTCGCCGCCGAGACCGGCGACGCTAACGGCGATGTGCTGTTTCACGCGCGCACGAAGCTGCGAAGCAAGGGCTGCGACCTGCTGGTGGTCAACGCGGTCGGGGACGGCAAGGCCTTTGAGGTGGACAACAACGACGGCTGGCTGCTGACGTCCGACGGCACCGAGTCAGCGCTGGAGAACGGTTCCAAGACGTTGATGGCCAGTCGCATCGTGGACGCGATCGTCACGTTTTTGCACAGCGACGACGGATAACGGCTAGTTTGCAATAGCCCGGCGGAGCCGGTTGAGTCGGCGGCACTTAAAATAATTTGCCTAACTAACATTTAGTCAAGATGACTGGAAGGATCACAGAGTGAGCGAGAAGGGTCGGCTGTTTACCAGTGAGTCGGTGACCGAGGGACATCCCGACAAGATCTGTGACGCGATCAGCGACTCAGTCCTCGACGCGCTGCTGGCGGAGGACCCGCGCTCGCGTGTCGCGGTTGAGACTTTGGTGACCACCGGGCAGGTGCACGTGGTGGGTGAGGTGACGACGAACGCGAAAGCGGCGTTCGCCGACATCACTAACACGGTCCGCGCACGCATCCTGGACATCGGCTACGACTCGTCGGAGAAGGGCTTCGACGGGGCGTCGTGCGGGGTGAACATCGGCATCGGCGCGCAGTCGCCCGACATCGCCCAGGGTGTGGATACCGCCCACGAGGCGCGTGTCGAGGGTGCGGCCGACCCGCTGGACTCGCAGGGCGCGGGCGACCAGGGGCTGATGTTCGGCTACGCGATCAACGACACCCCTGAACTCATGCCGCTGCCCATCGCGCTGGCCCACCGGCTGTCGCGCAAGCTGACCGAGGTCCGCAAGAACGGCACGCTGCCCTACCTGCGGCCGGACGGCAAGACGCAGGTCACCATTGCCTACGAGGACGACGTTCCGGTCCGCCTGGACACCGTGGTCGTGTCCACCCAGCACGCGGCCGACGTCGACCTGGAGAAGACGCTGGATCCCGACATCCGCAAGCACGTGCTCGCGACCGTGCTCAAGGAACTGGCCCACGAGACGCTGGACTCGTCGGCGACGCGGGTGCTGGTCAACCCGACCGGAAAGTTCGTCCTCGGTGGCCCGATGGGCGACGCCGGCTTGACCGGCCGCAAGATCATCGTCGACACCTACGGCGGATGGGCCCGCCACGGCGGCGGCGCGTTCTCCGGCAAGGATCCGTCCAAGGTGGACCGGTCGGCGGCGTACGCGATGCGCTGGGTGGCCAAGAACATCGTCGCCGCCGGGCTGGCGGAGCGGGTCGAGGTGCAGGTGGCCTACGCGATCGGCAAGGCCGCCCCGGTAGGCCTGTTCATCGAGACCTTCGGCTCCGCGACGGTCGACCCGGTCAAGATCGAGAAGATCGTGCCCGAGGTGTTCGACCTGCGGCCCGGCGCGATCATCCGCGACCTGGACCTGCTGCGCCCGATCTACGCGCAGACCGCCGCGTACGGGCACTTCGGCCGCACCGACATCGAGCTGCCGTGGGAGCAGCTGAACAAGGTCGACGACCTCAAGCGCGCCATCTAGCCCTACGCAAGCTCTTTCCCTCGCGGTGGAGGGTGGCCTACGAGTGCACGGCCTTCTTGAGCACCGCCAGTCCGCGGTTGGTGGCCTCGGCGGCCGCGGGGATCAGTAGGGCGAAGCTGACGTAGCCGTGCACCAGGGTGGGTTCGTGGCTCAACTCCACCGGCACGCCGGCGGATTTGAGCAGCTCGGCGTATTGGGCTCCGTCGTCGCGCAGCGGGTCATGTTCTGCGGTGCCGATGAAGGCGGGTGGCAGGCCGGACAGCTCGGCGGCATTTGCCGGGGAGAGGGTGACGGGCAGGGCCTTGGGGTCGCTGATGTCCATGCCCGGCACGTACCAGGCGACGAACGCCTCGATGACGTCGCGGTTCAGCATGGGTGCGTCGGCATTCTCGGTGAACGACGGCAGCGACAGGTCGGCCGTGATCGACGGATACCACAGCAGCTGGAAGACCAGCGGCGGTCCGTCGTTATCGCGGGCCAACAGTGCCATGACTGCGGCGATGTTGCCGCCCGCGGAATCACCGGCGACGGCGATCCGGTTCGGGTCACCGCCCAGCTCGGCGGCGTGCTCGCCGACCCAGCGCAACGCCGCCCAGCTGTCTTCGATCCCTGCCGGATACGGATGCTCCGGCGCAAGCCGGTAGTCGACGGACACCACGATGGCCTCCGCGCCGACGGCGTGCGCGCGGGCGACGGGATCGTGGGTATCCAGGTCGCCTATCGCCCAGCCACCGCCGTGGTAGAACACGACGACCGGCACGCTGGTATCAGCAGCGGTGGGCGGCCAGTAGATCCGAACCGGGATCTCGCTCAGGTCGCCGTAACCCACCGTCCGGTCCTCTATCCGCAGGTCCGGAAGCATTTCCGGGGGTGCCTGCAGCAGTTTGATCCCGGCGCGTGCGACTTCGACCCCGTCGGCGGCGGTGAAGGTCATCGGGAATGCGTCGAGCAGCCCCTTAAGCGTCGGATCGATCTCTGGTTTTGCGGTGGTGCGCTCCGTCATAAGCTTGAATCTACGGGTGCAGCGCAGCCTGCAACGCCGCGAGTCCGCGATCCAGCGCCGCCGTCGCGGCAGGCACCACGCCGGCGTAGGCGATAAAGCCGTGCACCATCGTCTCGGCGTTATCCACCTCGACGGGGACGCCGGCGGCGGCCAGTAGCTCGCCGTACCGGATTCCGTCATCGCGCAGCGGGTCGTAGCCGGCGACGCCGATGTAGGCCGGCGCGAGATCGGCCAAGTTCTTCGCCCGCCCCGGCGCCATTCCTGGCGGCGGATCGGACATGTCGATTCCTCCTGCGTACCAACGGGAGAACGCGGCGACGGCCTTGACGTCAAGGATCGGCGCGGAGGCGTTTTCGGTGAACGACGGCAGCGTCGAGTCCCACAGCGTGGCGGGATACCACAACAGCTGAAACGCGATCGGCGGCCCACCGCTATCGCGGGAGCGCTGTGCCATAACCGCGGAGATATTGCCGCCCGCGGAATCCCCGGCGAAGGCTATCCGTGTGGTGTCTGCGCCGATCTCAGAGCCGTGATGGGCGACCCAGAGTGTTGCGGCCCAGGCATCTTCGATGGCGGCGGGATAGGGGTGTTCGGGCGCCAGCCGGTAGTCGACGGACACCACGATGGCGCCGGCGCCCACGGCATGCTGGCGGGAAGAACCGTCGTAGGTGTCCAAGTCACCGATGACGAACCCGCCGCCGTGAAAGTACAGCACGACGGGTTGTGCTGTGTTATCGCCGGGATCGGTTGGCGGCCAGTAGATCCGGATATCGATGGGGCCCGCCGGCCCCTGGATGACCCGGTCCTCGACCCGCAGTTCGGGGTGCAGCGGCCGGCGGGGCAGGTCTGCGAACCGCTGCCGCGCCGCGTCGATCCCGTCGTCCATTGATAGCCGGAACGGAACCGCATCCAGTACCTTCAGCAAGATGTCGTCGATAGCGGGTCTCTGGTCGGCTGTTCTGTCCAAGGTGGGCATGGAGGTACCGTACGCACCTCGCCTGGTGGCCGCGGGCTGGGTTGTGGCCGGCTGGGCCGGCCTGGCCTACGGCGTCTACCTGACGGTGGTCGCGTTGCGCTCGCCACCGGGAACTGAACTGACCGGCCACTGGATTCTGCAGGCGCCGTTCAAGGCATCGATGGCGCTGTTGCTGACCGTAGCTGCGGCGGCGCACCCGATCGTCCGCGAGCGGCGGTGGCTGATGCCGGCGCTGCTGCTGTCGGGCGTCGGCGACTTTGCGTTGGCGATCCCATGGTGGACGGGGTCATTCGTCTTCGGGCTGGGTGCATTCCTGTTGGCGCACCTGTGTTTCATAGCCGCGTTGCTCCCGCTGGTTGAGAAGCGGTTGCCGTCGCGACCGCGCATCGCCACCGTCGTTCTGATGTGCCTGGCGGCCACGGTGCTGCTGGCGTCGTTCTGGTCGCACCTCGGCCGCGACAGGCTGACAATTCCGGTGACCGCTTACATCATCGTGCTGACCGTGATGGTGTGTGCGGCGCTGCTGGCGCGGCTGCCGACGATCTGGGCCGCGGTTGGGGCGGTTTGTTTCGCGATGTCGGACGCGATGATCGCCGTCGGCCGGTTCATCCTGGACAACGATGCGTTGTCGGTGCCGATCTGGTGGTTGTACGCCACCGCGCAGATCCTGATTACGGCTGGGTTCTTCTTTGGCCGAGAGGGTTTCGGTGACGCCCCCGCTGCCGCTCGTGGCGGCGTCCATGAATCGGCCGAGAGCTAGTTGTTTGCAACGTATCTCGTGACTCGGGGGCGACGTGAACCGGACTGGTAGCACCCGCACGCCTGTCGAGGTGGAGCCGATCGCGCGGGTGCTGCCGATGCTGTCGGTGCCGCATCTGGATCGCGACTTCGATTACCTGGTGTCCGCCGAGCAGTCCGACGATGCCCAGCCCGGGGTGCGGGTGCGGGTGCGCTTCCACGGTCGGCTGGTCGACGGGTTCGTCTTGGAGCGCCGCAACGACACCGATCACACCGGCAAGCTGGGCTGGCTCGATCGCGTCGTATCCGCCGAGCCGGTGCTCACCGCGGAAATCCGCCGTCTGGTCGACGCGGTGGCGGCGCGCTACGCGGGGACCCGGCCGGACGTGCTGCGGCTGGCGGTGCCGGCCAGGCACGCCAAGGTGGAGAAGGAATCCGCGGTGATCCCCGTCCTGCCGGTGGTCGCGCCCGTGGACCCGTCGGGCTGGGAGGTTTACGGGCGCGGGGGACAGTTCCTGTCCGCCCTGTCCGAATCACGAGCCGCCCGCGCCGTCTGGCAGGCGCTACCGGGCGAACCGTGGGCGGACCGATTTGCCGAGGCCGCCGCGCAAACTATCCGCACAGGAAGAGCGGTGCTGGTGATCGTGCCAGACCAGCGGGATCTGGACACGTTGTGCGAGGCCGCGATAGCCCGGATCGATGAGCACAGCGTTGTGTCCCTCTCGGCCGGCCTGGGGCCGGCGGCACGCTACCGCCGCTGGCTTGCGGCGCTGCGGGGCAGCGCGCGGCTGGTGATCGGCACGCGCAGCGCGGTTTTTGCGCCGCTCAGCGACCTGGGACTGGTCATGGTCTGGTCCGACGCCGACGACAGCCTGGCCGAGCCGCGGGCACCGTATCCGCATGCCCGCGAGGTCGCGATGTTGCGCGCGCATCAGGCTCGGTGCGCGGCGCTGATCGGTGGCTACTCCCGGACCGCGGAAGCTCATGCGTTGGTGCGCAGCGGGTGGGCGCACGACGTGGTCGCGCCACGCGCGGTCGTTCGTGCCCGCACCCCGCGGGTGGTCGCGCTTGACGACAGCGGGTACGCCGAGGAACGCGACCCGGCGGCGCGCACCGCGCGACTTCCGTCCATCGCGCTGCGGGCCGCACGCGCAGCGCTGGACTCCGGCGCCCCGGTGCTGGTGCAGGTGCCCCGGCGCGGCTACGTACCGTCGCTGGCCTGTGCGCGCTGCCGCACGATCGCGCGTTGCCGGCACTGCAACGGTCCGCTGTCGGTGCAGGAAAGCGCGGGCCCTGGGCCC
>PLSK01000182.1:0-28194 GCA_003165155.1 Mycobacterium sp. | reverse complement strand
GCCAAACCGGCCCTGGTGGTCGCCACTCCGGGGGCTGAACCGCGCGCGTCGGGCGGGTACGGGGCGGCGCTGCTGTTGGATACCTGGGCGCTGCTGGGCAGGCAGGACCTGCGCGCGGCCGAGGACGCGCTGTGGCGCTGGATGACGGCGGCCGCGCTGGTGCGGGCGCGCGGCGACGGCGGCGTGGTGACGGTGGTCGGCGATTCCTCCATCCCGACGGTCCAATCGCTGATCCGATGGGACCCGGTGGGTCACGCCGAAGACGAACTGGCGGCGCGGAGCGAAGTCGGCCTGCCGCCCTGTGTGCACATGGCGGCGATCGACGGCTCCACCGAAGCGGTGCACGCGCTGCTTGACGAGGCGCAGCTGCCCGACCACGAAACTATGCAAGCCGATCTGCTCGGCCCGGTGGATCTCCCGGCGGGTGCGCGCCGGCCGGCGGGGACCCCTACCGACGTGCCGGTGATCAGGATGCTGGTGCGGGTGCGGCGCGAGCAGGGCCTGGCGCTGGCGGCGGCGCTACGCCGCGGCGTGGCTGTGCTCAGCGCCCGGCAAACCCATCAGCCCGTGCGGGTGCAGATCGATCCCCTGCACATCGGGTAGGCCGCTGCTGAATGTTTGTCGGCGCTAGCCGCCGTTGCCACCCGTGCCCCCTTGGCGGTGGCAATATCGTCATCGTTCATCCCGAAGGCAAGACTTGCGCCGCCGCCGCCACCCCCACCGACGCCTGGATTACCGCCCACGACAGGGTCTCGGGGGCTGCCATCACGAACGACATCGTCGTCTCGCTCTCCACCGCCCCATAGCAAAGTTGCCCCTTAGCCGGGGATCGTAGCGCGACCGGTGGTGGTTTTCAGCAGCTGTCTCCGTATTAAGGATCGGGCCACGTCAAGTTGCCCAACCCGCACCGCAGGGCTACGTGTCAGGTCAGCCTGGTTGTCCGGCCTGGCCGAGTAGCTTCCCGCCGGCGCCGCCGCTGCCNNCCGGCGCCCCCGGCGCCGTACAACCCAGCGTTGCCACCGTTTCCGGCCGTCGAGTCGGTCGGTCCGCCGGTGATGGCCCCACCGCTGCCGCCGTTACCGCTCAGCAGGCCCCCGGTGCCGCCGTTGCCACCCCTGCTATCGCCGCCGGAAGCCTCACCGCCCGCGCCGCCCTGGCCGATTAGCCCGGCATTGCCGCCGCTGCCGCCCGTCCCGCCGTTGCCGAGCGCCGTTGTCGTGGCGTTCGCTCCGCCGCTGCCGCCGTCGCCGGCCAGCATCCCGCCCGCGCCGCCGTCACCTCCGTTGCCGACCGCGGTGTCTCCGCCGCCACCGGCCCCTCCGGCCCCGCCATCGCCGAGCAGCCAGGACCTACCGCCGCCGCCACCATTGCCACCGTCGCCACCGTCCGCGGAGAGGTTGTTGCCGTCACCGCCCGCGCCGCCCGCGCCGGCGGGGCCTATCACCGCGTTGCCGCCGGCGCCACCATTGCCGCCGTTACTACCAACGCCACTGGTATTGCTGCCGCCGGCCCCACCGATCCCACCGGCGCCAAATAGGCCGGTGTTACCCCCTGCTCCGCCGTTGCCGGCGTTATAGCCGTCGCCTGTCGCCGCCCCGCCCGCGCCGCCGGACCCGCCGGCCCCGTACAGCCACCCGCCGCGGCCGCCGGCACCGCCGTTCCCGCCGGCCGTGGGAGGGAAGATGCCGCCGTTGCCGGCGCTCCCGACGCCACCGTCGCCCCCGGCTCCGAACAGCCCGGCGCTGCCGCCCGCGCCGCCGTTCGAGTCGAATGCGGTCCCGGTCGCGGTGCCGCCGCTGCCGCCCGCGCCCCAGAGCAGTCCCCCACGACCACCGTCACCGGCAGTGCCGCCCGTGGTAAAGACTTCGTCGCCGCCTGTCCCACCGACGCCGAACAGTCCTGCGTTGCCGCCGTTTCCCCCCGCCGTGCCGGTCCCGCGCGACGGGCCTGCGTCCCCACCGTTGCCGGCTGCGCCATACAGCAGCCCGGCGTTGCCGCCATTACCCCCGCCACCGGCGGCGGTGTCGCCGTCACCGCCGGTCCCGCCGGTCCCGCCGTTGCCGCCTAGCCATCCGCCATGACCACCCTCGCCACCACTGCCGCCGTAACCGCCGGTGCCGGGCTGGGTTGCGGAGGCGCCGCCCTCCCCGCCGGCTCCACCGTCGCCGAAGAGCCCGGCATGGCCGCCGGCCCCGCCATTGCCGCCGTTAAAACCGACGTTCACGGTGAACCCACCGGCTCCGCCGGTTCCGCCTGTCCCGTAGAGCCACCCGCCGTGGCCACCGGAGCCCCCGGCGCCACCGGCGATGCCGGAATCAAACTCGGAGAAGGCGCCGGACCCGCCGGCTCCGCCGTTGCCGATCAGCCCGGCCGCTCCGCCGTTGCCGCCGTTCGCGCCGTAGGTGGTCGGGGAGTAGCCGTTGCCGCCGTTGCCGTACAGGAGTCCACCGGCCCCGCCGTTGGGGCTTGAGGCTGTTCCGGCGGCGCCGTTCCCGATCAGGGGCCGGTCTAGGAATGTCTCGGCGGGCGCGTTGACGGCGTTGAGCAGGTTCTGTTGGGCGCTTGCCTCGGCGCTGGCGTATTCCGCCGCGCCGCTACTCATCAGCTGCACGAACTGTTGATGGAACGACGCCGCTTGGGCGCTGAGCGCTTGGTATGCCTGGGCGTGGGCGCCAAATAGTGACGCGATTGCTGCCGAGACTTCGTCGGTGCCCGCAGCGATTACTCCCGCGGTCGGGAAGGCCGCCGCCGCGTTGGCCTGGCTGATCGCCGTACCGATGTTCGCCAGATCCGTTGCGGCCGACGATACGTACTCCGGAGCTGCGACCACAAACGACATCCGGCGTCCTCCTGATAACAGCAGCCGCGACCATCCGAGAGGGCTGAATTGTAACGCGGCACACCGGAACATGCCTCTGGCTATAGTACATATGAGAAATAATCGCGTGCTGCTACATTATCGATTCTTTAGCTCGTAGGAGGGGGCCACGATGCCGGCAGAAAACGCTACGGCAGCCGACGAGTCGCTAGATGTGATCACCGAGGCGCTGCTGACGGCGTCCCGATTGGTGATGACCATCTCGGCCCGATCCACAGCGCAGGTCGACGAGAGCATTACCATCGCGCAGTTCCGGACGCTGGTGACCCTGTCGAATCAGGGTCCGATCAACCTGGCCACCTTGGCCGGCCTGCTGGGTGTGCAACCGTCGGCGACCGGCCGGATGGTCGACCGGCTCGTCGCCGCCGGACTGATCGACCGTCTGCCGCACCCGACCTCGCGGCGTGAGCTGCTCGCCACGCTGACCGATCGGGGACGAGACGTCGTCCGGCATGTCACCGAGCACCGACGTGCCGAAATCGCCCGGATTGTGGAAAACATGCAGGCGGGGGAGCGGCACGGGCTGGTACGGGCCCTGAAGGCGTTCACCGCTGCCGGCGGAGAGCCCGACACAACGCTCGACTTCGATCTGTAGGCGGCTCATCGTTTTTCGGCGGTGAGCCCCGGGTACCTAGACTGGGCCGGTGCGCCTTGTCTTTGCCGGCACCCCTGAACCCGCGCTGCCCGCGCTGCGTCACCTCGTCGACTCACCCCGTCACGAAGTGGTCGCAGTCCTCACCCGACCCGACGCCGCCTCCGGACGCCGGGGCAAGCCGGAACCGTCGCCGGTGGCCCGCGAGGCGCTCGAGCGCGGCATTCCGGTGTTGCGGCCGTCGCGGCCGAACTCGCCAGAATTCGTGGCCGAACTGTCGGAACTGGCACCCGAGTGTTGCCCGGTGGTGGCTTACGGTGCGTTGCTAGGCGACGGGCTGCTCGCCGTTCCTCCGCAGGGCTGGATCAACCTGCACTTCTCGCTGCTGCCCGCCTGGCGCGGTGCGGCGCCGGTGCAGGCCGCCATCGCGGCGGGAGACGCGATCACCGGGGCGACAACATTCCAGATCGAACCGAGCATGGATTCCGGACCGGTGTACGGCGTTGTCACCGAGACGATTCGGCCGACCGATACCGCGGGCGATCTGCTGGCGCGACTTGCGGTTTCGGGTGCGGCGCTGTTGTCGACCACGCTGGACGGCGTCGCCGACGGGACACTCACGCCGCGACCGCAGCCGGCCGACGGGGTCAGCGTGGCGCCGAAGATCAGCGTCGAGCAGGCCCGGGTGCGCTGGGACGTGCCGGCACAGGTCGTGGAGCGTCGGATCCGCGCCGTCACACCCAACCCGGGCGCCTGGACACTGATCGGTGACATGCGGGTCAAACTGGGACCGGTGCACCTCGACGGGGTATCCCCAGAACCGTTGCCGCCCGGCGTTATGCATGTCGACCGCACCAGCGTCTGGATCGGTACCGGATCGGAGCCGGTGCGGCTGGGCCAAATTCAGCCGCCCGGAAAGAAACTCATGAACGCCGTCGACTGGGCCCGCGGGGCCAGGCTCGATTCCGCAGTGCGGGCATCGTGAGCTCCGGCAGGCCGGAGAACCGGGGGCCGAAAAGGCGCAGTCCACGCCGGCCGCTGGACCCCGCGCGGGCCGCCGCGTTCGAGGTGCTTCGGGCCGTCAGCGAGCGCGACGCGTACGCGAACCTGGCATTGCCGCCGCTGCTGCGGCAGCGCGGTATCACCGGCCGCGATGCGGCATTTGCCACCGAGCTGACCTATGGCACTTGCCGGAGCAGGGGCCTGCTCGACGCGGTCATCGGTTCGGCCGCCGGACGTCCGCCGGACGAGATCAATCCCGTGCTGCTCGACCTGCTCCGGCTCGGCACCTATCAGCTGTTGCGCACCCGGGTCGATGCCTATGCCGCGGTGTCCACCACCGTCGAACAAGCCGGATTCGAATTCGACTCGGCGCGAGCGGGTTTCGTCAACGGCGTGTTGCGCACCATTGCCGGGCGCGACGAGTTGTCCTGGGTCGACGAGCTGGCACCCGACCCGGCCGTCGACCCGATCGGGCACGCCGCGTTCGCCCACGCCCACCCGCGCTGGATAGCTCAAGCCTTCGCCGACGCCCTGGGTGCGTCGGCCGGTGAGCTCGAGGCGTTACTGGCGTGCGACGACGAACGGCCGCAGGTGCACCTGGCCGCGCGTCCGGGAGTGCTGACCGCCGAAGAGCTGGCCTCCAAATTGGACCCAGCGACGGGTGGGACCGTCGGCCGCTATTCGCCCTATGCCGTGTACCTGCTCGGCGGCGATCCCGGACAGCTGGCACCGGTGCGCGACGGTCAAGCCCTGGTGCAGGACGAGGGCAGTCAGTTGGTGGCCCGCGCCCTGACGCTGGCCCCAGTTGAGGCCGATAGTGGCCGATGGCTGGATCTGTGCGCCGGCCCCGGCGGCAAGACCGCGCTGCTGGCCGGACTGGGCTTGGCGTCCGGCGCCCGGGTCACGGCGGTCGAGCCGTCGGCGCCCCGCGCGGACCTGGTGGAGCAGAACACCCGCGGGCTTCCGGTGGATGTGCTGCGGGTCGACGGACGCTCCACCGGCCTTGACCCGGGTTTCGACCGGGTGCTGGTCGACGTGCCCTGCACGGGGCTGGGCGCATTGCGCCGCCGGCCAGAGGCCCGCTGGCGGCGTACCCAGACCGACGTGCCGGCGCTGGCCAAGCTGCAACGCGAGCTACTGGCCGCAGCGATTGCGCTGACCCGGCCCGGCGGGGTGGTGCTGTACGCCACCTGCTCGCCGCATCTGGCCGAGACGGTCGGCGTGGTCGGCGACGCGCTGCGCCGTCATCCGGTCAGTGCGCTGGATGCCCGACCGCTGTTCGAGCCCGTCCAGGCGGGCCTCGGGGATGGGCCCTACGCGCAGCTGTGGCCGCACCGGCACGGCACCGACGCGATGTTCGCGGCCGCGCTGCGCCGCCTGAAGTGAGGTTCGCGGCAGCCCTCAGTAGTCTGTCGCTCATGCCTCGCCGCATCGCGGGACCCCTGATAGCGCCGTCGATCCTGGCCGCCGATTTCGCCCGGCTCGCCGACGAAGCGGCCGCCGTGAACGGCGCCGACTGGTTGCACGTCGACGTCATGGACGGGCACTTCGTGCCGAATCTGACCATCGGGCTGCCCGTCGTGGAAAGCCTGCTGGCCGCCACCCGCATTCCGCTGGATTGCCATCTGATGATCGACAATCCGGACCGGTGGGCGCCGCCGTACGCCGAGGCGGGCGCCTACAACGTCACCTTCCACGCCGAGGCGACCGACAATCCGATAGGGGTGGCCCGCGATATCCGCGCGGCCGGCGCCAAAGCCGGGATCAGTGTGAAGCCGGGGACCCCGCTCGACCCCTACCTGGAAATTTTGCCGCACTTCGACACCTTGCTCATCATGTCCGTGGAGCCCGGCTTCGGCGGGCAGGGTTTCATCCCCGAAGTTCTGAGCAAAGTCCGTACAGTGCGAAAGATGGTCGATGCGGGGGAATTGACGATCTTGGTCGAGATCGACGGCGGGATCAATGCGGACACGATCGAGCAGGCGGCCGCAGCCGGTGTCGACTGCTTTGTCGCCGGTTCGGCGGTCTATGGCGCCGACAACCCGGAGGCTGCGGTAGAGGCACTACGGCGACAGGCCGGTGCGGCGTCGCCGCATCTGCGCGCATGAACGAGCCTCAGACCGTCGAGAGCCTCGACGCGGCAATGCAGTTGGCCATCGAACAGTCATACAAGGTCAAGGGCACCACCTATCCGAATCCACCGGTCGGGGCCGTCATCGTTGACCCCAACGGTCTGGTGGTCGGCGTCGGCGCGACCGAGCCGGCCGGTGGCGACCATGCCGAGGTGGTGGCGTTGCGCCGTGCCGGCCGGTTGGCGGCAGGCGCCATCGCCGTGGTCACTCTCGAGCCGTGCAACCACTACGGCAAGACTCCGCCGTGCGTGAACGCCCTGCTCGAAGCCAGAGTGGGGACGGTGATCTACGCCGTCGCCGACCCGAATGCGATCGCCGGCGGGGGATCGGCCCGGCTCTCGGGAGCGGGGGTAACCGTGCGTTCCGGCGTGCTGGGTGCCCAAGTCGCGGCCGGTCCGCTGCGGGAGTGGCTGCACAAGGAGCGGACCGGGGTGCCGCATGTGACCTGGAAGTACGCCGCCAGCATCGATGGCCGCAGCGCCGCCGCCGACGGGTCCAGCCAATGGATTTCCAGCCTGGCCGCACGCATGGACGTGCACCGTCGCCGTGCCACCGCCGACGCGATCGTGGTCGGCACCGGCACCGTGCTGGCCGACAACCCCACGCTGACCGCCCGGCTGCCCGACGGCTCGCTGGCCCCGGACCAACCGTTGCGCGTCGTGGTGGGCATGCGCGAAATACCGCCAGATGCAAAGGTTCTCAACGACGATTCGCGCACCATGGTGATTAGTTCCCACGATCCCATGGAGGTACTCAAGGCGTTGTCGGACCGCACCGACGTCTTACTGGAAGGTGGCCCCACCCTGGCCGGTGCGTTCCTGCGGGTCGGCGCGATCAACCGCATCCTGGCCTACGTCGCGCCGATCCTGCTGGGCGGCCCCATCACCGCGGTCGGTGATGTGGGGGTGCCCACTCTGGCGCAGGCGTTGCGCTGGCAGTTCGACGGCATCGAGCGGGCCGGTCCTGATCTGGTGCTCAGCCTGGTGGCCGGTTAGCGGCCGGCGCCTCGCTTGCGGGAACGAGTGCGTGTCGTCCATGGACTTCCGGCTCGTCGGCATGGTCCTCGTCGGCGCGATCCTTGCGGCCTCCGATCAGCAGGCCCAGGAGCGCGCCGATGAAGCAGACGATCGCGGTGGCGGTGAATATGTTGCTGAACATCTCAGCAAACGAGGGTCGAACAAGCAGCGCTTGCGCAACCGCCCGGTCCGCTCCCTTAAGGTCGGCCGGCAGCTGGGCGCTCTTCTCGCCCATAATCTGGTAGAGGCGGTAAAAGCCCCAGGCGCCGAGCGCGGCCACGCCGATCAGCATGCCGATCATCCGGGACACCACGACGGCCGCGGAAGCGATGCCATGTTCGGCCGACGGGACGACCCGCAGGGCGGCCGCGGTGAGCGGCGCGATCACCAGCCCCAGACCCAACCCGGCGACCAGCAGGTCGTTGTTGAGCGGCACGCCCCCGATCAGCAGGCTGGTGTCCATCGCGGGCCAGCTGAACAGGCCGAAGAAGCTATGCCGAAAGTGCGCCAGGTCCTCCGGCCACTGCGACAGCAGCAGATAGCCGCCGGCGGCGATGAGCAACCCGGTGAAGGCGACCGCGCGGTCACCCACCCTGGTGGCAACGAAGCCCCCGATCACCGCCCCGATCGGCAGTACGATCAGGAACGATGTCAGCATCGCGGCGGCCTTGGTTTGGTCTAGGCTCATTATCCCGCGGGCGTACAGTTCCACGTCGACCAGCGTCACCATCAACGCGGCGCCGGCGGCGAACGAGGCGCCGAGCGCGGCCAGGAACGGCCGGAAATGCACTCCGGCCGGGTCGATCAGGCGGGTGCGCGCGAACCGCTCCCAAAGCAGGAACCCGATCCCGGTGATCACCGCGGCGATGACCAGGGGCGTGCCGTAGCTGGGCAGTACCTCGTGGCCGTCCGGGTTGGGGTTGTACAACCCGAAGACGGCGAGCCCGAGCGTGACGGCCAGCAATATGCCGCCCACCACGTCGATCTTCTCGGGTGCCTCGCTGGCGTCGTGCGCGGGGAGGCTGATCTGGATCAGGAGCATGGCTATCAGGGTCAGCGGGACGTTGACCCAGAAGACGTCGCGCCAGTCGTGGGTCAGCCAGACGATGAACACCCCGTACAGCGGTCCGAGCACGCTGCCCAGCTCCTGGGCGGCGCCGATGCCGCCGAGCACGCTGGCGCGGCTGCGCTGTGCCCATAGGTCCGCGCCGAGGGCGAGCGTGACCGGCAGCAGCGCACCGCTCGAGATGCCCTGGATGCTGCGGCCGACGATCAGCACATTTAGGCTCGGCACGTGGAAGTTCACCACCGGATAGCCGAGGATCATCAGATCCTGGATGGGATGCCCGAGGATTTCCAAGGTCGAGCTGGCCAAATTAAAATTGCCGATCTGCACCGATAGCGCGGTGATTATCGAACCGACGATGAAGGTGGCCAGGCTGGCTTGCAGTAGCCGCTTGCGGCCGAACCGGTCCGAGGCCCTGCCGAGCAGCGGCATAGCCGCGATGTAGCCCAGCAGGTACATCGTGATGATCGGCGTGATGCGTTGCAGCTGGTTAAGGGGGATGCGGACGTCATGCGCGATGTCCTGCATGATCGTGACGACGACGTAGGCGTCGAGGGCACCCAGCAACACCGCCAGACTGCCCGCGCCGATCGCGACTCGGCGTCCTGACAACTTCATCGTCAGCTCGCCGCGGGCTTGTTGACCTGGACCGGCTGGCCCCAGTTCGACAAGGTCATCTGGATGGTATTGCCCTGACTGTATTGCAGGCTGACCTGCGCCAGCTGGTGGTCGCCGCTCTCCACGATCCATACGGTCGACGGCACCGGCTTGGTCGCCTTGAAATTGGACGCAATCTTGTTCACGGCGTCCGGGGAGACGTTCCCGCTGATGCGGACGGTGGTTTGGCCGCTGATCTGGTCGCGACCCTCGGCCTTGGCGTCGGTGAAATTCGCCAGCACGTCGGCCACGCCGGTGTCCGGACTCAGTAGCGCCGCCACGTCGTAGATCTGCGAGGCCGGGCCGACGTCGCTCATCGTCTTGTCACCCGGGTTGAGCGCGTTCGTGTACAGGTCGCCGTCCACCACGATGAAATCGGCACTGATGTCCTGCCCGAGGAAGGTGAGCTGTGCGTTGCCCTGCGCGGCGGTGTTGGGAGTGGTGGTGAGATCGCCGGTCAGTGTCTTAACGGGCAGCCCAGGAATCTTGCCGGTCACGGTCAGCACCAGGTGTGCGCTCTTGAGGTTCTTGGTGGAATCGGCGGACTGCTTTACCAAGGTCGCGGCATCGGGTAGGGGCCCGCCGCTCGTCGAGGATTTGAACGAGCACCCGGCGATCAGGGTTGCGGTGAAGGCAAAAGAAGCGAGCACGGCCAGTAGACGACGGCGGGTCTGCATACCCTGCATCGTAGAGGGTGCCGGTGTCCGGACTTGGGGACGCGGGGCCCTTCAGGCACGCGTCGGGTGACGGCACGCGGCTGTTTGTACTGGTCAATTAGCCTGGTTCCATGTTCACCGGAATTGTCGAGGAACTCGGAGCAGTGACCGGCCGGGACGCTCTCGCCGACGCGGCACGCCTAACCATCCGCGGACCCATCGTCACCGCCGACGCCGGCCACGGCGATTCGATCGCCGTCAACGGCGTCTGTCTGACGGTCGTGGAGCTGCTGGCCGACGGCCAATTCACCGCCGACGTGATGGCCGAGACGCTGGACCGGTCCAACCTGGGCGAACTGCGAGCCGGGAGCCGGGTGAACCTGGAGCGTGCGGCGGCGCTGAACAGCCGGCTGGGCGGGCACATCGTGCAGGGTCATGTGGACGGTACCGGCGAGGTGGTGTCCCGTGCACCGTCGGAGAACTGGGAAGTGGTGCGCATCGAGGTGCCCGCCGCGGTGGCGCGCTACATCGTGGAGAAGGGATCGATCACCGTCGACGGGATCTCCCTGACGGTTTCCGGCCTGGGTGCCGAACCGCGTGACTGGTTCGAGGTCTCGCTGATCCCGACCACCCGGGAGCTGACTACTTTGGGCAGCGCCCCGGTGGGGACGCTGGTGAACCTGGAGGTGGACGTCATCGCGAAGTATGTTGAGCGGCTACTCTCTCGGGATACTCCATCTGCCAGCGGTTTCGCCGACACGATTGAAGATGACAGCTTCGATGCGTAGAAGGCTAAGCGCTTCGGCCGGTCTGGAACTAGAGCGTGAAGCTACGCCCGACAAGCGCCGAGCGGGTGGATGTGTCCCAGCTCGTCACTCTTCTCTACGCGAACTAGGTCGGCGTCGTAGCGTGCCTGCAGGTTGATCCAGAACATGTCGCTAAGGCCCAGTGCCCGCGACAGCCGTAGACCGGTGTCGGCGGTGATCCCCCGCTTGCCGGCGAGAATTTCACCCACACGCGTCTGCGGCACACCAATCCCTTTTGCGAGACGGTAGGCGGTGATCCCCATCGGCGCGAGGAACTCTTCGGCGAGGATTTCACCGGGGTGGGTAGGTGCGAAGTCTGCCATTATGTCCTCCTTTCAGTGGTAATCGACCAGCTCGACATCGTCCGCGCCTCCGTCTTTCCATGAAAAGCAGATACGGTACTGGTCGTTGACGCGGATGCTGTGTTGTCCTTCGCGGGGCGGTTGGAGCTTCTCGAGTCGATTTCCCGGAGAGACGCGTAGGTCGTTGATGTTCTCCGCGGCATCGAGGATCTGCATCTTGCGACGAGCCGCTTTTGCCAACTCGTTGCTGATCCCCTTCGGACAGCGCAGCTCCCAGATCTTCTGGGCGTCACCGTCGCTGAACGAGCGGATCACGTGCCCAATACTAACGCTAAGCGATACTAACGTCAATCGAGACTAACTCATCTTGAATCTGATCTATTTCAAGGCCCAAAAGATTCGACCCGCCACCGAGTAGACGCCGGCGCCTCGAGCTGTTCATCAGCCCACGAGAAAGCCCACTAGAAAGCTGCGCCAATAACCGTGGCCGCGCCGTGGTTCATACTGGATGCAACATCAGGCGAGCAAGGAATCAAACGATGACGAGGTTGGACTCCGTCGAACGGGCGGTTGCCGACATAGCGGCGGGTAAGGCCGTCGTCGTCATCGATGATGAGGAACGCGAGAACGAGGGCGACCTGATCTTCGCCGCCGAGAAGGCGACGCCGGAGATGGTGGCTTTCATGGTGCGCTACACCTCGGGATATCTTTGCGTGCCGTTGGACGGTGAGATCTGCGACCGGCTGGGCCTGCTCCCGATGTACGCGGTGAACCAGGACAAACACGGGACTGCCTACACCGTCACCGTGGATGCACGACGCGGTGTTGGAACCGGCATTTCGGCTTCGGACCGGGCCACCACGATGCGCTTGTTGGCCGATCCCACCAGCATCGCCGAGGAGTTCACCCGCCCCGGCCACGTCGTTCCGTTACGCGCCAAAGACGGCGGCGTGTTGCGACGGCCCGGTCACACCGAGGCCGCGGTCGATCTGGCCCGGCTGGCGGGGCTGCAACCTGCTGGCGCGATCTGCGAGATCGTCAGCCAGAAGGACGAGGGCGCGATGGCCCAGACCGATGAATTGCGGGTGTTCGCCGACGAGCACGGCCTTGCGATGATCACCATCGCCGACATCATCGAATGGCGGCGCAAGCACGAGAAACACATCAAGCTGATCGCCGAAGCGCGGATCCCGACGCGGCACGGAGAGTTTCGCGCCATCGGCTACTCCAGCATCTACGAGGACGTCGAACATGTGGCGCTGGTGCGCGGCGACATCGCCGGGCCGAACGGCGACGGTGACGACGTGCTGGTCCGTGTGCACTCCGAGTGCTTGACGGGCGACGTTTTCGGCTCCCGGCGCTGCGACTGTGGACCGCAGCTGGACGCTGCCATGGCGATGGTCGCGCGCGAGCAGCGCGGCATCGTGCTGTACATGCGCGGTCACGAGGGCCGCGGCATCGGCCTGATGCACAAACTGCAGGCCTACCAGCTGCAGGATGCCGGCGAAGACACTGTGGACGCCAACCTCAAGCTCGGATTGCCTGCTGATGCAAGAGATTACGGCATCGGTGCGCAGATTCTCGCCGACCTCGGGGTGCGGTCGATGCGGCTGCTGACCAACAATCCGGCCAAGCGGGTGGGGTTGGACGGGTACGGCTTGCACATCATCGAGCGGGTGGCGCTTCCGGTGCGGGCCAACGCCGAGAACATCCGTTACCTAATGACCAAACGCGACAGGATGGGCCACGACCTGGCCGGCTTGGACGACTTCCATGAATCCGTCTATCTGCCAGGTGAATTCGGGGGTGCCTTGTGAGCGGTGGCGCCGGCGAGCCGGTGGTGCAGGCGCTTGACGCGTCCGGTCTGCGGCTTGCCATCGTCGCAAGCACCTGGCACAGCCAGATTTGCGATTCGCTGCTGGCTGGCGCCTGCAAAGTAGCCGCCAAGTGGGGCGTAGACAATCCAACGGTGGTACGCGTGCTCGGTGCGATCGAGATTCCGGTGGTCGCGCAGGAGCTTGCCCGCAACCACGACGCCGTCGTCGCCCTCGGTGTGGTGATCCGCGGCCAGACACCACATTTCGACTACGTCTGCGATGCGGTGACGCAGGGCCTCACCCGGGTTTCGCTGGACACTGCGACGCCGGTGGCCAACGGCGTGCTGACCACCAACACCGAGGAGCAGGCGCTCGATCGCGCCGGGCTTCCGGATTCGGCCGAAGACAAAGGCGCCCAGGCGACCGGGGCGGCGCTCAGCACCGCGTTGACCCTGCTTGACCTGCGAACTCGGTCGTGACAGCACCGCCGGACCGCGCGATCGAACTGCGGCCCCACCGGGCACGGATCTTTGCCTACGTCGCAGCGTTTGTGATCGCCGCGACGCTCATCGTGGTGGGCCTGCTGCTCAAGATGAAGTCGACAGGGGTGTTCTTCCAGACCGCCGACCAGGTGGCCATGGCCGTTCTGGGTCTGGTTCTTGCCGGTCTGATCCTGTTGTTCACCCGCCCGCGACTCCTGGTGGGTCCGACGGGACTTTCGGTGCGAAATCTGTTGGGCGACAAACTTATCCCATGGGAAGATATTGTCGGCGTGTCATTTCCCGCCGGTCGCCGCTGGGCGCGTATCGATTTGCCCGACGACGAGTACGTCCCGGTGTTGGCTATCCAGGCCGTCGATAGGGATCGCGCAGTGGATGCCATGGACACCGTGCGCCGGGAGCTGATGTCGCACCGGCCGGACCTGCAGGCGCGCTGAGTGGCGCAAATAGCGGGAAAGGCCTAGATCGGTAGCATGTGCCACCGAGGCCGACGATGACCAGCCGGCAGTAGGTTCAGTCGGCAAACGTGTTGGAGGGTGCGGATGTCCCACATCGACGTTGCGGACGTCTGCGCTCTGCCCGAAGTGATATAGCTATGGCCTTCATGCCCTATGCCGGGTTCAGCGATCTCGGACGTAAGCGCGCGCGCAACGACGACCGGTGGGGAGCGGACACGGCGTTGGGGCTCTACGTGGTCGCCGACGGCGTGGGCAGCACCAGCAACGGCGATTTGGCTGCCGCGATGGTCGTGGAGATGCTGCCGGGTTATGTGGCGCGCGACCTCGCCGACTTGGACTTGCGTGATGCGCAGGTGACCGAGAGGCTGGGCCGCGCGATGACAGAGATGTGCAACGACTTGTTCGTCCGCAGTCGCACCGAGCCCCTGCTCGCCAGCGCCGACACCACCGTCGTTGCCGCGGTGATCAGCGACTCGCGCGCGGTCATCGCTCACCTCGGTGACAGCCGCGCCTACCTGTACCGGGACCGCCAGCTGGAGAGGCTGACTAGCGATCACACCGTCGTGCAGGCAGTGATTGACGCCGGCGAACTCACGGCCGAGCAGGCCGCGCACCATCCAAGCCGTTCGGTGGTTACCCGCCACGTGCTGATGGCCCCGCCGGCACGGCCGGATGTCCGCGCACTTGACCTACGCCCGGGTGACCGGATCCTGTTGTCCAGCGACGGTTTACATGGCTTGGTCGATGACGCGACGCTGGCCGCCATCCTCACCGACTACCCCGACCCGGCCGCCGCGTGCCAGGCGCTGATCGACGCCGCCAACCATGCCGGGGGACCCGACAACATCACTGCAGTGGTGATCAACGCCGACCAACTGCCGCCGAGGCGTCCGCCTTCACCCACGCCAGCCGGACCACCGCAGCAGCGCCCGAAGCGCACTTCGATGCGCCGCGGACCGCTACTGCTATTGCTCGCGCTGATCGTCGTGCTGTCGACCGCCGCCATCATCGCCGGCTACCTGCTCTGGCCGCGCCAACCCGCATCTCAAGTCCCCGCCCCGGTAACCACGACGACTTCCGCGCAAGCAACGAAACCGACAACGGCTCCGGGACGAACCGCGTCGCCCTATGCCGGGGTCGATCATCCCGAAGGAGTGGCGGTAGATAAGAACGGCAACGTCTACGTCGTCGCCGACGAAGGCGTCAACTCACGGGTGTGGAAGCTGGCCGTGGGGTCGGCCAACCCGATTGCGCTGCCGTTCAACGATCTCAAGGGCGCCTACGGCGTCGCCGTGGACGGGGCCGGGAGCGTCTACGTCGCCGACAGCTACCGCGGCGGACGGGTGCTGGAACTGCCAATTGGTTTCAGCACACCGATCGAGCTGCCCTTCGATAAGGCGTACGGCTTTGGACTCGCACACCCCGCGGGCCTGGCGGTGGACACCGCCGGCCATGTCTACGTCGGCGACACAGCGAACGGTCGCGTGGTGGAGCTGGCGGTAAACACCGGCGGCCAGGCTGCGTTGCCCTTCAGCGGCCTCGATCACCCCACTGATGTAGAGGTGGACGGCGCGGGGAACGTGTATGTTGCCGACACGGACAGGAACCGGGTGTTGATGCTGGCGCCGGGATCGATTACCCAGGTTGTGCTGCCCTTCGCCGGGCTGGATCGCCCCTACGGTGTCGCGGTGGATTCCGCCGGGAACATCTACGTGACTGACTCTGGTAACCGTCGGGTGCTGAAGCTGGCGCCCCGGTCGAACGCCCAGACCGTGCTGCCGTTCACCGACCTCGGCAACCCGACCGGTGTCGCGGTGGACACCGCCGGCAACCTCTACGTCGCCGACTACGACAACAGTCATCTGGTGAAGCTGCCGGCCGGGTGAGTGCGCCACGTGTGGTGGCTGATGCCGAATGTGCCTGTCCGTCCCCGGCGGCCCTGGCCCTGGGACTTGGGTTCCCGCCCGCTGGTGCACTGGCGATTTGGGCCAAGGGTGGGATATCGCGCCGTGACCGGCTTGCGGTCAGGACGCTAGCGGCCGCATTGCTGCGGTTCAGCTTCGCACAACGGCGTTACTCCCCGGAATCGGTACCTGTGCGCGGCGACCCATCGATAGACCACTTCCTGCACCCGACCAACGCCAGGCAGACCGTAGACCAGCATTGGCAACCCACTACCCAACGCTGTCGATAGGGCCGCGTTCATGGCCTTCGCGCCACCGAACACCAATCCGGACGAATCGAGCCACCACACGGACTCGGGCAATCGTTCCGCCGCGACTCCGACGCGCTCCGATACTCCGGGCTTCTGCATCGGCTCGGTTCGCAGTCGCCCAGTCTTGTTGAAGCGAAGCAAGCCGTTGCGCACGCGTGTGCACATCCCGCACTTTCCATCGAAGATCAGCACGCCGTCCATATCTCGATTGTGCGCCTCAGAGGCGCAAAAAACGACGTGCCGACGGTCACCGCCAAATCCGATCCCGACGAACCGCGACCGCTCTACCGACTACTAACCTGGATGCGTGCCAGATCCCGCTACATACCGCCCCGCGCCCGGGTCCATCCCGGTCGAACCCGGTGTGTACCGGTTCCGGGATTCGCACGGACGGGTTATCTACGTCGGCAAGGCCAAGAGCCTGCGTAGCAGGCTGACCTCATACTTCGCCGACATCGCGAGCCTGCACCCGCGGACCCGGCAGATGGTGACCACCGCGGCCAACGTCGAGTGGACGGTGGTCAACACCGAGGTCGAGGCGCTGCAGCTGGAATACAACTGGATCAAGGAATTCGATCCGCGCTTCAACGTCCGCTACCGCGACGACAAGTCCTACCCGGTGCTGGCAGTCACGGTCAACGAGGAATTTCCCCGGCTGATGGTCTATCGCGGCCCGCGGCGCAAGGGCGTGCGTTATTTCGGGCCGTACTCGCATGCGTGGGCGATCCGGGAAACGCTGGATCTGCTCACCCGGGTATTTCCGGCTCGAACCTGTTCGGCCGGAGTATTCAAGCGGCACAAGCAGATCGACCGTCCGTGCTTGCTGGGATACATCGACAAATGCTCGGCACCGTGTGTCGGCAGGGTCAGTGCCGAGCAGCATCGCCAAATCGTGCAGGACTTTTGCGATTTCCTGTCCGGCAAGACCGACCGCTTTGCCCGCGACCTGGAACAGCAGATGAATGCCGCGGCCGAGCAACTCGATTTCGAACGGGCCGCCCGGCTTCGCGACGACCTGTCCGCCGTGAAGCGGGCCATGGAGAAGCAGGCCGTCGTATTCGGCGACGGTACCGACGCTGACGTGGTTGCGTTCGCCGACGACGATCTGGAAGCCGCGGTTCAGGTGTTTCATGTCCGCGGTGGCCGCGTTCGTGGCCAGCGCGGCTGGATTGTCGAAAAGTCCGCAGATCCAGGAGATTCAAGCGAGGAGCGGTTGGTAGAGCAGTTCGTGACGCAGTTCTACGGCGACCAGGCCGAGCTGGGTGGCGCCGCCGACGAAGCCACCAACCCGGTTCCCCGCGAAGTGCTGGTGCCGTGCCTGCCCTCCAACGCCGACGAGCTGGTCAGCTGGTTGTCCGGTCTGCGCGGCTCGCGGGTCGCGTTGCGGGTGCCGCGCCGAGGCGACAAGCGCGCATTGGCCGAAACCGTACAGCGCAACGCGAAAGATTCCTTGCAGCAACATAAACTAAAGCGAGCCGGTGATTTCAACGCGAGATCCGCTGCGCTGCAGAATATTCAAGATGCCCTCGGGTTGGCCGCAGCGCCGCTGCGGATCGAATGCGTCGACATCAGCCACGTGCAGGGCACCGACGTGGTCGGCTCGCTGGTGGTGTTCGAGGACGGCCTGCCGCGCAAGTCGGACTACCGCCACTTCGGTATCCGGGCGGCCGCCGGTGAAGGACGCTCCGACGACGTCGCCTCCATCGCCGAAGTGACGCGACGCCGGTTCCTGCGTCACCTGAGTGACCAGAGCGATCCGAATGTGCTTTCCCCGGAAGGAAAATCACGCCGATTCGCCTATCCGCCGAACCTGTACGTTGTCGACGGCGGCGCGCCACAGGTCAATGCGGCCAGCGCCGCGCTGGACGAACTCGGCATCAACGACGTCGCGGTGATCGGCTTGGCCAAACGGCTGGAAGAGGTGTGGGTGCCGTCCGAGCCGGACCCCATCATCATGCCGCGCAACAGCGAGGGGCTGTATTTGCTGCAACGGGTACGCGACGAGGCACACAGGTTCGCCATCACCTACCATCGCAGCAAGCGATCCAAGCGAATGACGGCCTCGGCGCTGGACTCGGTGCCGGGATTGGGCGAACACCGCCGCAAGGCGCTGGTCACTCACTTCGGATCGATAGCCCGCCTCAAGGAGGCCACCGTCGACCAGATCACCGCCATTCCGGGTATCGGCGTCGCAACGGCCGCGGCCGTCCTCGATGCGCTGCGGCCTACCGAGGCTGACCAGCGGCCCGGGGCTTCGGAGTGACTGGCGCCAGCCACCCGGGCGACGCCGCGCCCGGCATCGACGTCGTCCTGGTGACGGGACTGTCCGGGGCCGGGCGCGGGACCGCGGCCAAGGTACTCGAGGATCTGGGCTGGTATGTGGCCGACAACCTGCCGCCCCAACTGATCACCCGGATGGTGGATTTCGGGCTTGCGGCCGGATCCCGGATCACCCAACTGGCGGTGGTGATGGATGCGCGGTCGCGTGGGTTTACCGGCGACCTAGACGAGGTGCGCAACGAGCTGGCCACTCGCAACATCACCCCCCGCGTGGTGTTCATGGAAGCCTCCGACGACATGTTGGTGCGCCGCTACGAACAGAACCGCCGCAGCCACCCGCTGCAGGGCGAACAGACCCTGGCCGAGGGCATTGCCGCCGAGCGCACGATGCTGGCGCCGGTTCGCGCCACCGCGGACCTGATCATCGACACGTCGACCCTGTCGGTGCGGGGCTTGCGGGAAAGTATCGAGGGTGCCTTCGGCAACGTTGCCAGTGCGACCACCAGCGTCACCGTCGAATCCTTCGGTTTCAAGTACGGTCTGCCGATGGACGCCGACATGGTCATGGACGTGCGCTTCCTGCCCAATCCGCACTGGGTCGACGAGTTGCGTCCGCTCACCGGCCAGAATCCGGCCGTGCGTGATTACGTGCTGGGCCAGCCCGGCGCGGCGGAGTTCCTGGAGACTTACCACCGACTGCTGTCCCTGGTTGTCGAGGGCTATCGCCGGGAAGGCAAGCGCTACATGACGGTCGCGATCGGCTGCACAGGCGGGAAGCATCGCAGCGTCGCCATCGCGGAGGCATTGATGGGCCTGCTGAAGGCCCAAAAGGCTGAAGCCCAATTGTCGGTGCGGGTGCTGCACCGGGATCTGGGCCGCGAATGAGCTCACCAACAAGCGACGGCATCGTCGCAATGGGCGGCGGGCACGGCCTATATGCAACGCTGTCCGCGGCCCGCCGGTTGACCCCCCATGTCACCGCCATCGTGACCGTCGCCGATGACGGCGGCTCGTCCGGCCGGCTGCGCAGCGAATTGGACGTGGTGCCGCCGGGCGATCTGCGGATGGCGCTGGCGGCGTTGGCATCCGACAGTCCGTATGGCCAACTGTGGGCGACCATCCTGCAGCACCGGTTCGGCGGCGACGGCGCGCTGGCCGGACATCCGATCGGCAACCTGATGCTCGCCGGCCTCAACGAGATGCTGGCCGATCCGGTCGCCGCCCTCGACGAGCTGGGGCGCATCCTCGGTGTCAAAGGCAGGGTATTGCCGATGTGCCCGATCGCGCTGCAGATCGAAGCCGACGTCTCCGGCCTGGAGGCCGACCCTCGGATGTTTCGGCTGATCCGTGGCCAGGTGGCCGTCGCGACCACGCCAGGCAAGGTGCGGCGGGTGCGGCTGCACCCGGCGAACCCGCCGGCCACCCGGCAGGCTGTCGACGCCATCATGGCCGCCGACTTGGTGGTGCTGGGGCCCGGGTCGTGGTTCACCAGCGTGATCCCGCACGTACTGGTGCCGGGCCTGGCCGCGGCGCTGCGGGCTACCACGGCCCGCCGTGCTCTGGTGCTCAACCTGGTCGCTGAACCGGGGGAGACGGCCGGCTTCTCCGTGGAGCGTCACCTGCACGTCTTGGCCCAGCACGCGCCCGGGTTCACCGTCCACGGCATCATCATCGATGCCGAGCGGGTGCCGGCCGAGCGGGAACGCGAGCAACTGCGCCGCGCCGCCACATTGTTGCAAGCGGAGGTCCACTTCGCCGATGTCGCCAGACCTGGTACACCTTTACATGACCCGGGCAAGCTCGCGGCGGCTCTGGACGGTGTTCGCGCGGGCCACACTGGCCCGGGAGCGCCTCCGGAAACGGCAACGGCAGAGATTCGGGTCGATGGTGAGAGCCCACCAAACGGCGTGAACGGACCGGCTGGTAGCCGACCAAGGGGTGACGACGCGTGGCGATGACGACCGAAGTCAAGGACGAGCTGAGCCGCCTGGTGGTGAAGTCGGTCAGCGCTCGCCGCGCAGAAGTCACGTCTCTGCTCAGGTTCGCCGGCGGGTTGCACATCGTCGCCGGCCGGGTGGTCGTTGAGGCCGAGGTCGACCTGGGCAACATCGCGCGGCGGCTGCGCAAGGACATTTTTGACTTATACGGTTACAACGCGGTTGTGCATATGTTGTCGGCCAGCGGGATTCGCAAGAGCACTCGGTACGTGCTGCGCGTATCCAACGACGGTGAGGCACTGGCACGTCAGACCGGGCTTCTCGACATGCGGGGGCGTCCAGTTCGCGGTCTGCCGGCCCAGGTCGTCGGCGGCAGCATCGGCGACGCCGAAGCCGCGTGGCGGGGAGCGTTTTTGGCGCACGGGTCGCTGACCGAGCCGGGACGTTCGTCGGCGTTGGAGGTCAGCTGTCCCGGCCCGGAGGCGGCGCTGGCCCTGGTGGGTGCGGCGCGCCGGCTCGGGGTCAGCGCGAAGGCCCGCGAGGTGCGCGGGGCCGACCGTGTGGTGGTGCGCGACGGCGACGCGATCGGCGCGCTGTTGACCCGGATGGGTGCCCAGGACACCCGGCTGATCTGGGAGGAGCGCCGGATGCGTCGCGAGGTGCGGGCGACAGCCAACCGGCTGGCCAATTTCGACGACGCCAATCTGCGCCGTTCGGCGCGGGCCGCGGTCGCGGCGGCGGCGCGGGTGGAGCGGGCGCTGGAGATCCTCGGCGATACCGTGCCCGATCATCTGGCCTCGGCAGGCAAGTTGCGCGTCGAGCACCGGCAGGCCTCCCTCGAGGAGCTCGGCCGACTCGCCGACCCTCCGATGACCAAAGATGCTGTGGCCGGACGTATTCGGCGTTTGTTGTCGATGGCCGACCGCAAGGCGAAGGTCGAAGGCATTCCCGACACCGAGTCCGCGGTGACGCCGGACCTATTGGAAGATGCCTGACTGAGGGCTACCGTCATCGCATGGAGCGGCTTTCGAGTGTTGATGCGGCGTTCTGGTCTGCAGAAACCGCGGGCTGGCACATGCATGTGGGTGCGCTGGCGGTCTGCGATCCCAGCAATGCGCCCGACTACAGTTTTCAACGACTCCGCGATCTGGTGGTCGAGCGCCTGCCCGAGTTACCGCAGTTGCGGTGGCGGGTCACCGGTGCGCCGCTCGGGCTGGACCGGCCGTGGTTCGTCGAGGACGAGGACCTTGACATCGACTTCCACATCCGCCACATCGGTGTTCCGGGTCCCGGCGGACGGCGTGAGCTCGAAGAGCTGGTGGGCCGGTTGATGTCCTACAAACTGGACCGGGCCCGGCCGCTGTGGGAGCTGTGGGTAATCGAGGGAGTCGAGGGCGGTCGCTTTGCGGCGCTGACCAAGATGCATCACGCCATCGTCGACGGCGTCTCCGGTGCCGGTTTGGGCGAGATCCTCATGGACGTGACGCCGGAACCCCGTCCCCCGCAAAAGGAGACGGTCGGATCGCTGGTCGGCTTGCGGCTTCCCGGGCGGGAACGGCGCGCGATTGGCGCTCTGTTCAACGTGGGAATCATGACGCCGTTTCGGGTCGCCAGACTCGTCGAGCAGACCATCCGCCAACAGATCGCCGGTCTGGGTGTGCACAGCAAGCCGCCGGGTTACTTCGACGCTCCCAAGACCCGCTTCAACGCGCCGGTGACGCCGCACCGGCGCATTAGCGCTTGCCGCGTCGAACTGGCCCGCGTCAAGGCTGTCAAGGACGCCTACGGCGTCAAGCTCAACGACGTCGTGCTCGCGCTCATTGCCGGCGCGGCCCGCGAGTATTTGCTGAAGCGCGACGAGCTGCCGGACAAGCCACTGATCGCGCAGATCCCAGTCTCAACCCGCACCGACGAAACTCAGAGCCACGTCGGCAACCAGATCAGCTCGATGACGGCGTCCCTTGCCACCGACATCGAAGACCCCGCCGAGCGGCTGATGGCCATCCACGAAAGCACGCAAAGCGCCAAAGAAATGGCCAAGGCGTTGTCGGCGCATCAGATCATGGGGCTCACCGAGACCACGCCGCCCGGGCTGCTGCAGTTGGCCGCCCGGGCCTATACGGCCAGTGGGCTGTCGCGGAACTTCGCCCCGCTCAACCTGGTGGTGTCCAATGTCCCCGGTCCACCCCTGCCGCTGTATATGGCTGGCGCCAAAGTGGATTCGTTGGTGCCGCTCGGGCCACCGGTGATGGATGTCGGCCTCAACATCACCTGCTTTTCCTACGAGGACTATTTGGACTTCGGCTTCGTGACCACACCCGAAATGGCCAACGACATCGACGAAATGGCCGATGCCGTCGAACCGGCGCTGACCAAACTCGAGGTCGCGCTGGACCTACGGTGAGCGCTTAAGACTTGAGATCGGTCTTGAGATCGGTCTTGAGATAGGTCTCTGCGTACACCCAGGACAAGAACCGGGCCACCGCCTCGGAGGATTGATGCGCCCGCGGGGAACTGAAGATATCGAAAGCATGTTGGGCGTGCGGCAGTTCGGCGTAGGCGACGGGCGACTTCGACACCGTCCGGAGTTCCTCGACGAATTCCTGGGCTTCGCCGACCGGTATCAGGGAATCGTCGGTGCCGTGCAGGACGAAGAACGGGGGCGCATCGGCGCGCAGCTGTTGAATCGGCGAAGCATCGATATAGACACTGCGGTGCGTGGCGAATTTTCTTTTGACCACCAGCTTTTCGAGCAGCACCAAGAATTCGAGGCGGCCGTCACCCTCGGTGGAGAACCAGTCATAGCGTCCGTATATCGGGACCGCGGCCGCCACCGACGTGTCGGCGTTTTCGAAGCCCGGCTGGAATTTCGGGTCGTTGGGGGTCAGTGCCGCCAACGCGCACAGATGGCCGCCCGCCGACCCGCCGGTGATCGCGACGAAGTCGGGGTCGCCGCCGTAGGCCGCGATGTTTTCCTTGACCCAGGCCAGCGCTTGTTTGACGTCGACGATGTGGTCGGGCCAGGTGTGCCGGGGGGAAACCCGGTAGCCGACCGACACGCACACCCAGCCCCGGGCGGCCATTTCGCTCATCAGGGGATAGGCCTGCGGACGCCGCATACCGATCACCCACGCGCCGCCGGGCACCTGCACCAGCACCGGCGCCTTGCCGTCGCGCGGCAGGTCTTGGCGGCGCCAGATGTCGGCCAGGTTGGCCCGGCCGTGCGGGCCGTAGGAGACGACGTTCGTCTTCTCGACGTAGCGCCTGCGGGCCACGGTGTTGCGCAGTGGGAGGTTGCGGCGGCCGCGGCGGACGGGCTGCGTCTTCGGCAGGGCGGTCAGCGCGTCGGCGTAGTCGGGTCCCAGTTGTTCGCGCAGCCCCGCTTCCAGCACCGGTCCCGGGGTGGTGACGCCGCGGTAGCGGATCACCCCCAGAATTGCCCAGGACGCCGCCGTCAAGGCCAGCGCCGCCTTTCCCCGCCGCCCGGCGAAGTCGCCGCGGCGGCCGCGGCGCAGCGCGTCCAACAGCGACGCCGAGAAGTACAGGCCTGGCACCTCCGAAGCCGGCCAGCCGAACCAGAACACCAACACCGTGCTGTATCCCTTACGGGCCAGCGGCCGGAATCCGTTGGCCGCATTCAGGAATTCGACTGCCGCGCGCGCCAGCGGCCTTGGACGTGATGCTCTTAGGCGCATCAGCCGCTGACCCGCGATTGCAGTTCGCCGCGCAGCACCTTGCCGGTGCTGCCACGCGGAAGCTCGTCGAGGACGACGATTTCGCGGGGCACCTTGTAGTTGGCCAGGCTGTCCCGAACGTGCTGCTTGAGCCTTTCGGGGGAGGTGGCGTTACCGGGCCCAAGTACCACGAATGCCGCCAGTCGCTGGCCGTACTGGTCGTCGTCCACACCGATGACCGCGGCTTCCGCCACCTCGGGATGTGCGGCCAGCGTCTTCTCTACTTCGATCGGGTACACGTTCTCGCCGCCGGAGACGATCATCTCGTCGTCGCGGCCGACCACGAACAGACGTCCCGATTCGTCGAGGTAGCCGACGTCGCCCGATGACATGAACCCGGCGTGAAAGTCCTTCCCTTTTCCGGTCGAGCCCTCCGTGTAGCCGTCGAACTGGGTGTCGTTGCGGACGTAGATGCTGCCTACCTCGCCGGTGGGCACCTCGATGAATTCCGGGTCCAGGATCCGGATTTCGGTTCCGTCGGCGGGGCGGCCTGCCGTGTCGGGGGCGGCCCGCAAGTCTTGCGGGGTTGCGGTGGCGATCATGCCGGCCTCGGTGGCGTTGTAGTTGTTGTAGATCACGTCGCCGAACTGGTCCATGAAAGCGATGACGACGTCGGGTCGCATTCGCGAGCCGGATGCNNTCGAACATCACCGGCACCACCGCCAGGCCCGTCGCCCGGTGGCGGTCGATCAGGTCCAGCGTCGCCTCGGGGTCGAATTTGCGCCGGGTGACCACCGTGCAGGCCATCGACGCCGCGAACACCAACTGCGAAAAGCCCCATGCGTGGAACATCGGCGCCACGATCACTATCGGCTCCTCGGCTCGCCACGGGGTGCGGTCCAGGATCGCTTTGAGTGTGCCGACGCCGGCGCCGCCGCCAGACTGGTTGGCGCCCTTGGGTGCTCCGGTGGTGCCGGAGGTGAGCAGGATCATCCTGCCTTTGCGGCCGCTGCGCTCGGGCCGCTGCCCCTGGTGGTCGGCGATGAGTTTCTCTAGCCTTTTTATGTTCAGCTCGTGCTGCCCATCAGTCCACGCCACGATGCGGGTGGCGCCGGGCCTGTCGGCCAGCGCGCGGTCCACTGTCGCGGTGAACTCCTCGTCGTAGATGACGGTGTCGACGCCTTCGCGGTTGACCACGTCGGCTAAGGCCGGACCGGCGAACGACGTGTTGAGCAACACGATGTCGGCGCCGATCCGGTTGCCGGCCACCAAAGCCTCGACGAAACCGCGATGATTGCGGCANNTGCCGCCAGGTCAGCGTGCCCCGTTCGTCGACCAGGCCGGGACGGTCCGGGCAGCGCTGCGCGGCGCTGGCGAAACCCGAAGTGATGCCCATGCCTTCGCGGCGCATGGCGGCGGCGATCTTCAGGTAGCGGTCGGGCCGCATCGGTGCGATCAGTCCGGAGCGGCGCATAGTGTCGATCAGGCCGAGGGTCTGGCCAAGACGAGATGCCATGCCTCAGCCCAGAATCGGAAATCGACGGTTGGCGGCCAGCTCGCTGAGAGCATCCTGCATCACCGACCGCACGTGCTCGTCGACCTCGTCGATGTCAGGGTCCTCCCCGAACTGCGCGGTGACGTCGATGGGTTCCAGCACGTCCATCACGATCTTGGTGGGCAGCGGCAGGTTCGGCGGGATCGCGGCGCTGAACCCGAATGGAAAGCCGAACGACACCGGAAGGATGGCGCTGCGCAGCAAGCGCTTGATGCCCAGCCGCTCGGCCAGCCATGTGCCGCGGGTCAGGTAGAGCTGGGTCTCCTGGCCGCCAATGGACACCGCGGGCACGATGGGAACGCCGGCTTCAATCGCCGTGCGCACGTATCCCTTCCGGCCGTTGAAGTCGATGACGTTCTCCGAGAGCGTGGGCCGGTACGCGTCGTAGTCGCCGCCGGGAAATACCACCACCACGCCGCCGGAGCGCAGCGCTATGGCCGCGTTCTTCGGGTTGGCCCGGATGTAGCCGGCCCGCCGGAAGAACGATCCCGTCGCGCCCATGAAGAGGATGTCGTGGCTCAGCGTGTAGACCGGCCGGTCGTAGCCGAATTTCTCGTAGAAGTCGACGCTGAAGATCGGGACGTCCATCGGGAACATGCCGCCCGAGTGGTTGGCGACCAACAACGCCCCGCCGGGTGGAAACGCATCCAGGCCGCGCACCTCGGACCGGAAATAGGTCTTCAGAATTGGCCGCAGCACACCCATCAGGCGCTGGGTCAGGCCTGGATCCCACTTGCCGATCTCGGGGTCGTCGGCGTCGGTGTCGCTCGCTTGGCTCATTCTGAGGCCCCCCTTGATGGCTTCCCCGAGGCTTGATGCCGCGTCGGGCCCCTCATGGTATCGAGGGCGGGGGCCAGCGTTGAAACACGGGCGACGCCCTGACGTCACGCTCGCGCAAAAGGGGCGATGACTGAACCCGCCACCGTGGCGATACAGTGTTTTGCCAACTGGTTTCACCTTCGACAGCAACGAGGCAGCCGATGGGATTCATGTCACCGGAACTTCCGGACGTCGACCCCGACACGTGGCTCACCCTGCCGCGGGCAACGCGACTGCAAGTGGTGACGCGGCACTGGGTGGAGCACGGCTTCGGAACGCCATACGGGGCGTATCTGCTGTACCTGATCAAGATCGGCCTGTACATCGCCGTCCCGGCCGCGATCATCTCGCTGACCCCCGGCCTGGGCGGACTCGGCCGGATAGCCGACTGGTGGACGCAACCGATCGTGTACCAGAAGGTCATCATTTTCACGCTGCTGTTCGAGGTCCTGGGCTTCGGCTGCGGATCCGGTCCGTTGACCGGGCGGTTCATGCCGCCGATCGGCGGGTTTCTTTATTGGTTGCGGCCCAACACCATTCGACTGCCGGCCTGGCCGGGTAAGGTTCCACTCACCAAAGGTGACAGCCGTAGCGTTGTCGACGTCGCGCTGTATGCCGTCGTATTGATCGGCGGGGTATGGGCGTTGTGGTCACCCGGCCACGGCGGGCCGGTGACCGCCGCCGGTGATGTGGGTTTGATCAATCCGATGCTTGTTGCCCCGACGATCGTCGCGCTGGCATTGTTGGGATTGCGCGACAAGACGATCTTCTTGGCGGCCCGCGGCGAGCATTACTGGCTGAAACTGATCGTGTTCTTCTTCCCGTTTGCCGATCAGGTCTCGGCCTTCAAGATCATCATGCTGGCCTTGTGGTGGGGGGCGGCGACTTCCAAGCTCAACCACCATTTCCCGTACGTGGTGGCAGTGATGACCAGCAACAACGCGCTGCTGCGCAGCAAGATTTTCAACCCGATCAAGCGCCTGCTCTACCTCGACCCGGTTAATGACCTGCGGCCCTCCTGGTTGCCGAAGATGATGGCCCATGTCGGTGGCACCACGGCCGAATTCCTGGTCCCGGCGATTCTGGTCTTCGTCGCGGGCGGTCAACCGTGGCGGTGGTTCCTCATCGGGTTCATGGTGATTTTCCACCTCAACATCCTCTCCAACCTTCCGATGGGAGTTCCGTTGGAGTGGAACGTGTTTTTCATCTTCTCGCTGTTCTATTTGTTCGGGCACTACGGCGCGATACAAGCCGTCGACCTTCATTCACCGCTGTTGCTGGCCATCCTGATCGTCGCGCTTGCCATGGTGCCGCTCGGGAACCTTTTCCCGGAGAAGATTTCGTTCCTGCCCGCAATGCGCTACTACGCCGGCAACTGGGCCACCAGCATCTGGTGCTTCCGCGCCGGCGCCGAAGACAAGATGGAAGCCAACATCGTCAAAAGCTCTGCGCTCGTCGTCAATCAGCTGGCCAAGCTCTACGACCCGGCGACCGCCGAAATCATGAGCGACAAGACTTCGGCGTTCCGGGCGATGCACACCCATGGCAGGGCGCTCAACGGCCTGTTGCCGCGCGCTTTGGGGGCCGGCGCCAACGAAGCCGACTACAGCGTGCGCGAGGGCGAAATCGTCGCCGGGCCCCTCGTCGGCTGGAACTTCGGCGAAGGCCACCTGCACAACGAGCAGCTACTGGAAGCGGTGCAGCGCCGCTGCAACTTCGAGGACGGCGACGTCCGCATCATCGTGCTCGAAGGCCAACCGATCCACACCCAACGGCAGTGGTACCGCATCGTCGACGCTAAGACGGGTCTGATCGAGGCGGGCTACGTTGAC
>PLSK01000150.1 GCA_003165155.1 Mycobacterium sp. | reverse complement strand
GTTGCCAGCGCGGCCAGTGCACAGACGGGACACCACACCTGCTGGCACTTGCCGGTCCCGACACCACCGCCCCCGGTCATCGCGGCCGCCGCGCGCACCGCGGGGTCGATGCCGTCCAGAATGGCCTGGGCCAACCTCCGCAGCTCGGGAGGAATGTCGGAGTGAGCCCCACTCACGTCGGCCACACCTCCGGATCTGGTCGAAAACGAATTGTCAGCTCACCGCCCCGCAGATGTGCGTCCAAGACGATGCACCGCCGCAGTACCGACGCCAACCGAACCCGGCGCCGCAAGCCGCCGGCGCTGACGATCAGGTCGTCGTCGACCCGGCCCAGTGTCAGCGCCGCAGGATCGAGCTGGGGCAACGCTAGCCGCAGTCGGTATACCGACTCCAGCCCCGACCCCGATTCCAGATCCACAATAGGGCGCAGCGGCCCGGGTGGCGCTGTTCCGAGTCGAAGGCGGGCGCTGTCGAGCAGACCGGCCAGCGCCTTCGGGCCGATCGGCTCGCCGGACAGGTGCGGAGTCAGCACCAGCGCAACATCGCCGATGGCGGCGTCGAGTTCGTCGAGCACGGCACGCTGGCCGGAAATGCGTTCGGCGTACCAGAAGAATGCCGGGTGCTCAGGCAGGTTGCGGTACTCGTAGGACTCGTCCTCGTGCAGAACCTGGTTGACGATCAGCTCCTCGACGGTTACCCCCATCAGCGCCAGCGAACCCAGCGTCCGGACCGCCTCGGCCGCGACCACCCGCTCGGGAGTCAGCACCAGGTGAGCGCCAACCAGCTCGCCGTCGGTCAGCAACGCGCTAAGCCGGTCGACGCCGGCACTGATGCGCTCCAGCAGTTCCACGACCGCCGCCGACCTGGCGTCATCGGCGCCGACGTTGAGCCTGCGATGACGGGGCCAGGCCCGCTCCACATACAGCGCAAAGGTAGCGGGCAGTGTCAACATTCGCAATGCATCTGCCGTCGACGCGCAGTCGACGACGATGCGATCCCAGCGCCCGCTCGCGGCGAGCTCGCCGACCTTGTACAGCCCGAGCGCTTCCTGGATCCCAGGCAATGCTGAGAGTTCCTCGGGGGCAATGCTGCTCAACTCGGATTCGGGAAACCGGCGATCCAGGGTTTCGACCACCTCATGCCATCGGGCCTCGAGCAGCGCCAGGGTGTCTAGCGCCAAGGCGTCGAGAAAGCCGCCGTTTGACTCGGCCTGCCCGGTATCGAGGTCGGTGAAGACCCGAACCGGTTCACCCTGACCGCTCGGCGGGACGGGGACCCCAAGCACGTCGCCCAGCGAGTGGGCCTGGTCGGTGGACACCACCAGCACCCGGCGNNCCTTTGCCGACGAAAAGACTGATCCGGGCCGGGGTGGGCGCCACGAAGTCACTGGATTCACTCAGCCCTCGACCCGTTTCTTGAGATCCTTCAATGCGGTATCGGTCAGTCTGCGCTCGGCTTTGCGTTTGAGCAATCCGATCATCGGGACGGCGAGATCGACCGAGAGCTCGTAGGTGACGTCTGTGCCAGATCCCTTGGCCGCCAAGCGATATGTCCCGTCGAGGGAGCGTAGTAACGAGCTGGAGACCAGAGTCCAGCTGAGCGAGCGGCGACTTTTCGGCCACTCGTAGGTCATCACCAAAGTGTCTTTGATGACGCCCGCGTCCATGACGAATCGCACGACTTTCGGGTAGCCGTCTGTGCCTCGTTCTTGCACTTCGGCTTCCTTGTACTCGGATATCCACTCCGGGTAGGAATCNNCTCCCGCACGCGGGTCTACCCCAGGCTATCTGCGGGAGTACCCCCGCCTCCGGCCGAAACGGTACTCTCCGTGCGAAACCTTGACCCGGCTAAACTACCGGAGAGACCCCGACCTGGCGTGACTGTTCCAGTGTCGTCTTGACCTCAAAGGCCATTATCTTGCCCGCCACCCGGCGGCGGTGCGTAATTTTCGCCAGGTTCAGCTTGGCCAGCTGTCCGGCCGGCTCGGCGTGCAGGAAATAGTGCAGCACAACCCCGTCCAGCCCCTCCATCATGGGCTCCAGCCAGACTTCCATCGTGCCGGTCAGGGCGCCGGCAACCGTCCACCTGATCCCTTTTTCAGCGCGATCCTCGACGACCTGCAGCCGCAGATCCGGCCACCACCGGCGCCAGCTGGACCGATCGGCGACCGCCGCGCCGACCCGTGCACCGTCGGCAGCGACAAATGTCTCGTCGGCGATCTGGATGCTGTTCATCGAATCAGCTTCACACACCTTGCCCTCGCAAACGCGGCCTGCCCCTTTCGAGCCCGACACACCGCCTCCATTCTGCGGGAATCCTCGGATTAGGCTGAGTGGCAGCAAGCCAGCGCATAGAAATATCAAGCAACGTCATTAGGACAACGTCGTTAGGACAATGAGGTCAAAGAGTGCGTGAGTACAGTGTCCCGGCCCGCTTTACCGTCGGCGAGCACGACAATATCGCGGCCGTGGTTTTCGAGCATGAGCGCGACGATCCTAGCTATGTGATTTACCAGCGCCAGATCGACGGCGTCTGGACGGATGTCACCTGCGCCGAGGCGGCCGATCAGATCCGTTCTGCGGCATTGGGTTTAATCTCGCTGGGCGTTGAGGCCGGCGACCGGGTTTCGATCTTTTCGGCCACCTGTTACGAGTGGGCGATCCTCGATTTGGCGATCCTGTCCGTGCGTGCCGTCACCGTACCGATTTACGAGACGTCGTCGGCCGAGCAGGTGCGCTGGGTGCTGCAGGACTCAGCGGCCGTGCTGGCGTTCGCCGAAACCGATGCGCACGCCTCGATGGTCACCGAGCTCACCGGCGAACTGCCCGCCCTGCGGCGGGTGTTGCACATCACCGGTTCGGGCCCGAAAGCGCTCGACCAGCTGGTCGAGGCCGGCGCGTCGGTGGACCCGGCCGAGCTGACCGTGCGGCTTGGGGCGCTGCGCTCCCAGGACCCGGCAACGCTCATCTACACCTCGGGTACCACCGGACGGCCCAAAGGCTGCCAACTCACGCATTCCAACCTGCTCTACGAGATCCGGGGCACCCAGGACTGCCTCCCGACGCTGCTGAACGAAAATCAGCGGCTGCTGGTGTTCCTGCCGCTTGCCCATGTGCTGGCCCGGGCACTCACTTTGTGCGCTTTCGCCAGCAAGGTGACCGTCGGATTCACCAGCGACATCAAGAATCTGGTGCCGATGCTCGCGGTGTTCAAACCGACGGTGGTGGTTTCGGTGCCGCGGGTGTTCGAGAAGGTTTACAACACCGCCGAGCAGAACGCCGCCGACGACGGCAAGGGGCAAATCTTCAAGATCGCCGCGCAGACCGCGGTCGACTGGAGCCGGGCCCACGACGATGGCAGGCCCGGGCTGGTGCTGCGCGCCAAGCATGCGGTCTTCGACCGGCTGGTCTACCACAAGCTGCGCGCGGCGCTCGGCGGCGACTGCCACGCGGCCGTCTCCGGTGGCGCACCGCTGGGGGCTCGGCTCGGCCACTTCTACCGCGGGGTGGGCCTGACCATCTACGAGGGCTATGGCCTGACCGAGACCAGCGCAGCAATCACGGTCAACCAGGTCCAGCCCGGAGGCGTGAAGATCGGGAGTGTCGGGATATTGGTGCCCGGTAACAGTCTGCGCATCGCTGATGACAAGGAGGTGTTGGTGCGCGGCGGCGTGGTGTTCGACGGTTATTGGCACAACGAGCAGGCCACCCAGGAGGCATTCGCCGACGGCTGGTTCAAGACCGGCGACCTGGGCGCGATCGACGAGGACGGCTTCTTGACCATCACCGGCCGCAAGAAGGAACTCATCGTCACCGCGGGCGGCAAGAACGTCGCGCCCGCCTTGCTCGAGGACCAGCTGCGATCGCACCCGCTGATCAGTCAGGCGTTGGTCGTCGGCGACGCCAAGCCTTTCATCGGCGCGCTGATCACCATCGATCCCGAGGCTTTCACGGGCTGGAAGGAACGCAACGGCAAGCGGGCCAACGCGTCGGTGGGCGATCTGGCCACCGATCCCGACTTGATGGCCGAGATAGAGACGGCCGTCAAGCGGGCCAACCTGACGGTGTCGCACGCCGAGTCCATCCGCAAATTCCGCATCCTGCCGGTGGACTTCACCGAAGACACCGGTGAACTGACACCGACGATGAAGGTCAAGCGCAACGTGGTGGCCGAGAAGTTCGCCTCCGATATCGAGGCGATCTACGACAAGGACTGACCGGCTAGCGGCGCTGACCTTGCAGCAGGTTCGCCAGCCGGACGGCCAGCGTGTCCCAGCGCCACTGGGCGGTCACCCACGCCCGGCCGGCCGCGCCCATCGCGGCGGCCCGATCGCGATCGTTCAGCAACTCGGTGACCGAGTCGGCGACCTTGTTCACCGAGTTGCCGTCGACCACCAGCCCAGTCTTGTTGTGCTGCACAGCTTCCGGGGCTCCGCCCGATTCGCCGGCGATTACCGGCACACCGGTGGCCGAAGCCTCCAGGAACACGATGCCCAAGCCCTCGACGTCCATGCCCGCACCCCGGGTACGGCACGGCATCGCGAAGACGTCGGCCAGCGCGTGGTGGGCGGGTAGCTCGGCGGCCGGTACGCCGCCGGTGAACGTCACGTGGTCGGCCACTCCGCACTCCTGGGCCAACTTGCGCAGCGCCTCCAGGTACGGACCGCCGCCGACGATCACCAGCGCGGCGCCATCAACACGCTGCCGAATCGACGGCAGTGCCCTGATCAGCATGTCCTGGCCTTTGCGTGGCACCAGCCGCGACAGGCACACCACGGTTGGCCGCTCGCCCAGCCGGTAGCGGTCGCGGAGCTCGGCGCGGGCGGCGGGATCGGGCCGGAACCGGTCGGTATCGACCCCGGGCGGCAGGTATTCCAGGGCGGCGGACGGCCCGAAGGCCGGCGCGAACCGCGACCGGGTGTAGCGGCTGACGAATGTCACGACGTCGGTGTCCTCACCGATGCGACGCAGTACCGATCGCGCGACCGGAAGCATCGACCAGCCCACTTCGTGGCCGTGCGTGCTCGCCAGCACCCTGGCCGCCCCAGCCTGGCGAGCGCGCCGGGCCAGCAGAGCCAGCGGTGCGGCCGCGCCAAACCAGACGGTATCGATGCCGTGATCGCCGATCAGCCGGCGCATCCGGGCATCGACAGCCGGGCCCGGCAGCATCAGCGTGGTCGGATGGCGNNACCACCCGATAGCCGGCCGACTCGGCTGAATCATCGAAGGCGCCGGCGCCCTTCCACCGCGGTGCGTACACCGTGACCGAATGCGACCCGTCGTCAACCAGCCGGCCGACGAACTCCCCGAGGTAGGACTGGATACCGCCAGGCCTGGGAGGAAAGTCGTTGGTTACCAGCAGGACCCGGCTCACGTGCGTCAGGTTAGCCTGGGGACGATGCAGACCGCGTAGCGGTCT
>PLSK01000176.1 GCA_003165155.1 Mycobacterium sp. | reverse complement strand
CGTTTGCCGACGCGGTGGTCTGCCCAGGCTTCATCGAGCAGCACCTTCACCCCATCCTGGCCGCCACCACATTGGTGACCGAGGTAATCGCCCCGGAAGATTGGGTCCTACCCGGCCGCACCTTCGCCGCCGCGACTTCTGAGGACATGTATCGGCAGGCGTTGCACAACGCGGACCATGCCTGCGGAGATCCGGACGGTTGGTTGTTCTCCTGGGGTTATCACCCGTTGTGGCATGGCCCTCTCGACCGCTTCGTGCTCGACGAGATCAACCGCGTCCGTCCGATCGCGGTCTGGCACCGCTCGTGTCATGAATGGTTCTTGAACTCCGCTGCCGTCGCCATCTTGGGCATCAGCCCCGAAAACATGGCTGGCCACGGCCGGCCCAGCACCATGGTCGACGTTGACCGTGGGCACTGGTGGGAGACCGGGATGAATCTGCTCCTGTCCAAGCTCGCGCCGGTATTCACGAGCGCTGAGCGACTGACGGCGGGCCTTCGCCAATTGGTGGCCTACCTGCACAGCACCGGGGTCACCGCGATCAACGAACCCGGCATCATGTGGGACGTCGAGCCGTGGCAGTTGTATCAGCACATCCTCGGCGCCGAAAACACGCCGTTCCTGTCGACATTTCTCGTCGACGCCCGCAGCCAGGCCGACGCCGGCATGGATCCCGCGGATGCCGTGGCCGACGCCGAAGCGCAAGTCGCACGCGCGTGCGACGGCAAGGTACGGCTGCTGCCCAAGCAGGTGAAGCTATTCGCAGACGGCGCCATCATCAGCCAGTTGATGCAGATGCAGGAGCCATACCTCGACGCTGCGGGGCGTCCGGACCCGCACCATCACGGCGAATGGATGATGTATCCCGATGCTTTTCGCGCGTTCGCCAAGGTGTACTGGGACGCCGGCTGGCAACTGCACATTCACGTGAATGGCGATGCGGGACTTGAGCTCGTGCTCGATACCATCGAGCAGTGCATGGCGACGCATCCGCGCAGCGACCACCGCACTGTCATCGTCCACTTCGCCAATTCGACGGAAGATCAGATCGACAGGATCGCCCGCGTTGGAGCGATCGTGTCGGCCAATCCGTATTACCCGGTCGGCTTCGCAGACAAGTACTCCGAGCACGGGCTGGGCCCGGACCGCGCCGACACCATGGTGCGGTCGGCGTCAGTGCTGCGCCGCGGTATCCCGTTGTCGTTCCACTCGGATCTACCGATGGGCCCCGCCGATCCACTCACGTTGGCGTGGTGCGCAGTAAATCGCCGCACCCCCAGCGGACGAACTGCCTGCCCCGAGCAGCGCATCTCGGTGCACGACGCCTTGCGAGCCATCACGATTGAGGCGGCCTATTCGTGGCGGATGGAGCACGAACTGGGTAGCGTCGCGGTGGGCAAACTCGCCAACTTCACCATTCTGGGCGAGGACCCGTACACCGTTAACCCGGAAAAACTCAATCAGATCTCGGTGTTGGGCACCGTCTACGCAGGACGTTGGTTTCCGGCGAGCGGGTAATTAGGCCTCGCCGCTCAGCAAATTCTCAACAGATTCTTGGCACACGCCTGGCTCGGCTCCAAGGATTCGCCAAGGTGCCGGCCTCAGCATTACTCACATGAGTGAGCTGTCGGCTGAGCCGCTGTCTACCGAACTGACGGAACGCTACCTGCGCTCCCGCGGGGTCCGCTATTTTCCAGGCCAGCATGACGGCGAATGCTTCTTTGTCACGGACGCCGGCGGCCGTCGGCTGCATGTCCACCTGGGAATCTGCCGTTGGCACAGCGACATGTTCACGATCCGGGTCGCTCCCGCGTGCTTCTTCCCCGCCACCGACAGTGCCCGCTTGGCCCGACTCGCCGACACCTGGAATCAGCGGAACCCCGAAGTCACCGTGATTGTGCACGGCTCCTCTGACCCCCGCCGCATCGGTGTTTTTGCGCGCAGCTCCCGGCGGGTCCGGGATCGCATCCCCTTCGANNGGCTGACCCTTGCCTCAAGCCGCCAAGACAGCGTCCAGCGCGGAATAGAACAGGCCCAACCCATCGTCAGAGGGACCCGTTAACGCTTCGATGGCATGCTCGGGGTGTGGCATCAGCCCAACAACGCGGCCGTTGGCCGAGCTGACGCCGGCGATGTCGCGCAGCGAACCGTTGATGTTGTCGTGGTAGCGGAACACCACTCGGCCCTCCTCCTCCAGCTCGTCGAGCACCTTCTCCGGGGCTACGTAGCGTCCTTCGCCGGACTTCAGCGGCACCAGCAGATTAGCGTCGGTCTCGAAACGCGATGTCCATGCCGTCGACGTCGAGGCGACCCGCAGCCACACGTCACGGCAGATGAAGTGCAGACCGGCATTGCGGGTCAGGACGCCGGGCAGCAGTCCCGCCTCGCACAGGATCTGGAAACCGTTGCAAATGCCCAACACTGGCATGCCACGACCCGCCGCCGTAATCACCTCGGTCATGACCGGGGCGAATCTGGCGATGGCGCCGGTGCGGAGGTAATCGCCATAAGAGAACCCGCCGGGCACCACAACAGCGTCGACACCCTTGAGGTCGGCGTCGGCGTGCCAGAGGCTGACGGCCTCGGCGCCGACGTGCCGCGCCGCTCGCGCGGCGTCCACGTCATCAAGCGTCCCGGGAAAGGTGATGACGCCGATCCGCGCCGTCACCCCGCATCCCGGGTTATCGCCCACTCCTCGATCACGGTGTTCGCCAACAGCGATTCCGCGATGTCGGCAAGCACTGCGTCATCGACCGTATCGTCTACTTCAAGCTCAAATCTCTTGCCCTGACGGACATCTGAGATCCCCGGATGGCCAAGCCGGCCCAGCGCGCCGACGATCGCCTGCCCCTGCGGGTCGAGAATCTCGGCTTTGGGCATCACATGCACAACCACCCGGGCCATCGGCGCTCCTCCTCGGCTCTATCTCGGCGCCAACTCTACCGGCGGCAGGTGCCGCGCAAGCACATGGGCACGCAGCGATCCAGGTGGGTTCAGGTTCGCGCTATCGATCGAATCGCCCGGCGAGGTAGTCGGCCCGGCAGGCGTTGCGGGCTAGTTTGCCACTCGTGGTGCGGGGGATAGCACCGGCAGCGACGAGTCGGACGTCGCCGACCCTGACGCGATGTTCGCGCGAGATTGCGGCGCGCACGGCCGCAACGATCGGCTCTGGATCTGCGCGACCGACGCCCGCCCCACGTTCGGCCACAACCACAAGCTGCTCTGCGGAGTCGGAGCCGGACGAGCTCAGGGTGCCAGGGGGGACGGAAAACGCGGCCACGTAGCCGGTGCGGACGGCGGGCGACGCCGCACTGACCGTGGTCTCGATGTCGTGCGGGTAATGGTTGCGGCCATCGATGATGATGAGGTCTTTGATCCGGCCCGTGAGGTAGAGCTCGTCGTCGATGTAAACGCCAAGATCGCCGGTTGCCAGCCAACAGCTGTTATCCGCGACCCCCTCGGCACGGCTGCACTCCAATCGAGACTGCAGCTTGTTGCCGAACGTCCGTTGCGTTTCTTCTTCGCGCCCGAAGTATCCGCGACCGATGTTGTTGCCGTGCAACCAGATTTCCCCAACGGTCCCGTCAGGCACCTCGCCACCGTCGGGGCTGGTGATCACGGCCCAGACGTTAGGGAACGGCCGGCCGCAGGAAGCATAGGAAACCGCGTCCGGGGTTTCCGGCGCGACGACCACCGCGCGCCCGGCGGCGAGCTGGACCCGGTCGAGGAACACAGCGCCGGCCGCCGCTTCCGGGGCGGTGGTGGCCACCCCCAGCGTGGCCTCCGCCATCCCGTAGGACGGCTTGATCGACGTCGCGGGTAGGCCATATGGGGCGAACGCATTGGTGAACTTTTCGATTGCCGACATCGTCACCGGCTCCGAGCCGTTGAGCAGGCCGGCAACGTTGCTCAGGTCGACGGTGACGCCCTGCGGCGGCAGTCCCCGCTCGGCCGCCAGCTCGTAGGCGAAGTTCGGCGCGGCCGCAAACGTCCGACCATTCTTTGCTTCCGCACTGAGCTCTTTGATCCATCGGTACGGCCGGCGAAGGAACGCCATGGGATCGAGCAGCGTGAGGTATCCACCGCACAGGGCCGGGAACATGATCATCAGCAATCCCATGTCGTGATACAGCGGCAGCCAGCTCACGCTACGGATATTCCGGTCCAACCCGGTGCCCAGGATCATCTGCAGCACGTTGGTGCAGACGGCGCGGTGGGTGATCTCCACCCCGGCCGGGCTGCGCGTTGAGCCGGACGTGTACTGCAGATAGGCGACATCGTCGGTGCCGACCGTCACCTCGGTGAACATCGATGCGAGCGTCGTGGGGATTGCGTCGACCGCAATCAGCCGTGGTCGCCCGGCCACCGGATGCGCGCGCAGGAATTCCCGCACCGACTCGGCTGCCGCCGTGGTGGTCAACACCGCGGTGGGCCGGGCATCTGCCAATACCGCCGTCAACCGTTCCGCGTGCCCCGACAGAGTTGGTGCGAACAGTGGGACGGAAACGTTTCCGGCGTGGACGGCGCCAAAGAAGGCCGCCACATACTCGACACCCTGTGGCGCCACGATCGCCACCCGGTCCCCTGGTTTGGTGACCTGCTGGAGGCGGGCGCCGATCGCACGGACCTGCGACCACATGTCATTCCAGCTCAGCTCAACGACGCGCCCGTCGGGGTCGTGCGCGTAATCGATGAAGCGATACGCGGGACGCTCACCGAATGCTGCCCGGTTTTGGTCAAGAAACGAAGTCAGCGTCACGCCGTCAGGTATGACGATCGTGCCATCGGCAAGAACGTAATCGTTGAGGTCGGCCACGGCCGGCTGAACCGCAGTGTTAGACAGGGCGTTCCGTCCCATTAACAGAGAATAAGAGAGTTATTTAATATATCGTGCGCTTTGGCGAGTGTGATGTAGTCACAATTTGATCACAAAGCGATCCACAGGCACATCAACACGCCCGCCGTGGCTGCCCCCTACAAGGCAGAATCACCACAATGGAACTGACGCATTTCGGCCATTCCTGTTTACTCGCCCAGTTCGGGCAAACCAGCTTGCTCTTTGACCCCGGCACTTTCGCGCACGGCTTCGAGGGCATCACCGGCCTGTCCGCGATCGTGATTACCCATCAACACCCTGACCACGTCGACATCGCGCGCCTGCCCGCCCTGCTGGACGGCAACCCCGATGCCACCTTGTACGCCGATGCCCAGACCGCCGAGCAACTCGGTGCGCGGTGCCAAGCGGTGCGGGTCGGTGACGAACTGACGGTGGGGACGCTGACCATTCGCGCCCTCGGCGGCCGGCACGCGGTAATCCACCCGGAGATCCCGGTGATAGACAACATCTCGTATCTGGTTGACGACGGCGACCGTCGTGCCAGGTTGATGCATCCTGGCGACGCGCTGTTCGTTCCCGACGAGCCGGTCGACGTGTTGGCCACGCCGGCCGCGGCGCCGTGGATGAAGATCTCCGAGGCCGTGGACTACCTGCGCGCGGTGGCACCGGCTCACGCGGTGCCAATCCATCAGGGGGTTGTCGCTCCGGACGCGAGAGGCATCTACTACGGCCGGCTCACCGAGATGACCACCACCGACTTCCAGGTGCTGCCCGAGGAGAGCGCGGTCACCTTCTAAGGCCCGCACCTTCCAGCGGGAACAGACGCTCGTCCCGATGGGCTAGGCGATATCGAGGGCAACCCCGCGGCCCGCGGCCCGACCGGAGAAAATGCAGCCACCCAGGAAAGTGCCTTCCAGCGCCCGGTAGCCGTGCACACCGCCGCCGCCGAACCCGGCTACCTCCCCTGCCGCGTACAACCCGGTGAGCGGCGTGCCGTCGGCCTTGAGTACCCGCGCGTCCAAGTCGGTCTCGATGCCGCCCAGCGTCTTCCGCGTCAGGATATGCAGCTTCACCGCGATCATCGGGCCGGCCTTCGGATCGGCGAGCCGGTGCGGCGCCACAACCCGACCAAGCCGGTCGCCCAGATAGCCGCGGGCCGCCCGGATCGCGGTGATCTGACCATCTTTGCTGAACTTGTTGGCGACTTCCCGATCGCGCGCGGTGACCTCGGCCTCCACCGTCGCAAAGTCCAGTGCCGTCACATCGGGCAATTGGTTCATTGCGGTGACCAACTCGCGCAACGAATTGGCGCTGACGAAGTCCACACCCCGGTCGATGAATGCCTGCACCGGGCCGGGTGGGCCGGACCGCGCCCGGGAGCGCACTAGCTGCCGTACGCTTTGCCCAGTCAGGTCGGGGTTCTGCTCCTGACCGGAAAGTGCGAATTCCTTCTCAATGATCCTGGCGTTCAGGATGAACCAGGTGTAGTCGTAGCCGGATTTGCTGATGTACTCCAAGGTTCCCAGGGTGTCGAACCCGGGATACAACGGAACCGGGAGCCGCTTGCCCGCCCCATCGAGCCACAGCGGCGACGGGCCGGGAATGATCCGGATACCGTGCAACGGCCAGATTGGGTCGTAGTTGGTGATGCCCTCGGTGTAATGCCACATCCGGTCGGGGTTGATCACCCGCGCCCCGGCTTTTTCGGAAATGCCGATCATCCTGCCATCGACGTGGGCCGGTACCCCAGCGAGCAACTGCTCGGGAACGCGGCCCATCCGCTTGGGCCAGTTCTTGCGTACCAGGTCGTGGTTACCCCCGATGCCACCGCTGGTCACGATCACCGCGGAGGCGCGGAATTCGAATTGCCCTAAAGCTTTTCGTGAGGAACTCACACCGCGCGGCTCGGCCGAGGGCTCCAATACGGCGCCTCGAACGCCGGTCACCGCGTCACCCTCGACGATTAACTCGTCGACCTGGTGGCGGTGCGCGAAACGCACCGCAGAGCGGTCCCGCAGCCGGCGCGCGAAGATCTCGACCAGAGCCGGCCCGGTACCCCAGGTGATGTGGAACCGGGGCACCGAGTTGCCGTGCCCCTGCGCGCCGTAGCCGCCGCGCTCTGCCCAGCCCACCAACGGGAAAATCTTCAGCCCCCGCGCCCGCAGCCAACTACGCTTCTCCCCGGCCGCGAAATCGACGTAGGCGTGTGCCCACTGCCGTGGCCAGTAGTCCTCCTCCCGATCGAAAGCCGCCGTACCCAGCCAATCCTGCAATGCAAGTTCGTGGCTGTCGCGGATACCCAGACGGCGCTGTTCAGGGCTGTCGACGAAGAACAGACCCCCGAACGACCAGAAAGCTTGGCCGCCCAGATTGGCGCTGCTCTCCTGATCGAGAATCAGCACCCGCAAGCCGCGCTCCACCAATTCGCAGGCCGCCACCAGTCCCGCCAACCCCGCACCGACGACAATCGCGTCGGCGGCGAACCCTGCGGCTGAAGAATCGCTCATGTCGGACCAGGGTAGTGCCACCGGGCCAATAGGTAACCTGATGACTCAGGCTAGCTCCGGATTATGCGGCGTCAACCGAGGCTTTATCGGAGGCGTTATCGGTCCGCCATTCGTACACCGTCGGTGTGCAACCCTGCATTGATGCCAAGTCGACGGCATCCAGCATCGCCTGTCGCGGCCCGGGTTTACGCAGCTGACGGGCCGCGACCGCGATCCGCACGATGCCGCCGCGGCGGGCGATCCGCTCGGCGGACAACACCACCATGCGGCACCACCACGGTTCGGTGAGGAACCCCTCCCCGATGCCCAGCACCCGAGTGCGGACGGTGGTGTGCCGAACCAAGTCTGTGACACCGTGCAGATCTGCCAGCAGTCTAAAACCATTCTCCGGCAATGCTTTTACCACACCAGGCGAAACCACCCAGCCAGGTGCCGCAAACAGCCGAGTGCGGAGCCCGAGGTGCTCGAGCACCCGGTCGGCGGCCATCAGTCGCAGATTGGCCTCGTGTGCGCGCAGCATCGCGAACTCACCACGCCGCTTCTTGGTGGCCGCGTCGTCGTAGCCGTGCAGCACGATGGCGTCGCCTGCGCTGCGCCGGTCAGTCAGCCATTCGACGGTGCGCCGATCTCGGTCGAGTCGGTAGTCGTTGCCGA
>PLSK01000317.1 GCA_003165155.1 Mycobacterium sp. | reverse complement strand
ACGTCGAGCAAGAATCAATCCCGTTGGCAGTTCGGCGTTTTGGGTCCGCCGGGTGCAGCCGCAGCCGGCCTGGGCGAAGACGACAGCATCGCGGCGCAGTTCCTGGTCAATGACGCGCAGGCGATCAACCTGGTGGTGCGCTTCCTGCAGCTGCAGCACCGTAGGGCTGAGCGCGAACTCCCCGACGGCGGATTCCAACCGGTTGACGAATTGACCACCTCGTCCGGGTCCTGGCTGACCTGGGACGAAGCCTTCGAATGTGAAATGTCTTTCGGCCCTTTAGCGCTCGACGAAGCGACCCAGCAATGGACACTGCCGGTGACGGCACCCGCGACAACCGACATTGAACTCCACGAGGGCGGTCGCCTGGTCCGCGAACGGCTGGCGGTGCATGGGGTACTGACCGTCGCGGCCAAACCGGACGGTGACCTGCAACGGATCTCGATCCGGGTCGCCAACATCGGTACCGCTGCGGGAAGCAATGCCGACGGAAAAGATGCAGTGATCGCACGTTCCATGATCGGCACCCACGTCATCGCCGAAGTTGTCGGTGGTCAGTTCGTCTCGCTGCTCGAGCCCCTGCCCGCCGCGGCAGATGCGGTGTCCCAATGTAAGCAGCACCGCTGCTTCCCGGTGCTGGCCGGTCCGCCCGGAAACCGGGATATACTGTTGATCTCGCCGATCATTCTCTACGACCATCCCGAAGTCGCCGAGCAGAGCAACACCGCGCTATTTGACTGCACGGAGATCGACGAGATCTTGACTCTGCGCGTGATGACCATGACCGACGACGAGAAGGCCCAAGCGCGCGCCACCGATCCACGGGCCGCGCAAATCATCGACCAGTGTGACGCCATGTCACCCGAGGCCATGGCCCGCCTGCACGGTGTACTGCGAGATCCACACTCCCCCAGTATCGGCGCCGGCCTGGTCCCGGAGATTCCCGAGGGAGTCGACTGGTGGGATCCGCTGGCCGACAACGCGGTTCGCCCCGAACTCGACGCGGTACTGGTGGACGGAATCCGGATTGCGCGGGGCAGCCAGGTCCGGTTGCGGCCACGGCGCAACGCCGACGCGCAGGACATCTTTGTTGCTGGCAAGACCGCCCGCGTCACGTCGGTGCACGAGGACGTTGAGGGCAACAAGCACGTCGGTGTGGTGGTCAATGACGACCCGGCCGCCGACCTGCACGACTGGTACGGCCGCTATCTGTACTTCTCCCCCGACGAAATCGAGCCCCTGGAAGCTTCAGAGCCCACGACGAATCAAGAAAGGAATTCGACATGGATATCTTAGGTTGGGTCTTCATCGGGATCATCGCAATTTTCGTATTGGCAGCAGTGGTTGTGGGAGTGGCGTCGCTGCCAGATGCGCGCCGATACCTCAAATTAAGGCGCATGTAGCGCACTCGAGCAGCCCCGATGACAGCGCGCATTCTGGTGGCCGGAATCGGCAACATCTTCCTGGGAGACGACGGCTTCGGCTCGGAAGTAGTCCGGCACGCCGCGATCCCCCCCGACGATTCGATTGTCCGCGTCATCGATTACGGCATCAGGGGCATGCATCTGGCCTACGACCTGCTCGATGCGTGGGACACGCTGGTGCTCGTCGACGCGGTGCCCAGCCGCGGCAGCCCGGGCACCTTACACGTATTCGAGGCCGATCATGAATCACCCTCCAGCACAACCGGTCTAGATGCTCACAGCATGGATCCGGCGGCGGTGTTCGCAAGCCTGCGGGCACTGGGCGGTCGCCCGCCCTACACCGTCGTCGTCGGGTGCGAGGCCGGAAGCGTCGAGGAGGGGATCGGTCTCAGCGAGCCGGTCGCCCAGGCCGTCCCCCGGGCTGTGCGCGCGGTCGAGGAGATCGTCGCGGCATTGCAGGCACCGGGGTATTCCCCTTCTCCGTTGGCATCGACGCACCAGGAAGGCTGAACCATGTGTCTGGGTATACCGGGTCAAGTGATCAGGATTCTGGATGGCTACGAAGGACAGCTCGCTCTGGTCGACGTCGTTGGCAAGCAGCGCAAGGTCAACATCGGCATGCTGCCGGAAGAGGCATTTGCATCGGGCGACTGGGTTATCATCCATATGGGCTTCGTCGTCGAGAAGACGGACCGAGCCGGAGCCGAACATGCGATGGCCGGTCTGCAGCTAATGGGAGGCGGCCCGGTCGATCCGACCATCAGCCCGGAGGGCGGTTGAGATGACCGACACCCCCCTGATGCTGCGAAGCGACGACATTCGGCGGCACTTCACCGTGACCGGTGTTGTCCAGGGGGTTGGCTTTCGTCCGTTCGTCCACCGCATTGCCAGCGAGCTCAGCCTAGCCGGATTCGTCGCCAACGATTCGAGCGCAGTGTTTCTCGAGGTGCAGGGAGAACGCGCGCAGGTGGACGAATTCGGCCGTCGGCTGCGTGCCGACGCCCCGCCTCTGGCGCGCATCAACACCGTCAGCGTCCACGACATTGCCGCCGTTCCCATCGACGCCACATACGGACACGAGTTCCGGATTGTGGCGAGCCAGGCGAGCGCCGGTCCGACAACACCGATTCCACCCGACGTCGCGGTTTGCGACGACTGTGTCGCCGAACTGTTCGACCCGCATGATCGGCATTACCGGCATCCGTTTGTGACCTGCACTAATTGTGGGCCGCGGTTCACCATCATCCGCGAGTTACCCTACGACCGTCCCGCCACCACGATGTCAGCATTCGCCATGTGTGAGCGGTGCGCTGCCGACTACCACAATCCCGCGGATCGGCGGTTCCACGCGCAACCCATCTCCTGCCCGGATTGCGGTCCGTCGCTTTGGTTCTGGTCGCAGGCCGGTCGCGTGACCGCATCAGATGCCGCGCTGGCGGCAACCCAACGAGCGCTGGCAGCGGGCGCGGTGGTCGCCATCAAAGGCATCGGCGGTTACCACCTGGCCTGCATCGTCGATGACGATAAAGCCGTCCGTGCGCTTCGGACACGAAAGGCCCGCGGCGGCAAGCCCTTCGCCATGATGGTCCGCGACCTTAGCGTCGCACGCCGATACGCCAACATCGACGACACCGAGGCCGCGGTGCTGTCGAGTCCCGCGCGGCCGATCGTGTTGCTCCGACGGCGCACCGGTGCGCCGGTGACCGACGCCGTTGCGCCCGGCAGCCCGCTGCTCGGTTTGATGCTGCCGTACTCCCCCATCCATCACCTGCTGCTGGCTCCCGTTCCCGGGGGCGACGCACAGGTCCCCGACGCGTTAGTGCTGACCAGCGCCAACCGCTCCGACGAACCCATCTGCTTTACCGAAGACGATGCTGCTAAGAGGCTTGCCGATCTCTGTGATGCCGTCCTCGATCACAACAGGCCGATCCACGTGCCGTGTGACGACTCGGTGGTGCGCGTGATCAGAGACCGGGAAGAGGCCCGGGAGCTGCCCATCCGCCGGTCCCGAGGGTACGCGCCGCTACCGGTCAACCTCGGACAAGATGGCCCGCCCGTACTGGCTGTGGGCGGGGAACTGAAGAATACCTTCTGTCTCACCGACGGCGCACGCGCATACATGTCCGGGCACATCGGCGACATGGGCACCTTGGAGACGATGCTGGCGTTCGAAAGTGCGGTGCAGCAACTCAGCCAAATACGCTGCAAACCAGTGCGATTGGCCGCCGATTTGCATCCGGGGTATCACACCCGCAATTGGGCGGAGCGCGAGGCAGGCGATCGGCCGCTGGATCTGGTCCAGCACCACCATGCGCACGTGGTGTCGTTGCTGGCCGAGCACGGCCGCATCGGCGAACCGATCGTCGGAGTCTCCTTCGACGGCACCGGTTACGGCTGCGATCAGACGATCTGGGGCGGGGAGATTCTCACGCTCGGGACCAACAGCCACCGTTTCGTGCGGGCCGGCCACCTGATGCCGGTGCTCCTGCCCGGCGGTGACGCCGCGGTGCGCAACCCGTGGCGAATGGCACTATCTCAGTTGTGGATGGCCGGCATCGAGTGGACGCCCGATCTGGCCCCGGTGGCCGCGGCGACGCCTGACGAGTTACGGCTCACCCGCTCGCAATTGGAGAGTGGAACAGGATGCGTGCCGTGTTCGAGCATGGGCCGGTTGTTCGATGCGGTCGCCTCGCTGCTGGGGGTGCGGCACCGCATCGACTACGAGGGCCAGGCCGCCATTGAACTCGAAGCGCTCGCCGAATCGGCCGGTGATAGACGCGGGTCGTCGCTGCAACTCACGGTGCGGGCCGACGGGGTGATCGATCCCGCCACCATGGTGCGGATGATGGTGTCGGCCCTGTACGCCGGCACGCAACCGGCGCTGCTCGCGGCGGAGTTCCACCGGGCGGTCGCGGTGGCCGTCGCCAAGGTGGCCGCTCAGGTGGCGGGTGCGGTGCGGCTGGTGGGTCTTACCGGCGGGGTTTTCCAGAATGTGCTGCTGCTGCGCGCGTGTCGTACGCGTTTGCGGCTGGCGGGATTTGAAGTGCTGACCCACCACACGGTTCCGCCCAACGACGGCGGGCTGGCGCTGGGTCAGGCCGTGATCTCGATGCTGACCGCGCGAGAGGAGGCGCAGACGTGACTTCTGTCTTTGGTGCCGCCGCTCTCGATCGCGGCCTCGATACCGAACTGGCCGAGGATTTGGCCACGGCCGCGTTCACCCTGGCCAAGCGGTTCGCGGCGGGTGCCACCATGTGGTCCATTGCTCCGTCGTGGGAACCGCATGCGCTACATATAGCGGTCGAGTTCGTGCATCCGGTGATCATAGGGAAACGTGCATTGCCGGCAGTGGCGCTGACCGGACCCGAACTTGTTGATCTGGCGCGAGTCTCGGTGCGGCCCGGCGACATCGTGATTGCGGTCTCTGGTGCGGACGATCCCGACGTGGGATCGGTGATGCGCCGAGGCCCGGCGTGGGGCGCCACCACGATTTGGATTGGCAGCGGCGAACGACCGAGGGCCGGTATGGCCGACCACGTACTGTGGCTCGACGACCCCGACCCGAGAGTGCCCGCAACGGGTGGGTTCGTGCTGTTCTATCACCTGTTGTGGGAACTCATCCACGTCTGTTTCGAGCATTCCGGGTTGCTCAAACCCGATCCCGCATGCACGGATGACGTGTGTGTTACCTGTAGCGACGAGGGCCGGCTGGGTGAAGTGGTAACCGCCTCTACCGACGGCCTGGCCACGGTACGCACCGCGCGAGGTCTCGAGAGCGTAGTGACGACGCTGATCGACCCGCCCAGCACCGGCGAGTTGCTTCTCGTGCACGCCGGTACGGCGATCAGCAAATTGAATGAGGACAGCTGATGAGCAGCCGTCCCCAAGAACCCACCAACTTCCTCTATCCGTTTATCGACGGTCAAGAAGACGACCTCAAGTCACTGTTGGCCGACCTGGCCGCATCGGCGCAGGCAAAAGCGGCCGAGAGCCTGGCGCTGCGGCGCGCCACCTTGGATGCCAACGCGGAGTTGCTGGACCGGGCCGCCGACGAGATGGCGCGCCGTTTCGCCGCCGGCGGACGGATGTTCACCTTCGGAAACGGCGGCAGCTGCACCGATTCCGCGACGTTTGCAGGACTGTTCGCCCGGCCGCCGATCGGTAAGCCGTTGCCCGCCTGGTCGTTGACCGCCGATCAGGCGATCATCACCGCGCTGGGCAACGACGTGGGGTTCGAGCTGGTGTTCGCCCGCCAGTTGATTGCCCGCGCGAAGGCCGGCGACATCGCCGTCGCCATGTCGACCAGCGGCAATTCGCCCAACCTGCTCGCCGCCCTGGCCGAGGCACGCCGGCGCGGTCTGTACACAATCGGTTTCGCCGGATACGGCGGCGGCGCGTTCCTGAACAACCCAGATGTGGACGCCTGCTTCGTTGTCCGTTCGCAAAGTGTGCACCGGATTCAGGAATCGCAAGCGCTGCTGGGCTATCAGCTGTGGTTGGCCACCCACGAACGTTCCGGCGATAAAGGTTTGGGGGCCGCATGAGCAAGTCAGCAGGCGAATACCTGTCCTCGGGACCACAGTTCGCCGAGGGTGAGGTGATCGAGCGGATCGAATCGTTCCGCAGGCGCCGTCCCCGGTTGCTCGACGACCACGTGACGCTGGCGCACGGGGCGGGCGGAAAAGCCTCGGCGGCGCTGGTAGACGCGGTGTTCGTCGAGGCGTTCCGCAACCCGACGCTGGAGTCCCTCGGCGACGGCGCGGTGCTCACCTTGCCCAGCGGCGAGCGCATCGCGATGTCCACCGATTCATTTGTGGTACAGCCAAGGCGTTTTCCCGGTGGCTCCATCGGCGAACTCGCCGTTCACGGCACTTGCAACGACTTGGCGATGGCCGGCGCCGTGCCGTCGTGGATTTCGGCGGCGTTCGTACTCGAAGAAGGCTTCCCTATCACCGAATTGAAAGAGATCGTCGCCGACATGGCGGCCGCGGCCGCCAACGCGGGGGTGCAGATCGTCACCGGCGACACCAAGGTGGTTCCTCGAGGCGCAGCCGATGGAGTCTTCATCACCACGACCGGAACCGGTCTCATTCCCGCGGGACGGCGACTTGCGGCGGAATCGGTACGCAGCGGCGACAAAGTGCTGTTATCGGGGTCGATGGGCGATCACGGCATGGCGGTCATGCTGGCCCGGGGCGACCTGGCCATCGAGGCCGATATCAGTTCCGACACCGCCTCGGTGAGCCCACTGGTGGAGCTGCTGATGGCGGCCGCACCGTCCACCAGGTGGCTTCGTGATGCCACCCGGGGCGGCGTGGGCACCGTCTGCAACGAACTCGCTCAAGCCTGCGGACTTGGCGTGGTTCTCGACGAGGAGCGACTACCGCTGCACCCCATGGTGAATGGTGCCTGCGAATTGCTCGGAATCGATCCCCTCTACGTCGCCAACGAGGGCAAGTTCGTCGCCGTCGTCGCCCCCGAGGAGGCCGGGGCCGGCCTGGCCGCGCTGCGGTCGCATCCGCTGGGCGCCGAAGCGGCCGAGGTTGGGGAAATCGTCAGCGAACCGGCCGAAACCGTGGTGCTGCGAACCGGATTCGGCGGCACGCGGATCGTCGACATGCTTGTCGGGGACCCGCTCCCGCGAATCTGTTAGAGAAGGAGCTTCAGATGTGCCTTGGGATTCCGGGTCGAATCGTTGAGATCACCGATCCGGCCAACTATTTGGCGAAGGTCGACGTCAGCGGTGTGCAGCGCACGATCAGCGTGCGGCTGCTGGAAGACGACATGCCCGAGCCCGACGACTGGGTATTGGTTCACGTCGGATTCGCGATGGCCAAGATCGACGAGACCGAAGCGCTGCTCACCCTGGCCGCGATCAAAAAGCTCGGCGAGGCCTACACGACCGAAATCGAAGCCTTCGACTCGTCGGCGATAGTCTGACCAGGAAGGCCGAAAAGGAAGCGAAATGAAATTCGTTGACGAATTCCGTGACCCGGCGGCGGCCCGCAAACTATTGGTTGCTATCGAGCATCTGGCCGGGGCAGCGCCCGACCACTTCAAGTTCATGGAGGTGTGTGGCGGGCACACCCACACCATCTACCGGCACGGCATCGAACACCTGCTGCCAGACAACGTCGAACTCGTACACGGCCCGGGCTGTCCAGTCTGCGTGATCCCGATGGGCCGAATCGACGACGCGATGTGGCTGGCCGGCCAACCCGACGTGATCTTCACCTGCTTCGGCGACATGATGCGGGTGCCCGGGTCGGCCGGCAGCCTGCTGGACGCCAAGGCCCGCGGCGCCGACGTGCGCTTCGTGTACTCGCCCCTGGACGCCCTCAAGATCGCGATCGACAACCCCGACAAACACGTGGTGTTCTTCGCCATCGGTTTCGAGACCACGGCGCCGTCGACCGCAGTCACGCTGGTGCGGGCTCGTGAACTGGGGCTGCCTAATTTCAGTGTGTTCTGCAACCACGTCACGATCGTTCCACCCATCAAGGCCATCCTCGAGTCGCCGGACCTGCGGCTGTCCGGATTCATCGGGCCCGGGCACGTGTCGACCGTGGTGGGTAACCGGCCATACCGGTTCGTGCCGGAGGTGTACGGGAAGCCGTTGGTGGTGACGGGATTCGAGCCCCTGGACATCTTGGCGTCGGTCGCGATGCTGCTGCGCCAGATCCGCGAGGGCCGATGCGAGGTGGAAAACCAGTACAAACGAGTGGTGCCCGAAGACGGAAACCCCGCGGCGCTGGCGTTGATGGCCAAGGTGTTCGCGTTACGTCCGCACTTCGAATGGCGGGGACTCGGGTTCATCTCGCAAAGTGCGTTGCGGTTGCACGACGACTTCGCGGAGTTCGATGCCGAGCTGCGGTTCACGATGCCCGGTGTGCGGGTCGCCGACCCGAAGGCGTGCCAGTGTGGTGAGGTGCTCAAGGGCGTGCTCAAGCCCTGGGAATGCAAGGTTTTCGGCACCGCATGCACGCCGGAGACCCCGATCGGGACGTGCATGGTGTCTCCCGAGGGGGCATGCGCCGCGTACTACAACTTCGGCCGCATGCACCGCGATGCCATCAAGCTCGTAGGGCAGTCCGGGCGGGTGTGAGGAGTTGGTCGACGCTCGCGGCGCCGAGATGTTCGCCCGCTACGCCTATGCACCCAACGCCTTGGGCTATTGCGGTCCGCCGCTGGGCGCAACCTTGCGTGATGGCTCGGTCGACGACGTGCGTACTGCGGCGACAAAGTTTTCCGGGGCTTGGCCCTACTTGCGGGTGCTGTCCGAGCTGACCGGCATCGCCGACCCGCTGGACTACCGGCTGGTCGAATCCTATTGGCTCGGCAGTGGCATCGGCGCCGACCTGGAGCCGGGACAATTACTCGACGCGCTGCTGGCTATCATCGGACCGCAAGCAGGACGGTACTGGTCGCATCTGACCCCGGAGCTGGCCTGCGAGGCGGCCGGCAACCACTGCTTTCATGTGTTCGGCGTCTATCCGTGGACCCGATTTCTGGGCCGAGGCATGGACGAACACCCGCTGGGTGTGTTGGACAATTGCCGAATCACCTGGGGCACAGTGACTTCCCGTACCGGAGGCGATATCGGGGTGTCGTGCCGGCGGCTTTGCTGGGATGGTCAGGCGTTGACGCTGTCCGAACCCGAGGTGCGCCGGCTCGAGGTCTGGGCCGACGGCTACAGCGCGGTGCCCGATGTCGCCGTCGGCGACGAGATTGCGGTGCACTGGGGCAGGCTGTGCGGGCGGCTACAGCCGGAGCAGGTTCGCGCGCTCGCCGACAGCACCGACCGCCAGCTCCGGGTGACCAGCCAGCGACTGGCGCACGTCTGAATTCGTGCCAAACTGACCGCGTGGCTGACCATATGCCCGGTTCGATCTGCGATGTGCTGCCGGCGGCGGCCGCGCTGCTCGGCGTACCCGCTGCGATCGACAGATTGGCGCTGGCGGATCGGGTTGGGGATGTTGATCGCATCGCAGTGGTGCTGGTCGACGGCATGGGCTGGCACCTACTACCGGAGTTGGCTGACGGCGCACCGCTGCTGGCATCCGTTCTGGCCGGCGGGATCGGACGGCTGGACCAGCTGGCCTGCACGTTCCCCTCGACCACGCCGAGCAGTCTGGTGTCGCTGGGCACGGGCGCACAGCCCGGTGAGCACGGCGTCCTGGGCTTCACGCTCAACATCCCCGGCACCGACCGGGTGCTCAATCACATCAGCTGGCGCGACGACCCGCCCCCCAACCAATGGCAGCCGCTGCCAACCTGGTTCGAGCGCGTACAGCAAGCCGGCGTCGATGTGCGCGCCGTACTCCCGGAGTGGTTCATCGGCAGCGGACTGACCGACGCCGCATACCGAGGCGCACAGTTTTGCCCGACGCGCACGGGCGACGACTACGCCCAGCGGGTGGCCGACCAACTGCATGCCGCGCCGGGCCTGGTCTATAGCTATACCGCCGATCTGGACACCGCGGCACATCTGTCCGGCATCGGTTCGTCCCAGTGGCACGAGGCCGCGGCCCGTGTCGATGCGCTGCTGACCCGCATCGTCGAGGCACTGCCCCCGAACGCGGCGCTGCTGGTGACCGCGGACCACGGCGGCCTCAACGTCCCGGCGAACGCGCGCATCGACCTCGACGCCGACCCGCGACTCGGCGCGGGGGTAAGGGTGGTCGCCGGCGAGCCGCGGGTGCGCTACCTGCACACCGAGCCCGGCGCCACCGCCGATGTGCTGGCCACGTGGCGTGAGTTGGTAGGCGGCCAAGCGCAGGTATACATCCGCGAGGAGGTGGTGGCCACCGGACTGTTCGGGCCGATGAGCCCACGCAACCTGCCCCGGATCGGCGATGTCGTTGTCATCTGCACCGGCGATTCCGCTGTGCTGGCGACCGAGCACGAGCCCCCGGAAGCGGCTCGTCTCATAGGTTTTCACGGTGGCGGCACGCCCGCCGAGATGGCGATTCCATTGATCGCGATCAGAGCGCAGTGACGTAGGCCGAGCTGATGCCGCCGTCCACCAGGAACGTCGACGCCGTGATGAACGACGCGTCGTCACTGGCTAAAAATGCTACGGCAGCAGCGATTTCGTCTGGCTCGGCGAAGCGTCCCAGCGGTACGTGCACCAGACGCCGGGCTGCGCGCTCCGGGTCTTTGGCGAATAGCTCTTGCAGCAACGGAGTGTTGACCGGCCCGGGGCACAGCGCGTTGACCCGGATGCCTTGCCGGGCGAATTGCACTCCCAGCTCCCGTGACATCGCCAGCACCCCGCCCTTGGATGCGGTGTAGGAGATCTGCGAGGTCGCCGAACCCAGTACCGCGACGAAGGACGCAGTATTGATGATCGAACCCTTTCCAGCGGGGACCATGTGCCGCAACGCCGCCCGGCAGCACAGGTACACCGACTTCAGGTTGACGTCTTGGACGCGCTGCCACGCGGGGAGCTCGGTGATTTCGATCAGATCGTCATCTGGTGGCGAGATGCCGGCGTTGTTGAACGCGACGTCGACGGAGCCGTAAGTTGCGGCCACGGTGTCGAACAACGCGTTGACGGCACTCTCGTCTGAAACATCCACTGGCACAAACAAACCCGATAGCTCGTCTGCCGCCGCCGCGCCGGCCTCGCCGTCGATGTCGCCGACCACGACGGTCGCACCCTCGGCGTGCATCCGCCGACCTGCGGCCAGGCCGATGCCGCTGCCGCCACCGGTGATAACCACCACCCGGCCGGACAACCGTCGGGTGAGATCGAACGCAGCCACTAGCCCTCCTCTTTGATCGCGATGAACACATTCTTGGTCTCGGTGAAATGCAGCGGCGCATCGGGGCCGAGCTCACGACCCAGCCCAGACTGCTTGAAGCCACCGAAGGGCGTGCTGTAGCGCACCGAGGAATGCGAATTGACCGAGAGGTTACCGGACTCGACCGCCCGCGATACTCGCAGCGCGCGGGACAGGTTGTCGGTCCAGATCGAACCCGATAGCCCATAGGCGGTGTCGTTGGCCAGCGTGACGGCGTCGTGCTCATCGTCGAACATCAGCACGGTGACCACTGGGCCGAAGATCTCTTCGGTAAGGGTCCGGTCGGCGCGTTTTGGAGTGAGAACCGTTGGTGGAAACCAGAATCCGCGACCGTCTGGCGCGGTGCCGCGGAACGCGACCGGCGCACCGTCAGGGACGTAGGAGGCCACCTTGTCGCGATGCGCGGCGGATATCAGCGGGCCCATCTCGGTGTCACGGGATCCGGGGTCCCCGACGACGACGCTGCGCACCGCCGGCTCCAGCAGCTCCATGAACCTGTCGTAAACGGTGCGCTGCACCAGGATCCGGCTGCGCGCACAGCAGTCCTGCCCGGCATTGTCGAACACCCCGTTGGGTGCGGTCGCTGCCGCGCGCTCCAGGTCGCAGTCGTCGAAGATGATGTTGGCGCTTTTGCCGCCCAGTTCCAGCGTCACCCGCTTGACCTGGGCCGCCGCACCGGCCAGCACCAACTTGCCGACTTCGGTGGACCCGGTGAAGACGATTTTGCGAACGTCTGGATGGGTGACGAACCGCTGGCCAACAACCGTGCCCTTGCCGGGCAGCACCTGCAGCAGGTCTGGGTCCAGCCCGGCCTCTACGGCCAACTCACCGAGCCGCATCGTGGTCAGCGGCGTCCATTCTGCGGGCTTGACCAGCACGGCGTTGCCGGCGGCCAGGGCGGGCGCGAAGCCCCAGGAGGCGATCGTCATCGGGAAGTTCCAAGGCGTGATCACGCCGACCACGCCCAGCGGCTCGTTGAACGTGATGTCCAGGCCGCCGGCGACGGGAATCTGCCTTCCGGACAACCGTTCCGGGGCGCCCGCATAGAACGCCAACACGTCGCGGACATGGCCCGCTTCCCACTCCGCCGACGCGATCGGGTGTCCCGAATTGGTCACCTCGAGCGCGGCCAGTTCGTCGATATGGGCGTCGACGACGGCCGCGAACGCCCGCAGACCCGCAGCGCGTTCGACCGGTGGCAGCCGTGCCCAGCGCCGCTGAGCCGCCCGCGCACGCTGCACCGCGTCGTCGACCGCGGCGGCGTCGGCGTGGTCGACTGAGCGCAGCACTTCCTCGGTCGCGGGGTTGATCAGCTGCATCGTGCTCATGTCAGGTCAGGTGCCCGGCGTAGGCCCGTGCGGCGTCGACGATCGCGGTGAACAACCGCAGATCGTCGAGGGACTGCTCCGGATGCCACTGCACCGCAAGCACGAACCCGTCCCCGGCTAGCTCCACCGCCTCGACGACCCCGTCGGGATCCCACGCGCTGACCACCAGGCCCGCACCAACCTCGTCGATCGCCTGATGGTGGTAGCACGGCGCTTCAGCGGACTCCCCTACCAGCGCGGCCAGCCGGGTGCCCGCCACGGTGCNNAGGACCTGCGCGCCGCGACAGATACCCAGCACGGGCAGCCCTCGGGCCAGCGCGCCTTGCAACAGCGCGAACTCCCAATTGTCGCGGGCCGTGCGAGGCTGGTCGGTCGTCGGATGCGGTCGCCGGCCATAAGCGATGGGGTCCAGGTCGTAACCGCCGGTAATCACCAGGGCGTCCAGGCTGTCGAGAACAGAATTGACGACGTCGGGGTCCACCGGCTGCGGCGGCAGCAGCACCGCGACACCACCGGCCATCGTCACGCCCTGGAAGTAGTCCGCCGGCAGATAACTCGCTGGGACGTCCCAGATCCCGGTCTGCACCTGCTCCAGATAGGCGGTCAAGCCTACGACCGGCCGTCTTGCTCTAGAGGCGCTCAAACCCACGAATCCTCTCCCAATCCGTAACGGCCGCGTTGAATGCCGCCAACTCGACGCGGGCGTTGTTCAGGTAGTGCGCGACAACGTCGTCGCCGAACGCCTCCCGCGCCAGTTCCGAAGCTCCGAACAGCGCGGCCGCCTCCGCCAAGGTGGTGGG